>CAJYQM010000415.1 GCA_913777025.1 uncultured Massilia sp. | reverse complement strand
GGCGAAGGTGCCGGCCGTGATGGAGCCGCTCACGTTCAGCGCAGTGCGGCCCATGTCGATCAGCGGTTCGATCGAGATCAGCAGGCCCGCCAGCGCCACTGGCAGGTTCAGGGCCGAGAGGACGATCAGCGCAGCGAAGGTGGCGCCGCCGCCGACCCCGGCCACGCCGACCGAGCCGATGGTGACGATGCCGACCAGCGGCAGCAGGAAATCGAGGGTCCACGGGTCGATGCCGACGGTCGGCGCGATCATCACCGCCAGCATGGCCGGGTAGATGCCGGCGCAGCCGTTCTGGCCCATCATCGAGCCGAAGGACGCGGCGAAGTTGGCGATGCCTTCCGGCGTGCCGAGGCGCCCGGTCTGGGTCTGCACGCTCATCGGGATCGAACCGGCCGAGGTGCGCGAGGTGAAGGCGAAGGCCAGCACCGGGAAGATCTTCTTCACGTAGCGCACCGGGTTCAGGCCGATGCCCGAGACGATCAGGAGATGCACGCAGAACATCAGGATCAGCGCGCTGTACGAGGCCAGCACGAAGCCGAGCAGGTGCAGGATGTCCTGCAGGCTGGAGCCAGCCAGCACGCGTGTGATCAGGGCGAACACGCCGAACGGGGTCAGGCGCAGCACCAGCGTCACCATGCGCATCACGATCACGTGGGCCACGTGCACGAAGCGGCTGAAGGATTCGAACACGTCCGGCTTCTTGGCGGCGATGCCGGTGGCGGAGATGCCGATGAACATCGAGAAGATCACCACCGCGATGGTCGACGTATTCCGGGTGCCGGTCATGTCCAGGAAGGGGTTTTCCGGGATGAAGGACAGGATCATGTTCGGCAGCGAGATCTGCTGGGCGGTGGCCAGCTTGCCTTCCAGGTAGTGGCCGCGCGCCACTTCGGCCGCGCTCGAGGTCAGGCCGACGGCGGTGAGACCGTACACCTTGGCCATCAGGATGCCGATCGAGGCGGCGATCGCGGTGGTCACCATCAGGGCACCGATGGTCAGCGCGCTGATCTTGCCAAGCGAGGTGGCATCGCGCAGCTTGAGGATGGCCTGGATGATCGAGACCATGATCAGCGGCATGATCACCATCTGCAGCAGTTTCACATAGCCTTCGCCGACGATGTTCAGGTAGTCGCGGGTGCTGGCGATCACGGGCGAACCGATGCCGTAGACCATTTGCAGGCCCGCGCCGAACACCACGCCGAGGCCGAGGCCGAGGAAGACCCGTTTGGTGAAGGAGACATGGCGCTGCTGGAACACGTACAGCAGGACGCAGACGGCGAGGGCGATCGCCAGGTTCAGGATCAGTGGCAGGTTCATATGCGTATGGGAAATATGGCTGACCCATTTTATAACCAAACCGCCAGGTTTGCATGAGGCTGTCTATTCTTATAAGGAAAGAATATGAGACCAAGATGGCCTTCTAGTAAATGTTGTTGACAAGGCAAATAGTTATTGCAAGACTCATCCGCCGTCCCATCGCACGGCTCAAATTCGGGAGAATGCAATGCCTGTCTTGCCCAGAGTATTGTGCTGGTTTGCCGTGTCTTGCTCACTGGGCGCGCAGGCCCAGACCGTGGTTGAATCCTTCTCCCCTGAAGGCCAGGTGCGCGAAGTGCGCCAGGCCAGCGCGCGCTTTTCGAGCCCCATGGTGCCCTTCGGCGACCTGCGCGCCCCCAGCCCCTTCGACGTCGATTGTCCGGTGGCGGGGCAGGGACGCTGGGTCGACGACCGCAACTGGGCCTACGATTTCAAGCGCGACCTGCCCGGGGCGGTCGCCTGCCGCTTCACCCTGAAATCCGGAACGCGCGACCTGGCCGGCAAGCCGCTGGCGGGCAAGGGGGCGTTCGCGGTCTCCACCGGCGGCCCGGCCGTGCTGGCATCGAATCCGGAGGAGGGCGCGGGCGGCATCGACGAGCGCCAGGCCTTCCTGCTGGCGCTGTCGGCGCCGGCCACGCCGGCGAGCATCGCCGCCTACGCCTGGTGCCGCGCCGATGGCGTCAATGAAAAGATCCCGGTGCGCATCCTGGCCGGCGACGAGCGCATGCAGGTGCTGGAGCACGACCGCTGGGCGGTGGGCGAGGCGGCCCTGCGCGCCGGCGTGCGCGAAGCCGACCAGCCCTTCAGCGCGGCCCTGCTGCGCAAGCTTGAGCAGCAGGGCAAGCTGCGCGAGGTGGTGGTGCTGCAATGCGCACGCACGCTGCCGGCCGGCGCCAAGGCCGCGCTGGTGTGGGGCGCCGGCGTGGCGTCGAACGGCGGCATCGCCACCGACAGCGAGCAAGTCCTGAATTACAAGGTGCGGCCGGACTTTACCGCCAAGCTGAACTGCGACCGGGTCAGCGCGCGCGCCGCCTGCATCCCCTTCCTGCCGATGCGCCTGAACTTCAGCGCGCCGGTCAAGGCCGACGTCGCAAGAAACGTGTATATCGAGGGCCCGGGCGGCAAGCGCTGGCCGGCGGCGCTGCCGAAGGAAACCCGCGACCTGGTGAACGAACTGGACCTGGCCGGGCCCTTTCCGGAAAACGCGCGCCTGACCCTGCACGTCCCGGCCGACCTGAAGGACGACGCCGGGCGGCCGCTCGTCAACCGCGAGCGCTTCCCGCTGGCCGTGCGCACCGGCGCCCAGCCGCCCCTGGTCAAGTTCCCGGCCGCCTTCGGCATCCTGGAGGCGAAGGGGGACCGTCTGCTGCCGGTTACGGTGCGCAATGTCGAAGCGCCGCTGGCGGGCAGGATGGCGGGCGCCAGCCTGCGCATCGGCGCCGGCAACGAGGCCGAGGTGATCGCCTGGCTGCGCCGCGTCGCCGGCGCGGGTGCGGGCGGCCACGACTGGAGTCCGGAGCAGCCGGCCGGCAAGGACCTGGAACAATCGATCTTCACGGGCAGCAAGCAGGCCGGCATCGAGCGCTTCACGGTGCCCAGGCCGAACGGCCGGCGCGCCTTCGAAGTGATCGGCATCCCGCTGCCGAGGCCCGGCTTCTACGCGCTGGAAGTCACCAGCCCGCGCCTGGGCGCCGCCCTCAATCCGAAGGGCCGCACGGCCTATGTGCGCAGCAGCGCGCTGGTGACCAACCTGGCGGCCCACTTCCAGCGCGGCGCCCAGTCTTCGCTGGTGTGGGTGACGGCGCTCGACAGCGGGCGGCCGGTGCCGGGCGCCGCGGTCGAGGTGCGCGACTGCAGCGCCAAGCTGCTCTGGAAGGGCACGGCCGACGCGGCCGGCATCGCGCGCATCCGCCAGGAGCTGCCGCGTTCGCGTTGCAAGGGCTGGCGCGACGATTACTTCGTCAGCGCGCGCAGCGGCGAGGACTTCACCTTCACGCTGTCGGACTGGCAGCAGGGCATCGAACCGTGGCGTTTCAACCTGAACACCGGCAGCATCGACCAGGACAGCCGCATCGCCGCCACCGTGTTCGACCGCACCCTGCTGCGCGCCGGCGAAACAGTCCACATGAAGCACTTCCTGCGCCGCCACACCCAGGGTGGCTTCGCCTTCGTGCGCGCCAAGGACGCCCCGCCGCGTGACGGCGATGGCGACGAGAAGCGCGCGCTGCCGGACAAGGTCTTCCTGGTCCACCAGGGCAGCGGCGAGAAGCAGGAATTCGACCTGACATGGGACGCCGGCGGCAGCGCCCAAGGCGAGTGGAAGATTCCCGAGGACGCCAAGCTGGGCGTCTACGACGTGCTGGTGGGCGGCCAGAGCGCGGGCGAATTCCGTGTCGAGCAATTCCGCGTCCCGACCATGAAGGCGATCCTGGCCGGTCCGAAACAGGCGCAGGTGGCACCCAGGGCGGTGACGCTGGATGCCCAGGTCGGTTACCTGAACGGCGGCCCCGCCAGCCTGGCGCCCGTCAAGCTGCGCAGCATGGTGCAGGATACCGGTGTCGCCTTCGACGGCTACGAGGACTTCACGCTGGGCGCCGGCGACGTGCGCGAGGGACAGGTACGCGCAGGCAGCGAAGACGAGGAGGAAGAGACGCCGGAAGAAGGCGAGCGCGCCGGCGACAGCGCACGCACCCAGTCGCTGCAGCTGGACCGGGCCGGCGGCGCCCGTATCAATGTCGACGGCCTGCCGCCGATCGAGCGCCCGAAAACCCTGCTGGCCGAGCTGTCCTACCAGGATGCCAACGGCGAGACGCTGACGGCCTCGACCCGCATCCCCCTGTGGCCCTCGCAGTACGTGGTCGGCATCAAGCCGGACGGCTGGCTGCTGAACCGCGACCGGCTCAAATTCCAGGCCGTGGTGCTGGACGTGTCGGGCAAGCCGGCGGCCGGCGTGCAGGTCACGGTCGACTTCTTCAAGCGCATCACCTACTCGCACCGGCGGCGCCTGGTCGGCGGTTTCTACGCCTACGAAAACAGCAGCGAGATCAAGCGCCTGGGCGAGGCCTGCAGCGGCGTCACCGACGCCCGCGGCCTGCTGCTGTGCGACACCCGCGCCCCGGAAGAGGGCGACCTGATCCTGCGCGCCCGCGCCGTCGACGGCGGCCAGCGCGTGGCCACGACCCATCGCGAGATCTGGGTCGCGGGCGGCGGAGAGACCTGGTTCGCCGCGCTCGATCACGACCGCATCGACCTGCTGCCGGGGCAGAAGCGCTACGAGCCGGGCGACACCGCCAGCTTCCAGGTGCGCAGCCCCTTCCGCAACGCCACCGTGCTGGTGACGGTGGAGCGCGAAGGCATCCTCGACACCTATGTGCGGCGCCTGTCGGGACGCGAGCAGGTCATCAAGGTCCCGATCAAGGCCAGCTACGCGCCCAACGTGTTCGTGTCGGCGCTGGTGGTACGCGGCCGCGTGGCCGGCGTGCAGCCGACCGCGCTGGTCGACCTGGGCAAGCCGGCCTATAAACTGGGCATCGCGCCGATCCGGGTCGGCTGGGGCGGGCATGAACTGAAGGTGAGCGTGGCGGCCGACAAGGCGGTCTACAAGGTGCGCGACCATGCGCAGGTCTCGATCAAGGTCGACGGCCCTGGTGGCAAGCGCCTGCCGGCGGGTTCCGAGGTGGCCGTCGCCGCGGTCGACGCGGGCCTGCTGGAACTGATGCCGAACACCAGCTGGAACCTGCTCGAATCGATGATGCGCGAGCGTCCTCTGCAGGTCGAGACTTCGACCGCGCAGATGCAGGTGGTCGGCAAGCGCCACTTCGGCCGCAAGGCCTTCCCGCACGGCGGCGGCGGCGGCCACGGCATGAGCCGCGAACTGTTCGAGACCCTGCTGCTGTGGAAGGGCAAGGTGGCGCTGGACGCGAACGGCGAGGCCAAGGTCGACGTGCCGCTCAACGATTCGCTGACGGGTTTCCGCATCGTGGCGGTGGCCAGCGGCGGCGCCGGCCTGTTCGGCACCGGCTCGACCGACATCCGCAGCAGCCAGGACCTGATGCTGGTGTCCGGCCTGCCGCCGCTGGTGCGCGAGGGCGATGCCGTGCGCGCCGGCTTCACGCTGCGCAATGCGTCGCAGGGGCCGCTGCAGGTGCGGCTCGACGCCAGCGTCAAGCCCGACAAGGGCAATGCCTGGAATCCGGCGCCGCAGACCGTGCAGCTGGCGGCGGGCGAATCGCGCGAAATCGGCTGGGACATGAACGTGCCGGCCGGCGCGCAATCGCTGCAGTGGGAAGTCAAGGCCAGTGCCGGGACGGCGTCGGACAGCATCCGCGTGCGCCAGCAGGTCGGCGTGGCGGTCCCGGTGCGCACCCTGCAGGCGACGCTGCTCCAGCTCGGCGGCGAGAAGACGCTGCCCGTGCAGCGTCCGGGCGACGCCTTGCCCGGCCGCGGCGGCATCCGCACGCTGTTGCAGGCGCGCCTGGCCGGC
>CAJYQM010000414.1 GCA_913777025.1 uncultured Massilia sp. | reverse complement strand
TGTACCACTTCTTCATCAAGCTGGTTGGCATATTTTTATTCTGTATCGAAATGAGCTGGTTCGTCATCCGCCCCATCGCGGGCGAAGTCAAGGTGTGGCGCGGCCTGTGGCCGCATATCCGCAAGAGCCCGCGCGGACGCGGCGCGATCGTCGTGGCGCTGCTGCTGGCGCTGCTGTTCGTGGTGCCATGGCCGACACGGGTGCAGGGCGGGGCGGTCTTCAAGCCGGTCGACGTGTTCCCGGTGCACGCGCCCGAGCACGCCCAGGTGGCCGGCCTGCCGCTGCGCGAAGGCGCGCGGGTGGCGGCCGGGCAGGTGCTGGTGCAGTTCGCGGTGGCGGAAAACGGCAGCCGGCGCCAGGCGCTGCAGGCCGAGGTCGAGCGCCTGCGCTGGCAGGCCGAGGCCGCCGGCTTCGATGCCGAGCAGCGCGCCAACAGCGTGGTGCTGCGTGAGCAGCTGGCCACCGCCGAGGCCCAGCTGGCGTCGCTGGATGAAGACGCCGCGCGCTACCGGCCGGCGGCGCCGTTCGCCGGCACGCTGCGCGACCTCGATCCGGAACTGGCGCCGGGCACCTGGGTCGGCAAGAACGAACGGGTGGCGGTGCTGGTGGGCGAGGGCACATCGGAAGTCAGCACCTACCTGGACGAGGACACCGTGCGCCGCGTGGCCCCGGGCGACCATGCGACCTTCTACCTGGACGGCGGCGCCGGCCCGGCCCTGCGCCTGACGGTCGCCAGCATCGACCGCGACGCCACCCGCGTGCTGCCGAGCGGCCTGTGGGCGGCCCAGCAGGGCGGCCAGGTGCCGGCGCGCGACAAGCAGGGCGCCTGGTATCCGGAACACGCGGTGTACCGGGTCGGCTTCTCGGTCGACGAGCCGGCGCCCGCGCTGGCCGGCCACGCCTGGCGCGGCAAGGTCGTGATCGCCGGCGACTGGGAAGCGCCAGGCACGCGCTTCGTGCGCACGTTGGCGGCGCTGTTCTGGCGCGAGGCCGGCTTCTGACGAGGCGCTGGATGCGCGGCGCTTGAGCGCACGCGGCCGGTGCGGGCACAGGAGCCTGGTTGCCATCGTCCACGCTTAGCCGTAGATTGATAAGCCGGGCACGATGGCCCGGTATTCGGATCCGGAGCCAGCGTCATGCACTTGCGCGACCTGTTACGGCGTGCCCCCACCATCCGCCAGTGGCTGGCGATGCTGCTGGCTGCCTGTATCGTGCCGGCGGCGGTGGCGGTCGTTGCCTTGTCTGTCTATTCCTACCAGCATGAGCGCGCCGGTATCGAGCGCGCCACGCTTGATATCTCGCGCGCGCTGATGCAGGCGATCGACCTCGAACTGGCGAGCGCGCGCGCCGCCCTGCAAGCGCTGGCAACCTCGCCCAACCTCGGCACGGACACCGATCTGCGTGCTTTCTACGCCCAGGCCACCGAAGTGCTGCACTCCAGGCCCGGCAATGTCCTGCTGCTGTCCGACAGCCGGGGACGCCAGGTGGTCAACACCCACGAGCCCTTCGGGATCCCGCTCCCTTCGCATGGCGACCAGGCCGAAATCCGCGGCGTGATCGAGAGCGGGCGACCCTCGGTGTCGGACTTGTATGTCGGCCCGACCGTGCACCGCCTGTTGACCAGTGTCGACGTGCCGGTGGTGCGCGATGGGAGGGTGGCCTATGTGCTGTCGATGCAATATTTCGGCGAGCGCCTGGGCGCGATCCTCGACCGCCAGAACATATTGCCGGGCGCTACTGCCTTCATTTACGACAGCAAGGCACGTACGATCTGGAGCAGTCATGGCGAACGCACCGACGTGGGCCAACGTGCCGGGCCGGCGCTGATGCATATCCTCGCTCTCGAGCCGGAAGGAATCGTTGACGAAGAAGGCCCGGATGGCATCCGCTACGTGACGGTATTCAGCCGCTCGACGGTGTCGGACTGGGCGGTGGCCATCGCGCTACGCCGTACTACCCTCAATGCCGCGTTATGGCACTCGCTGGCGTGGATCGCGCTCGGCGTCGTCGTCCTGTTCGGGCTCGGCCTGGCGCTGGTACGCGCGATCGGCGCGCGGGTGGAACGTTCGATCAGCGGCCTGGTGAGTCCTGCGATCGCGCTCGGCTACGGCGAACCGGTGACGCTGCCGGTACTGCACCTGCGCGAAGCCAAGGATGTCGGCCACGCGCTGGTCCAGGCTGCGGCGTTGCTGCGCGAACGTACCGCCCAGCGCGACGACGCCGAGCGCGCCAAATTGCGGCTGTCCGACGCCAACCGCGAGATCGAGCGCAGCGAAGCCTTCCTGCGCGGGATCTTCGAGGAGACGCCGGACGGCGTGCTGCTGGTCGGCCCCGACTGCAAAGTCACGCGCGCCAATGCCCAGGCCGAACAGCTGTTCGGCTATGCGCATGGTGCGCTGGCCGGGCGCCCGATCGACAGCCTGTTGTACGAGAGCGGGCCGGAGGCGCGTTCGGTCTGCGAACAGGTACGCGCGGCGCCGCTGCGGCGCGGCATCGACGGTACTGCCCAGTTGCACGGCCGGCGCCGCGGTGGCAGCGGCTTTCCGATCGACATCATGGCCAGCCCGCTGCGCGAACGCTTGCTGGTGATCCTGACGGTCCGCGACATTACCGAGAACTGGACACAGGAAGAGGCCTTGCGCCGCACGTTGGACGACAAGAACACCTTGCTCAAGGAGCTGTATCACCGGGTCAAGAACAACCTGCAGCTGATCATCAGCATGTTCAGCCTGCAGATCCGCATGCTGCCCGAGAGCCAGGCCCGCCAGGCGCTGCTGGACGCCGTGGGACGGGTGCGCACGATGGCGCTGGTGCACGAGCGCCTGTACCAGTCGCGCACGCTGTCCTCGATCGCGCTCGACACTTACGTGACCGAGCTGTGCGAGCAGCTGGCCAGCGCCGCGTCGGCGGCACAGCGCGGTATCGCCATGCACGTGGAGGCGCCACCGGCCGAGATCGGACTGGATGTCGCGGTGCCGCTCGGCCTGCTGCTCAACGAGCTCGTCACCAATAGTTTGAAGCACGGCTTTCCGGATGGCCGCCGCGGCACGATCCCGGTTCGCATCGTGCGCGACGTGGATGGCAGGATACGCCTGATCGTCGAAGACGACGGCATTGGCTTGCCGCCAGGGTTTGACCGAACTACCTCGCAAACACTTGGTCTAAGACTTGTTTCTGCCTTGAGCGGGCAGTTGCGCGCCGGCTTTGCACTCGACAATCGTCCCGGCGGCGGGGTGCTGGCAAGCCTGGTCTTCAGCGTAGCGACCGCCGCGTCGCCGGCGGACCGGCGCGCAACGAACCGCGAGGCAGCCATGCATGACCGAGGACATTCCTGATGCAACCTGCTGTGATTCCCGGCGCCGCCGCCGCGCCCGCATTGCTCGTCGTCGAAGATGAATCCCTGGTCGCGATGGACATCGATGGCCAGCTGCACGACATGGGCTACCGCGTGTGCGGCTGCGTCGACAACGGCCGCGACGCCATCGCCAGGGCGCGCGCCGAGCGGCCCGACCTGATCCTGATGGATATCGTGCTCAAGGGCGATATGGACGGCATCGCCGCGGCGGACCAGATCGGCAAGGAACTGCACATACTGGTCCTGTTCCTCACCGCTTACAGCGACGACCAGACCGTCGCGCGCGCCGCCGGGGCCTGGCCTTATGGCTACCTGACCAAGCCATTCCAGGGCCGTGAGCTGCGCGCCGGCATCGAAGTGGCATTGCGCAAGGCGGCCGCCGAGCGCGTCGTACGCGACTCGGAGCGCTGGCTGGCCTCGATCCTGCGTGGTGTCGGCGACGCCGTCATCGCCACCGATGCCAGGGGCATCGTCGGCCTGGTCAACCCGGCGGCCGAGGCGTTACTCGGCGACGGCCCCCTGCGCGGCAGGAAGGCCGCCGAGGTCATGCGCCTGGAAGACACGGCAGGCGCCACCCTGCAACTGGACCTGGACGGCTGCCAGCCGCTCACGGGCACCGCGATGCTGGTCGTGCATGACGGCCCGCGCATTCCCGTCGATTTTTCGGCAGGTCCAATCTGCGACGAGGGCCAGCACCTCACCGGCATGGCGATCGTGCTGCACGACGTGCGCGAGCGCGTGGCGGCCGAGCTGCGCCTGGCCTACAGCGAACGGCGCTTCCGCGGCGCCTTCGACAATGCCCCGCTCGGCCTGGCACTGCTGGACCGCGACAACCGCTTCGTGCGCGTCAACCGGGCGCTCTGCCGCCTGCTCGGCATGGATGCGGACAAGCTGCTCGGCACCGACCAGGCCGCGTTCGGGGACGCCAGCGACAACGCGATCGAGAAGGAATACCAGCAGGACCTGCTGGCCGGACGCAGCGACGCCGTCCAGTACGAGCTGCGCTACCACACCCGCGACGGCCGGGTGCTGTGGGCGCTGGTCTCGGCCACGCTGCTGGCCGCCGACCACGAACCCCAGCATTTCCTCGTCCAGATCAACGACTTCACCCAGCGCAAGCGGGCCGAGGAAGAGCTGGCCCACCTGGCCCATTACGACGCCCTGACCGGGGCCGCCAACCGTGCGCTGCTGAACGAGGAAGCCGACCACGAAACCGCCGGTGCGCGCCGGCGCCGCTCGCGCCTGGGCGTGGTGTTCCTCGACATCGACTACTTCAAGCATATCAACGACAGCTATGGCCACGAGGCGGGCGACGCCGTGCTGAAGGAAACCGCGGCGCGCCTGATGCGCAGCGTGCGCGAGATCGACATCGTGGCCCGCATGGGCGGCGACGAATTCGTGGTCGTGCTGTCCGAGGTGAAAGATACGCGCGACGTGCTGGCGCTGACCGACAAGCTGCGCATCGAATGCGGCAAGCCGCTGCATGTCGGCGGCCACGACCTGCGCGTCGCGGTCAGCATGGGCGTCAGCCTGTTCCCCGACGACGCCCAGGACTTCCGCACGCTGCTGCGCTTCGCCGACAGCGCCCTGTACCACGCCAAGGGAGAAGGCCGCAACAACGTGCAGTTCTACCGCCCCGAGCTGACCGCGCGCATGGAGATGCGCACCCGCCTGGGCGCCGGCCTGCGCCTGGCGCTGGAGCGCGCGGAACTCGAGATGTACTACCAGCCGATCGTCGCGCTGGACGGCGACCGCCCTGCGGCGGCCGAAGCGCTGCTGCGCTGGCACCATCCGGAACTGGGCCTCCTGATGCCGGACGTGTTCCTGCCGGTCCTGGACGAAGCCTCGATGGGCGAGGCGATCGGCGCCTGGGCCATCCTCGAGGCTTGCCGCCAGGCGGCGCGCTGGCATGCGACAGGCAAGTCACCGCTGCGCGTCGGGGTCAACATTACCGCGGCCCAGCTCAAGTCGGGCAGGCTGGCGCAGACCGTCGAACAGGCGCTGTGCGAGACCGGCCTGCCCAGCCACCTGCTGTGCATCGAGCTCACCGAGCAGACCCGGCTCGACGACAGCGAGCAGACGGTGGCCGCGATGGCGGCGCTGCGCGCGCTCGGCGTGCTGGTCGCGATCGACGACTTCGGCACCGGCTATTCCTCGCTCAACTACATCAGCCGCCTGCGTCCGGACGAACTGAAGCTCGACAAGTCGCTGGTGACCGACGTCGATACCGATGCCGAACGCGCCGGCGTGGTGGTGGCGGCGCTGGCGATGGCGCGCAGCCTGAAGCTGGAAGTGGTGGCGGAAGGCTTGGAGGCCGAGTCCGAGCGCGCCTTTCTCAGCGCGCACGGGTGCGACATGGCGCAGGGGTATCTGTATCACCAGGCCATGCCGGCGGCGGAGTTCGAGCAGTGGGTAGACCGCCGTCGCTGCCGCGAAGGCGGGGATCCAGGTTTTGCTTGCCTTATCGAGATGCCTGCGAACCTGGGTCCCCGCCTTCGCGGGGATGACGCTATCACTCCTCCAGCATCGAACCGGTCTCGCGGTACCGCTCGTGCCAGGCAAACGCCTTCTCCAGCACATGCGGCGTGTGCCCGCCGCGCTGCCTGGCCTCGTTCACGTAAGCGCGCAGCATCGTGCGGTAGGGCTCGGCCACGCACTTCTCGATGATGACATCGGCCCGCTCGCGCGGCGCCAGCCCGCGCAAATCGGCCAGGCCGTATTCGGTGACGATGATGTCGACGTCGTGCTCGGTATGGTCGACGTGCGGGACCATCGGCACGATCGAAGAGACCTTGCCCACCTTGGCCGTGGCCTTGGTCGCGAAGATCGACAGGTAGGCGTTGCGCGCGAAGTCGCCCGAGCCGCCGATGCCGTTCATCATGTGGGTGCCGCCCACGTGGGTCGAGTTGATGTTGCCGTAGATGTCGGCTTCGAGCGCCGTGTTGATGGCGATGATGCCGAGGCGACGGATCACTTCCGGATGGTTCGACACTTCCTGCGGGCGCAGCACCAGGCGGTCGCGGTAGTGCTCGAAGGCGCCGAACACCTGGGCGCTCTTTTCGGGCGACAGCGTGATCGACGAGCCGGAGGCGAAATCGAGCTTGCCGGCGTCGAACAGGTCGAAGGTCGAATCCTGCAGCACCTCGGAATACATGGTGAGGCCGTGGAAGGGGCTGTCGACGAAGCCGGCCAGCACCGCGTTGGCGATGGTGCCGATGCCCGCCTGCAGCGGCAGCAGGCTGTTGGTCAGGCGCCCGGCCAGGATTTCGTCTTCAAAAAAGCGCACCAGGTGGCCGGCGATCGCGGCGGTTTCAAGATCCGGCGGCAGCACCGAGGAAGTGCTGTCGGGCTGGTCCGAGAGCACGATCGCGACGATCTTCTCGGGCGGGATCTCGATCGCGGTGGTGCCGACGCGCTGCTCGACCGACATGATCGGGATCGGCTCGCGCATGGGACGCTTTTTCGGGATCCAGATGTCGTGCAGGCCTTCCAGGCCGGTCGGCTGCGCCAGGTTGATCTCGACGATCACCTTGTCGGCCAGGATCGCGAAGCTGGCGCTGTTGCCGACCGAGGTGGTCGGGATGATGGCGCCCGTCTCGGTGATCGCCACCGCCTCGACCACGGCGACGTCGACCGGCGCGATGTGGCGGCTGCGCAGCTGTTCGACGGTTTCCGACAGGTGCTGGTCGATGTACATCACCTCGCCGCGGTTGATCGCGGCGCGCAGCACCGGATCGACCTGGAACGGCATGCGGCGTGCCAGCGCGCCGGCTTCGGTGAGCCGTTTGTCGGTGTCGTTGCCGAGCGAGGCGCCGGTCAGCAGCGTGATCTTGAGGGGTTCCTGCCTGGCCCTTTCGGCCAGCGCGGCGGGCACCAGCTTGACGTCGCCGGCGCGGGTGAAACCGCTCATGCCGACGGTCATGCCGTCCTTGATCCAGGTGGCGGCCTCTTGGGCGCCGGTGACGCGCTTGCGCAGTTGTGCGCAGCGGATGCGGTCCAGGTACTCGGTCTTCATCTCTACTCTACTCTAGTGCTGATCATGCCTCAGCCGAGCCGGTAGTTCACCGGCAGCAGCGGGGGCGGGAGGTCCCGCTCGCCCAGGGCCATGCGCAGGTCGATCTCGATCGTGCGGCACAGGGCCTCGAGCGGCAGGTCGTTATCGGATTCGCCGAAGGGTTCCTCGAGCTCGTCGCCGAGGGCATCCAGGCCGAAGAAGGTGTAGGCCACCACGGCCGTCACCAGCGGCGTCAGGTAGCCGATGGTGTCGACCAGGCCGAACGGCAGCAGGAAGCAGTACATGTACGCCGTGCGGTGCAGCAGCAGGGTGTACGAAAACGGGATCGGCGTGCCGCGGATGCGCTCGCAGGCGGCGGCCACGCCGGTCATGCTCGAGAGCGTGGCGTCCAGCACCGGCGCCAGCATCGGGTCGAGACGGCGTTCGCGCAGGCACAGTGCCAGGTCGGCCCCCATCTCCAGCATCAGCGCGTGCGGCAGGTTGGGGAGCGTGCGGAGGCGTTCCCACTCGTCCGCCGCCAGCCAGCGCGCGGCGTCGGCGCCGGGATCGCCGCCGCGCAGGCGGTGGCGCAGCGCATGCGCATAAGCCACCGCGCGCCGGACGATGCGCGTGCGCGGGTCGGCAGCGTCGGCAGCATCGAAGGGACGGGCGGGATCCAGCAGGGACAGGCACTGGCGGGCCAACGCGCGGCTGCGCAGCACCAGTTCGCCCCACTGCTTGCGGCCTTCCCAGTAGCGGTCGTAGGCGGCGTTGTTGCGAAAGCCCAGGAAGATGGCCAGCGGCAGGCCCATCAGGGTGAAGGGAATCGGGCTCAGGGTCGGCTTGATGCCGCCCAGGGTCTTGTCGATGAGGGTGACCGCGACAGCCAGCAGGGTGGTCACGGCGAGGCTCTTCCAGATGCTCGGCAGGATCGAGCCGCGCACGATCAGGAACAGGCGCAGCGCGTTTGGCCGCTCACGGACGATCATGCCAGGCCCTCCGCGCAAGCGAGGTGCGAGCTTGGAATTCGATGACTCATGCTCTCAACGGTGTTTCACTGTATTCCCGCCCGGAGAGGACGAGATCGCCCATTGTGGACGCTTGCACTGTGAAAGCCTAATTCACATTCTGAATGTCATGCATATTGAGCGTGAATCATGTCGATGTAGACATAACGTCGGCCGAGATAAACGTTGCCTTTAGTCATTATTCTTGCGTGCCGGGCACGGCAGAATGCCTGTTCCACCCACGAGCCCACCCTGCGACGATGATGCGCTACCTGCAGCTCAGCAAGACCGGCGTGGTCGGTATCGTCCTGTTCATCGTGCTGCTGTCGCTGTTCCAGCCCACCGACCCGGATTACTTCTGGCACCTGAAGACCGGCGACACCATCGTCGCGCATCGCGCGCTGCCGGCCGGCGACGTGTTCTCGTTCACCCGCGACAGCCAGCCCTGGGTGCTGCACGAATGGCTGTTCGAAGTGCTGCTGTACGGCGTCTTCGCCGCGGGCGGGGAGGGCGCCGTCGAGGTCCTGACCGTCGCCCTGGCCATGGCCGCCCTCGGGCTGGCGTACGGCGCGGCGCGCTGGGTCGGCGGATCGGACGCGGCGGCGTGGATACCGGCGGTGCCGGGGATCGTGGTCATGGCCGGCTGCATGGCGCCGCGGCCGCAGATGCTCACTTACCTGTTCCTGGCCCTCTGCCTGCTGGTCCTGCTCGGCTTCAAGTACGCCGCGGCCACCCGTGCGCTGTGGGTATTGCCGCCGCTGATGATGGTCTGGGTGAACGCGCATGCCGCCTATGCGATCGGTATCGTCATGGTCCTGCTGTTCGCCGCCTGCGAGTGGGTAGTTTGGGCCGCCGCGCCGGTGCGCGACCCGTTCCGCAAGCAGCGCCTGGTGCGCTTGAGCGCCGTGGCGGGCCTGGTGCTGCTGGCCAGCCTGGCGAATCCGGGACTGTTCGAGCGCTGGGCCTATCCGTTCCAGGTGCTCGGGATGACGGTCAACGCCGTCATCCAGGAGTGGCAGAGCCCCGATTTCCACCAGTTCGGGCCGAAGGCCTATCTCGCGCTGGTGCTGCTATTCCCGATGGCGTGGATCTACGCCAGGCGCAAGCCCGACCTGACCGAAGCGGCGCTGCCGCTGGTCTTTGCCGCGGGCGGCTGCATCTCCGCACGCCATATGCCGCTGGCGGTGCTGGTGCTGGTGCCGTCGATCGCGCTGGCGCTGGCCAGCGGGCCGCTTGCCTTTCTCGCCGCCTGGACGCGCAGCCTGGCGCCGGTGCGCTGGTACCTGGTGCGGCGCGGCGTCCACAAGGACCTCGGCCGGCGCGAAGTCGCCGTCAACTGGGTGCTTGCGGCCGCCGTCGTGCTGTGCCTGCCGGCGTGCCTGCGCGGCGCGCACGCGGACGGCGCCGGGGTCGAGCCGCGCGGCGCCGCCGATTTCATCGCCGCGCACGGCGCCGGCACCCGGCTGTTCAACAGCTACGGCGACGGCGGCTACCTGATCTACCGGCTGGCGCCGCGCTTCAAGGTGGTCGTCGATGGCCGCGCCGACGTGTACGGCGACCGTTTCATCGCAGACTACCTGCAGGTCTACGGTGGCGCGGCGGACTGGAAGGCGAAGTTCGACCGCCTGGCCGTCGACCTGGCCGTGCTGCCGCTCGACGCGCCGCTCCGGCAGCTGCTGCTGGCCGATGGGGTCTTCCGCGAGGTCTACCGCGACGGGCACCGCTCGGTACTCCAGCGCCATCCGGCGCGCACCCCTTGAAGGAGGCAGGCATGGCATCCCCGTCCGAACTGGTGGCGCTGCAGGAGACCCTGTACCGGTCCGGCAACCCGACCCGGCGCTGGCTGCACTGCGCGCGGCGCGACTGGATCATCGCCGCGCTGCAGCGCCATGCGCGGCCGGGCGGCCGGACGCTCGAGGTGGGGCCCGGCTGCGGCGTCTACCTGCCGGTGCTCGCCACACTGTCCGGCCAGGTGGTCGCGGCCGACATCGAAGCCGCCTACCTGCGGCACGCCGCCCGGCTGCGCGGGACCGTGCCGAACCTGGAACTGGTGCGCGACGACATCTGCGCGACGGCGCTGCCGGCTCACAGCTTCGACCTGGTGCTGTGCACCGAGGTGATCGAGCATATTCCGGATTCGGCCGCGGCGCTGCGCGGCATGCGGCGCCTGCTCAAGCCGGGCGGCGTGCTGGTGCTGTCGACCCCGCAGCGTTACAGCCCGCTCGAGCTGGCGGCCAAGATCGCGATCCTGCCCGGGCTGATCCAGCTGGTACGCCGCATCTACCGCGAGCCGGTGCTGGAAACCGGCCATGTCAACCTGATGACGGCGCGCACGATGCAGCGCCAATTGCGCGAGGCCGGCTTCGAGATCGCCGAACAGCACCGTTCGGGGGTGTACCTGCCGCTGATCGCCGAATTCGGCGGCGCGCGCGGCTTGCGCCTGGCGCAGCGGCTGGAGGCGCGCGCACGCGAAGGCCTGGGCCGGAGCCTGTTGTGGACCCAGTATTACGTGGCGCACGGCGTCTAGCCCCGGCCGGAGGACTTGAACATGCAGCTCAATGAACTGGAGCAGGCGCGCCTGCGCAAGACGCTGGCGGTCGTGGTGCCGGTCTTTAACGAACAGGCCGTGCTGCCCGCATTCCACGCGCGCATGACAGCGGTGCTCGACGGCCTGGACCTGTCCAGCCATGTCATCTACGTCAACGACGGCAGCACCGACGACACCCTCGAGATCATCCGCTGCCTGGCCGAAGGCGACGCGCGCGTGATGCTGGTCGACCTGTCGCGCAACTTCGGCAAGGAGATCGCGCTCACGGCGGGCCTGGACCACGCCGACGCCGATGCCGTGGTCGTGATCGACGCCGACCTGCAGGATCCGCCCGAGCTGATTCCCGAACTGGTCGCGCACTGGCGCGACGGCTACGACGTCGTGTACGCGCGGCGCACCAGCCGCGATGGCGAGAGCGCGGCAAAGCGGCTGACGGCCTTCCTGTTCTACCGCTTGATCGGGAAGATGAGCCGGGTGCGCATCCCGGAAGACACGGGCGACTTCCGCCTGCTCAGCCGGCGCGCGGTGCGCGCCGTGTGCAGCATGCGCGAGCAGCACCGCTTCATGAAGGGGTTGTTCGCGTGGATCGGCTATCCGCAGGTCGCGGTGCCGTACCGCCGCGCGCCGCGCCATGCCGGCGCCACCAAGTGGAATTACTGGAGGCTGTGGAATTTTGCGCTGGAAGGGATCACCTCGTTCACCTCGGTGCCGCTCAAGGCGGCGACCTATGTCGGCCTGGCCAGCGCGCTCGGCGCGTTCGGCTATGGCCTGTACATCGTGCTGCGCACCCTCATGTTCGGCAATCCGGTGCCGGGCTACCCATCGCTGCTGACCGCGGTGATGTTCCTCGGTGGACTGCAGCTGCTGGGCATCGGCATCATCGGGGAATACCTGGCGCGCATGTTCAACGAGAGCAAGCGGCGGCCGCTGTACTTCCTGAAGGACGGCTTGCATGAAGCCTCCGGGTTCGGGCCCGGCACGGCGGTCCGTCCGGAACCGTGTGCCGGCACCGCCGCAAAGGCGGTATCGTAGGTTACCAGGCCGCAGGGCCAGCCACGACGGAGTACACGATGAAAACACGCCAGCTTGGCAATACCGGATTGCAGGTCTCCAGCATCGGCCTGGGCTGCATGGGCATGAGCGACTTCTACGCCAACCGCGACGACGCGGAATCGATCGCCACCATCCAGCGCGCCATCGACCTCGGCGTGACCCTGTTCGACACCGCCGACATGTACGGCCCGCACACCAACGAAGAACTGCTGGGCCGCGCGATCCGCGGGCGCCGCGAGGGTCTCGTCATCGCCACCAAGTTCGGCATCATGCGCACGCCGGACAATCCGGCCGACTACCGCGTCAACGGCAGCCCGGACTACATCCGCCAGGCGGTCGAGGGCAGCCTCACGCGCCTCGGCATCGATGCCATCGACCTGTATTACCAGCACCGGGTCGACCCGGATACCCCGATCGAGGACACCATGGGCGCGCTGGCCGACCTGGTCCGCGCCGGCAAGATCCGCTACATCGGCCTGTCGGAAGCCTCGAGCGAGACCATCGAGCGCGCCGTGAAGGTGCATCCGGTGACGGCGCTGCAGAGCGAATACTCGCTGTGGACGCGCGATCCGGAAGACGGCGTGCTGGATGCCTGCCGCCGCCACGGCATCGGCTTCGTGCCCTACAGCCCCCTGGGACGCGGCTTCCTGACCGGGGAGATCCGCACGCCCGCGGACTTCGCGCCCGAGGATTACCGCCGCAACAGCCCGCGCTTCCAGGGCGAGAATTTTGCCAGGAACATCGCACTGGTCGACAAGGTCCGCGAGCTGGCCCGGGAAGCCGGCTGCACGCCGGGCCAGCTGGCGCTGGCCTGGGTACTGGCCCAGGGACCGGACATCGTGCCGATTCCGGGCACCAAGCGCCGCAAGTACCTGGAAGAGAACGTGGAAGCGGTCGACCTGGACATCGGGCCGGCGCAGCTGACCGAGCTGGAAGCGATCTTCCCGCGCGGGGCGGCGTCCGGCACGCGCTATCCGGAAGCGCAGATGGGGGCGGTGAACCGCTGATACCGTTTTATCCGACCACGGCCGCCTGGCCGGCCTGCACGGCCTGCCAGGCGCGCAGGCCGGCGATCGCCTCTTCCTTCAGCTTGGCCTCGATCTCGATCCAGGGCGCGCCGGCGTACGACGCCGGCATGGTCGCGATCAGGTCCGAATGCTGGCGGTCGTTGAAGTCTTCGCGGCCGTTCGAGATGTGCACGACCTGGTGCGCCGGCTCGGTCCAGGTGGCGCGCGCCTTCGCCAGCATCTCGGCCACGCTCGGGTCGTCGTAGCTCGACAGCTTTTCATGCACGATATGGTGGTGGGCGTCGAAGATCATCGGCACGCCGCTGCGCACGCACACATCGTGGATCTCGGCGGCGCTGTACGCGTATTCGTCGTTCTCGAGGCACAGGCGGGTACGGATCGCGTCGGGCAGTTCCCGGATGCGCGCCACCAGCTCGTCGCTGCGATTCGCCTTGCCGCCGTGGACCTCGAGCAGCGCCCACGGGGAACGCGGCTGCCGCAAGCCGTCCATGATGTCGGCGTGCATCTGCAGGATCTTGACGCTGTTGGCGACCACCTCGGGCGAGTCGGAGCTGAGCACCACGAACTGGTCCGGGTGCATCACCAGGCGCAGGCCGAGCCGGGTCGCGCGCTCGCCGGTGCGCGCCAGCGCCGGTGCCAGGGGCTGCATCACCTCGCGGCCGATGTCCTCGTCGAAGAAGGGGAAGATCGAGGACGGCATGCGGTACAGCCGGATGCCTTCGCGCTGGCAGTAGGAGAGGGCGTCGTCCAGGGTCTGTATGTTGTCGCGGTAGATGTCGTCCAGCAGCTTGCGCTGGCCGGCATCCGACTGCTCGAGCAGGCGCTTGCGCGTGACCGTGCGGTAGCGGATGTCCTTGGATACGGTGATGCAGACCAGGCCGAGCTCGGGAGACATGGGGCGACAGGATTCGTTGACGATGGCCCCATGTTCCAACGAATCCGGCACAGCGTCAAACCAGTGCCGCGCTGCAACTTTGGGGTGAGGTGCTGGTCAGGCCGGCAGCAGCGGCAGCCTGACGGTGAAGGTGCTGCCCTGGCCCTGTCCCGGGCTGGCGGCGCCGACGCTGCCGCCATGCAGTTCGACCAGCTTGCGTACCAGCGCCAGGCCCAGGCCGAGGCCGCCCTGGGCGCGGTCGAGGGTGCGCGAGCCCTGGGTGAACAGGTCGAAGATCGCCGGCAGCAGGTCGGGGCCGATGCCGCTGCCGTTGTCGTGCACGGTCAGCACGGCCTCGCCGTCCGACGCTTCCAGGCGCACCTTGACGCGGCCGCCTTCCGGCGTGTACTTGGCGGCGTTGGTCAGCAGGTTGGTCACCACCTGCACCAGGCGCGTGTGGTCGCCGTCCACCATCAGCGGCGCCGCGGACGGCGCCAGTTCCACCTCCAGCTGGTGCCGGCGCGTGTCGACCAGCGGGCGCGATTGCTCGATCGCCTCGACCACCACGCGGCCCAGGTCGAGCGGGGCGCGCGCCACCGTCACCAGGCCGCGCGTCACCCGCGATACGTCCAGCAGGTCGTCCACCAGGCGGCGCATGTGGGCGACCTGGCGCGCGACGATGTCGCTGACCTGCTTGATGCGCGCCTCGCTGGCGTAGGCGATGCGCAGCATGTCGGCCGCGCTGGCGATCGGTGCCAGCGGGTTGCGCAGCTCGTGCGCCAGCATCGCCAGGAATTCGTCCTTGCGGCGGTCTGCCAGGCGCAGGGCTTCCTCGGCGCGCTTGCGCTCGGTAATGTCGATGGCGACCGCATGCACCACGGTGCGTCCGTCGATGCCGGGGCCGAGGCGGCCGCGCAGGTCGATCCAGGCGACGCTGCCGTCGTCGGCGCGCACGACGCGCGGCGTCAGGTGGTAGTCGCCGCCGTCGCGCATCACCTGGGCGTGGCAGTCGAGCACCATCTGGCGGTCGTCCGGGTGGTACAGGTCCCACACCTCGCTGACGTTACGCCAGTCCTTGCCGAACACGCTGTGCAGGTTGGCCGAGAAGCTCACCTCGCCGGTGCCCGGATCGCGTTCCCACACCGCCATGCGGGCCGCCACCAGGCCCTGGCGCAGGCGGTCCTCGCTGTAGCGCAGCGCGCGTTCGGCGCGTTCCAGGTCGCTCACGTCGGTGCCGGTACCGAACCACTGGACGATGCGCCCGTTCGTATCGCGCAGCGGCGCCACCGAGGCGAAGAAGCTGCGGAAATGGCCGTCGGCGCCGCGCAGCGGGAAGGTCATCTGCGCCATCTCACCCTGCGCCAGCGCCTCGTTCCAGCGCTGCATCACGGCCGGCATGATGGCCGGGTCGTGGAAGCGGCGCCAGTCCTGCGGCGACATGGTCTCGGGCGTGGTGCCCGTGTATTCGTACCAGCGCTCGTTGAACCAGGTGATGGTGCCGTCCGGGTCGGCCATCCATACCAGTTGCGGAATGTTGTTGGACAGTTGCAGGAAGCGGCGCCGCTCGGCTTCCAGGCGCGCGTGCTGGTCGTACAGGCGGTCCAGCATGCGGTTGATGGCGCCGGCCAGGCTGACCACCTCGCGGCTGCCGACCAGCGGTGCGCGCTGCGCTTTGCCGCCGTCGCCGTCGCCCAGGCTGCCGGAGAAGGTTTCGAGGCGGCGCAGGTCGCGCGTCAGGTTCATCGCCAGGCGCGAGGCCAGCAGGAACACCACCAGCGCCAGCAGCGCGGCGGCGGCCAGGATCGCCAGGTATTGCGGGCCCGGCCCGACCATCGGCGCGGCCAGGCGCTCGGCGTCCTCGCGCAGCGCCATGTGCAGGTGGGCAAGGCGCGGCGGCAGCGGCACGTCGGCGGCGATGCTTTCATCGTGGTCCGGGCGCGCGCCGGCACCGCCAAACACCGCCCACGGTACCGGTTTCAGGTCGGCCAGGCGTACCTTGAACATCAGCGCGCCTTCCGGCGTGCGCGTGCGCGAATAGCGCAGCAGGTTCACGCCGACCAGTTCCTCGCCCTGCGGGCCGGTGCGCAGGGCGGCGCGCTCGTCGCCGCTGTCGATGCGCGTGCGCAGCCAGGCCAGGTCATCCGGCGTGATGCCGGCGGTGCCGTTGTCCGCGATCGGGGTGCCTTCGAAATCCGTGAAGACCAGCTGCAGGCGGATGCCGTTGATCTGGCGCAGGCCGTGCAGGTAGGGCCGCAGGTAGGTCTCCTTGCCGGCGCTATCGACCAGGGCGTTGGCCAGGATCGGGCTGTTGGCCACTTCCGCCAGCCGTGAGGTCAGCGCTTCCAGGTTGGTGCCGACGGTGGCCGCATGGAAGGCGACCTCGCGCTGCTGCAGCAGGTCGTTGGCCTGTTCGCGCTGGCGGTCGATCAGCCAGAACGAGACGACCGAGATGAGGAGGACGGCGGCCGCGGTCAGGATCGCGGCTGCGATCGCAAAGCTGCGCGACAGGCTGGCCGGCTTTGCGCCGCCGGCGAGTTCGGGGATGGGCGCCATCTTCAATTCGGCGCCGGGACCAGTACGCCGTCGGCGCGGTAGCGCGCCATCAACAGCTGTTCCGGGCCGAGGGCTTCATGGCGCGCAGGCGTGAACGGCGGCGCATAATCCTTGACCAGGCCATGGTACGTGCCGACCCGCTCCAGCGCATCGCGCACGGCGCTGCGCTCGGTGCTGCCGGCCAGGTCGATCGCGCGCGCCAGGATGTGGGTCAGGTCGTAGGCGTGGGCCACGCCCACCGGGCCCTGGATGTCCTCGATGCGTTTCACCTTCGATACCTTCGCCGCGCTTGCCAGGAAGCGCCGCACGCGCGCCGGATCGGCCTTCCAGAAGCTGAAGGTCTGGATCACGGAAAAGTCGACCTGTTGCAGTGCCGGCCCGGCCTGGGCGATGAACTCGCCGCCGGTCACGCCCCAGTGGCTGAGGATAGGGATGCGTTGCTCCTTCGGCAGGGCCGCCACCTCGCGCACCAGCACCGCGGCCTCGTCGTCGTTGGCGACCAGCACGATGGCGTCGGCGCCGGCCGCGCGCAGCTGCCGGTACTTGTCGACCAGGGTCATGTCGCGCCAGTTGTACCAGGAGGTGCCGACGATCTTCATGCCGGGCAGCTGCGGCAGCGCGCGTTCGGCCGCGGCGGCATTGCTGCGGCCCCATGAGGTATTCGTCAGCAGCAGCCCGACGTGCGTCAGCTTGCGCGCCTTCGCCGCCTGCAGCAGCCGCGGCATGGCCAGCGAATCGCGCAGCGACAGGCGGTAGACATAGTTAGGCCGCATCTCGTTGTCGATGATGTCGTCGGCGGAGGACCAGGGCGCCATGAACAGCGTGCGCGTGGCCTTGAGCGTCGGCAGCTCCTCGATCACCACAGGGGAAAAGCGTCCGCCGAACACCGCCACCAGGCCCGGCATCTTCGCGAATTCCTGGATGTTGCGGATGCCGCGCGCGGGAATCGAGCGATGGTCCTTGATCACCAGCTGCAGCGGCCGTCCGTGCAGCACGCCGCCGGCGCGGTTGATTTCGTCGATGGCCGCGCGCATGCCCAGCTCGACCGCCTGGGCCGAAGTGCTGTTGTCCAGGCCGAACTCGCCGTCGATCCCCAGCAGTACCGGCTGCGGTCCGGCGGCATGCGCCAGGCCACCCAGCAGCAGGGTGCAGGCGGCGGCGCGGCGTGCCCATTCGACGGCAAGGGAGATGGGACGACGGTAAGGCATGGGAATCCGATCTTGAGGAGACAACTCATCATTCTAACGTCATCCATTGCGGAGGGTATGCACCTGCCGCCTGTCTTTTACCGAAGTCTCGTTGCTTTAATACAACTTATGCTGCCGGATTTATCGATTTCGGCTATGATTTCGTGCTTGTGACACGGAAACTTTTCATTCCGTCAGGCCAAATCCCCGCCTTCAGTCCTGCCACGCGCTGCCAGCCATTTCCCGCTGCCGCCTGCCTGATCCGCCATATCTTTCTTCGGGGTAAACATGAACATCAAGAATCTGAAAATCGGCTCCCGCCTGGGGTTGGCATTTGCTGCCGTGCTGGCGCTGGCCGTCCTGCTTGCCGCCGTCGGTGTGACGCGCCTGCACGAAGTCTCCACCGCAACGGAAGACATGGTCACCGCCCTCAACAAGATGCGGCTGGCCGACAAGTGGACGGCGTCGGTGCAGGCCAATCGCGGCTATGGCGAAGCGCGCCTGCGCGGCCAGGATGCCGCCGACGTCAAGACGCTGGCCGCCAAAATGGCCGAAGTCAGCAGCGGCGTCTCCGGCATCCAGAAAGAGCTGGAAAAGCTGGTCGTGGCGCCCAAGGGCCGGGAAATGCTGGCGACGATCGCGGAAAAGCGCAAGACCTACTCGGCTGTGCGCGACAAGCTGTTTGCCTTGCAGGATGGCGGCAGCACCGACGCGGCCACGCTCAAGCACATGCTGGACCAGCAGGTCGCCCCGGCCGGCGATGCCTATGAAGCGGCCGTGAAAGCCTTGTCCGAGCGCCAGAAGATCATGGCCGCCGAGGCGCGCGAGACGGTACAGCAAGCCTACACGGCCGGGGTGGCCACGCTGGCCGCCTTTGCGGCGCTGGCGCTGATTCTGGGCGCGGCACTCGCCTGGGTGCTGACCCGCAGCATCACCCGTCCGCTGCACGAGGCCGTCGCCGTCGCGAACGCCGTCGCCCAGGGCGACCTGTCGACCCGCATCGAGGTGGCGTCGAACGACGAGACCGGCGAACTGATGGCCGCGCTGAAAACGATGAACGAGAACCTGAACGGCCTGGTGGCGCGCGTGCGCAGCGGGGCGGACAGCATCTCCACCGTGGCCGGCGAGGTCGCCGCCGGCAACCTCGACCTGTCGGCACGCACCGAGCAGCAGGCCGGGGCGCTGGAAGAAAGCGCCTCGTCGATGGAAGAACTGACCAGCACCGTCAAGCAGAACGCGGACAATGCCCAGCAGGGCAACCGCATGGCCGAGTCGGCATCCGCCATCGCCACCCGCGGCGGCCAGGTCGTGTCCCAGGTGGTCGACACCATGGGGGCGATCAACGCATCGGCGCACAAGATCGTCGACATCATCACGGTCATCGACGGCATCGCCTTCCAGACCAATATCCTGGCGCTGAACGCGGCGGTGGAAGCCGCCCGCGCCGGCGAGCAGGGCCGCGGTTTCGCGGTGGTGGCCGGCGAGGTGCGTACCCTGGCCCAGCGCTCGGCCGCGGCGGCCAAGGAAATCAAGACCCTGATCGACGACTCCGTCGAGAAGGTCGGCACCGGCTCGCGCCTGGTCGGCGAAGCCGGGGCCACGATGCAGGAAGTGGTGGCCAGCGTGCAGCAGGTCACGGCCATCATGGCCGAGATCTCGGCGGCCTCGCGCGAGCAGAGCGCCGGCATCGCCCAGGTCAACGACGCCATCACCCAGATGGATCACGTGACCCAGCAGAACGCCGCGCTGGTCGAACAGGCGGCCGCGGCCACCGGCTCGATGCAGGAGCAGGCGCACAGCCTGGCCGAGGCGGTCAGCGTGTTCAAGCTGGACCGCAGCGCGACGCTGGCCGCACCGGTCGCCGCACCGGCAGCGGTGCCGCGTCATGCCCTTCCGGCGGCAGCGAAGGCCGTCAAGGCGGCGCCTGTTGCCGCGCGCAAGCTTTCCACCGCGGGCGGTGCCGACTGGGAAGAGTTCTGATCCGGGCGCCCCTTCCGAATGGACTTCGGCAGAATGAGGCCATCACGCCGGCGCCGCGGCGCCGGGTCTCACTGTCGAATGCGGAAGGAGCACCCGATGAGCAACCAGCAGAAAGACACGTCGCGCAGCGACACCACGACCCCGGCCGGCGCCTCCAGCGCCTGACCCGTGCAGAAATTCCTCATCATCGCCGGCCTGGTACTGGTCGCGGCCGGGCTGGCCTGGCCCTGGCTGCGCCGCCTGCCGTTCGGCCGCCTGCCTCAGGTCCGCCTGCCGGGCGACATCCACGTCGTCCGGGAAGGCTTCAGCTTCAGCTTCCCCATCGTCACCTGCATCGTCGTCTCGGTCGTCCTCTCCCTGATCCTGTGGTTCTTCCGGCGCTGATCCCGCGCCGCCTCCCTGTTCCCGGCTAGCACACGCGCGTGTCAAAAAGATGACGCGCGTGTTCGCGATAGCAAGATTTGACAAACATGGACAGGAATTCAACGACACAATGCCGCTCATGAAGACGAGAGACGCGCCAGCGTCCGCCGAATTCGAAACGGGCAGGTTCACCTTATCGATGTCGATGTCAGGAGAGAGCATGAGCAAGTCGTTCGGGGGTCACAACAGGGGGCAGGCAGCGCGCCGCACCGCGATCGCGGCCGCGGTGTCGTTGCTGGCGGCGGGCGCCGCGCAGGCGCAGGCCACGCAGCAATCCGGTGCGGTGGGCGCGCAGCCGGAGCGTCCGGGCGAGGCGCAGACCGTGATCGTGAACGGCGTGCGCGCCGCGCTGGAACAGTCGCTGCGCCAGAAGCGCAATGCCGACGCCGTGGTCGAGGTGGTGACCGCGGAAGACATCGGCAAGATGCCGGACAAGAACGTGGCCGATGCGATCCAGCGCCTGCCGGGCGTGAACACGCAGTCGTCGGCGGGCGGCGAGGGCGGCTTCGGCGAGAACGACCGCGTCAGCCTGCGCGGCACCAGCCCCAGCCTGCAGCAGACCCTGTTCAACGGCCACGCGATCAGCACCGGCGACTGGTTCGTGCTGAACCAGATCGGGGGCAACGTCGGCCGCTCGAGCAGCTTCTCGCTGCTGCCGTCGGAACTGGTCGGCTCGATCGTCGTGCAGAAGAGCGCGACCGCCGACCTGGTCGAGGGCGGCGTCTCGGGCGCCATCAACGTGATCACGCGCCGTCCGCTCGACTTCCGCCAGCCGCTCACGGTGGAAGCCTCGGTGCAGGCCAACTATAACGATTTGTCGAAGAAGACCGAGCCGCAGCTGTCGGCCCTGGTCAGCTGGAAGAATCCGGAAGGCACCTTCGGCGTGCTGGCGCAAGGCTTCTCCGAGAAGCAGGCGGTGCGCCGCGACGGCCAGGAGGTGCTCGGCTACACCCCGATCAGCGCGACCAGCGCCGCCGCCATCGCCAACCCGTCGCTGCGCGGCGTGGTGGTGCCGACCTTTATCGGCGCGGCGCTGTTCGAACAGAAGAAGAAGCGCGAAGGCGGCGCCTTCGACATCGAAGCCAAGCCCTCGCGCGATGTCGGCATCGACTTGAACGGCTTCTACTCCAAGCTGGAAGCGCCGAACCAGAATACCAACTGGCTGGCCTCGCCGATGAACTCGATCAACAGCGCCAACCAGATCCCGCAGAATCCGGTGATCCGCAACGGCACCCTGGTCGGCGCCGGTTTCGCCGCCAACTCGGGCGAGGTCGACAACGCCTACCGCCCGAACGCGGGCGGCGAGTCCTGGTACCTGGACCTGAACGGCCGTTTCCGCGCCACCGAGGACCTGAGCTTCACCGGCCGCATCGGCAAGACCCATGGCGTCGGCTACGACCGTGACGACGTCTTCTACCAGAACAACGTCGACGGCGGCATGGTCTATGCGCTGAACGGCCTGTCCCCGGCCGACGTCAGCTACCCCGGCGGCAATCCGGGCAAGCCCGGCTCGACGGCCTGGGCCGGCGGCGGCGAATCGCAGTCGGTGGACCAGGAAAAATACGCCCAGGTCGACGGCGAATGGCGCTTGCGCGACAACCCCTGGGCCAGCGCGGTGCGCTTCGGCGCGCGCTTCACCGACCACAAGCGCACGGCTGAACACCCGCTCGAAACGCGCCCGGGTCCGAACGGCTTCACCAACCCGGGACCGGCGTGGAACGGCCAGATGTACCCGTCCGACTTTGGCAACGACCTCGGCGGCAACCTGTTCAACGGTTACTTCAAGTACGACGGTTCGGCCCTCGGCGCCTGGGGCGCGGTGCCGGGCAACCGCCTGCTCGACTACACGATACGCCACAACTGGCTGGACGAATTCCGCGTCGGCGAAAAGACCAAGGCGGCCTACGTGATGCTGGAAGGCGGCGGCGACGCCTGGAGCGGCAACATCGGCGTGCGCGCGGTCGAGACGAAGCAGACCACGACCGTCAACCTGCCGGGCGGCTTGACCCCGATCACCGGTTCGGCCTTCGGTCCCTACACGCCGACACTGTACGAACGGACCTACCGCGACTGGCTGCCCAGCGCGAACCTCAAGTACGACCTGCGCCAGGACCTGGTGCTGCGCGGCGGCATCGCCAAGACCATGGCGCGCCCCGACTACAGCGCGCTGGGCGGCTCGGTCTCGCTGAACGACGACGCCTTGTCCGGCACCGGCGGCAACGTCAGCCTGGACCCGGTGCGCTCGACCAACGTCGACCTGTCCGCCGAGTGGTACTACATGCCCAAGGCGCTGCTGTTGGCCGGCCTGTTCTACATGGACTTCAGCTCGATCGTGGCCCAGGGCACCACCACCGGCAGCTACTACAACAACAAGCGCGGCGCCTTTACCGAGTACCAGATCACCTCGCCCTACAACACGGGTGCGAAGAACAAGGGCGTGGAGCTGAGCTGGCAGCAACCGCTGTTCGACAATGTCGGCTTCCTGGCCAACTACACCTGGGCCGACGGGAAACTGGATGACGGCGGCGAGCTGCTGAACTCCTCGAAGAACACCTACAACCTGACCGGCTTCTACGAGAACGAGCGCTTCTCGGCGCGCCTGGCCTACAGCTACCGCTCCGAGTACAAGGCCGGCGTCGACCGCGGCGCCAGCCAGCACGTGGACGGCATGCCGTCGCTCGCGGCCTCGGTCAACGTCAAGCTGAACGAGCACCTGACCTTGACCTTCGACGCGCTGAACCTCACCAACGAGACGATCAAGATGTACGCCGAGAACAAGGACCGCCCGCGCGCCTTCTACTCGAACGGCCGCACCTTCTATCTCGGCCTGCGCGGCAAGCTCTGATCGTGCCGCGGATGAAGCTTGCGGTGCGCTGGGAATGCCTGTCCAACCTGATCGACGAACAGGCCTTCTCGGCGCGCCTGACCCTGCGCAACGAGACCGGTGCGCCGATCGCGGCAGGATGGGCCCTCCATTTCAACACCTGCCGTCCGCTGCGGCCCGGCAGCGTGGAAGCCGGCTACGCGATCGAGCACGTCAACGGCGACCTGTTCCGCCTGACGGCGCTGTCCGGTGCCCCCTGGCAGCCGGGCGAGGAACATGTGCTGCACTACGAGGCCGGCTTTTGGGCCATCAGCATCACCGATGCGCCGCTCGGCTTTTACCTGGTCACGGCCGATGGCGCCGCCTTCGACGTGGGTGACCCGGACATCGTCCCGTTCGCGCGGCCGGAACAGCTGCAGCGCCACCTGCGCGACCTGCTGCCGCCGGCCGATGCGATCTGGCGATACCGCGACAACGCCGCGCTGCGCGTGTTGCCGCTCGACGCCGTCGGACGCATCACGCCGCAACCCCTGTCGGCCCGCTTCGGCGCCGCTACGCTCATGCTGGGCTGCGACAGCCCGGTGACCGCGTCCAGCGCGCTCGAGGGCGAGATCGCCTTCCTGCGCGCCCTGCTTGGTGGCTTGCCGGCGCGCGGGGAGGGCGCGGCGCGCATCGAGGTCGAACTGGGACCGGTCGACGCCAGCGGGCCGGAAGCCTACCTGGTCGAGGCCGAGGGGCGCCGGGTGCGCCTGCGCGGCGCCAGCCCGCACGGCGTCTTCAATGCGATCCAGACCCTGGCCCAGCTGATCGAACGCGGCGGCAGCCTGCGCGCGGTGCGCGTGCTCGACACCCCGCGCTTCGGCTACCGCGGCATGATGCTGGACGTCGCCCGCCACTTCGCCGGCAAGGAGACGGTGCTGCGCCTGATCGACTGCATGGCGCGCTATAAATTGAATCGCCTGCACCTGCACCTGACCGACGACGAAGGCTGGCGCCTGCGCATCGATGCGCTGCCCGAGCTGACCGACATCGGGTCGCGCCGCGGGTACACACTTGACGGCAGCAGCCTGCCGCCGTCCTTCGGTTCCGGCGCCGATGTGGACAGTTCCGCCGGCACCGGCTACTACGACGGCGCCGACTTCATCGCCATCCTGCGCCATGCCCAGGCGCGCCACATCGAGGTCATCCCGGAGTTCAACATGCCGGGCCATGCGCGCGCCGCCGTGATGGCCATGCGCGTCCGCCACGCGCGCCTGCTGGCGCAGGGCGACGTCGAAGGCGCGGAGCGCTACCGCCTGGACGATCCGGACGATAGCTCGACCTATGAATCGGTGCAGATGTGGCACGACAACGTGATCTGCATCGCGCTGCCGTCCAGCGACCGCTTCATCGACACCGTGGTCGGCCACGTCGTGGCCCTGTACCGCGAGGCCGGCGTGCCGCTGCGCGCCATCCACACCGGCGGCGACGAGGTGCCGGCCGGCGCCTGGCTCGGCTCCCCGCGCTGCCGGGCGCTGATGGAAGAGCGCGGCTGGACCACGGTCGGCCAGCTGCATGCCGACTTCGTGGCGCGCTGCCGCGCGATCCTGGCGCGCCACGGCCTGGCCTTCGCCGGCTGGGAAGAGACGGCGCTGGTGCATGGGCAGAGCGAGACGGCGGCCAACCCCAGCTTCGCCGGGCCGGGCTTCCACGTCTATGCCTGGAACAATGCCTGGGGTTCGGGCAAGGAAGACGTCGCCTACCGTCTGGCGAATGCCGGCTACGACGTGGTGCTGGCCAACGCCGCCCACCTGTACTTCGACCTGGCCCATGCCAAGGACCCGGAAGAGCCGGGCTACTACTGGGCCGGCTTCGTCGACACGCGCGACACCTTCAGCTTCTGCCCCTTCGACATGCTGGGCGGCGCGCCCAGGGACCCGATGGGAGACGCGGTCCTGCCTGAGCGGCTGGCGTCCATGCAGCGCCTGGATGCCGGCGGACGCCTGCGCATCGCCGGCATCCAGGGCCAGCTGTGGGGCGAGAATGCGCGCTCGCCGGCGCGCATCGAATACCTGGCGGCGCCGCGCCTGATCGCACTGGCCGAGCGGGCCTGGGCGCCGGACCCGGGCTGGGGCGGGCTTGCCGGCGCCGAGCGCGCGGCGGCGATCGGCGCCGGCTGGAACGAATTCGCCAACCGCCTCGGCCAGCGCGAACTGGCGCGCCTGGACCGCGCGCCGCTGGCCTACGGCTACCGCCTGCCGCCGCCCGGCGCCCTCGTCGAGGCGGGCAAGGCGCATGCGAATGTCGCCCTGCCGGGCCTGGCCCTGCATTACACTGTCGACGGCAGCGAACCCGCCCCGGACTCGCCGCGCTACCAGGGGCCGGTGCCGCTGGCTGCCGGCGCCGTGTTCAAGGTCGCCAGCTTCGACACCCGCGGCCGCAAGAGCCGCACCGTCACCCTCGCTCCGGAGCCCTACGCAGATGGACAAGGCCACACCCGCGCAACTGCAGCCTGAACGCACCCCCCATCCGCTGGCCTGGGTGCCTTCCCTCTACCTGGCCCAGGGCCTGCCGTTCTACAGCGTGGCGCTGGTGGCCGGGCTGATGTTCAAGAGCATGGGCGTATCCAACGAGGCGATCGGGCACTGGACCGGCATGCTGGGTTTCGCCTGGGTGTTCAAGGCCTTGTGGAGCCCCTTCCTGGAGCTGGCGCGCAGCAAGAAGAGCGTGGTCGTGTTCTTCCAGCTGCTGGGCGGCGCGGCGCTCGGCATGCTGGCGCTGGCCCTGCAGTTGCCGTCCTGGTTCGCCTTGTCGATCGCGCTGCTGGCGGTGGTCGCCATGGCTTCCAGCACCCACGACATCGCCGCCGACGGTTTGTACATCGCCAGCCTGGACGCGCGCCAGCAGGCCGCCTATGCCGGCTGGCAGGGGGCCTTCTTCAACGGCGCCAAGTTCCTGTCGCTGGGCGGCCTGGTGATCCTGGCGGGACACCTCGAACAGCGCTTCGGCGCGGCCCCGGCCTGGTCCACGGTGTTCGGCCTGCTCGGCGCGCTGATGGCGGCGCTCGGGCTGTATCACTGGTGGGCGCTGCCGAATCCGGGCTTGCGCAGCGCGCCGGCCTCGATTCGCGGCACCGCGGACGTGCTGGTGGACGTGGTGAAAGCCTTCTTCGCCAAGCGCGGCATCTGGCTGGGCATCCTCTTCATCATCCTGTTCCGCGCCGGGGAAGGGCAGATCCAGACCATCGGCCCGCTGTTCCTGCGCGACGCGCGCGCGATCGGCGGGCTGGGACTGTCGACCCAGGAAGTGGGTGCGATCTACGGCACCGCCGGCACCGCCGCCTTCCTGGCCGGGAGCGTGCTGGGAGGCTACTTCACGTCCTGGATCGGCCTGAAGCGCGCGATGCCGCTGCTGATCCTGGCGATGAACCTGCCCAACCTGGTCTTCTATTACCTGGGCGTGGCCCAGCCCGAGGCGGCCGGCACCATCACGATGGCGCTGGCGCTGGAGATGTTCGGCTATGGCTTCGGCTTCGTCGGCATCATCCTGTTCATCATGCAGGTGATCGCCAGCGGCCCTTACCAGACCGCCCACTACGCGCTCGGCACCGGCTTCATGCAGCTCGGGTTCGTGCTGTTCAAGATGGTCAGCGGCGACATCCAGCATGCGCTGGGCTACCGCCAGTTCTTCCTGTGGGTGCTGCTGGCGGCGCTGCCGGCCTTGCTGCTGAGCCGCTTCGTGCGACTCGAACCGGAGCGCCAGGCAGACGTCGCGCCAGCGTAACGGAACACCTGCTGTTACAAAAAATACTCCCGCCATACTCCAATCGGAGTATGCTGGGCGTATGAAACTCATCGAATCCAAATCCAAACTTCCCGAGACCGAGAAGGTGACGGTCAACCTCGGCCTGGTGGACATCGCCCAGATGGACCTCCTGGTCGAGGAAGGTTTCTATACCAACCGCACCGATTTCGTCCGTACCGCGATCCGCAACCAGCTCGAGCGCCACAACGAGGAAATCCGCCAGACAGTGGTGCGCAAGCGCTTCGTCGTCGGCCTGCAGCGCTATGGCAAGGCCGACCTGGAACGCAGCGTCGCCGCCGGCGAACGGCTCGAGATCCACGTGCTGGGCCTGGCCACCATCGAGGACGACGTCACGCCCGAACTGGCCCGCGCAGCGATTGCCTCGCTCCGGGTGCTGGGCGCCTTCGTCGCGTCCAGCGCGGTCAAGGCCGCCCTCGCGGACCGGACCCACCTATGAAGGACAAGAACATGAAACCCTACGAACAATTCGTCGCCAACATGCTGCGCGCGGCACGCGCCACGCAGAAGGACCCGATGGCGGCAACCGCGATCATCCAGGATGCATTGAAGACTGCCGGCCTGCTGCGCACGCCGTCCTCGCAATCCGATGCGGCCGTGCAGGAACAGCCCGATGTCGTCGACCTGAACGAAGCACCGTCGTGGTCGCGCAAGCAGTCCGCGCAGGAACAGCAGAAGGCCGCCCACGCCAACCCGATGCCGAACTGGGCCGAGCAACTGAAAGCCTTCCATCCCGGGCACGCGAAGGCGCCGGAACAACGCGACAAGTCGCGCGAGCCGGGCCAGTTCACGCACGGCGTGTTCGGCAGTGCCGCCGGCTCGCGCCGCTACCGCCTGTACGTGCCGGCCCGGCCGGCGTCGGGACCGCGTCCGCTGGTGGTGATGCTGCACGGCTGCAAGCAGGACCCGGCCGACTTCGCCGCCGGCACCACGATGAATGCGCTGGCCGAGGAACATGGCTGCCTGGTGCTGTATCCCGAGCAGCCGCACAGCGCCAACGCGTCCGGCTGCTGGAACTGGTTCGAGGCGCCGCACCAGCGCCGCGACCAGGGCGAACCGGCGATCCTGGCCGGCATGACGCGCGAACTCCTGCGCGAACACGGCGGCGACGCCGGCCGCGTCTACGTGGCAGGTCTCTCGGCGGGCGGCGCGATGGCGGCGATCCTGGGCGCGGCCTATCCGGAGCTGTACGCGGCGGTCGGCGTGCATTCGGGCCTGGCGGCCGGCTGCGCGCATGATTTGATGTCCGGCCTGAACGCGATGAAGGGCGCCCACCTCAAGAAGGCGCGCGGGGCGCATGCCGTCCGCGCGCTGCCGGTGATCGTCTTCCATGGCGATGCCGACGCGGTCGTGAGCCCGTCCAACGGCGACGCCGTCTACCACCAGTTCACCCGCGGCGCGACACTGGCCGAGGTGCGCGAGCAGGGCGACGGCTGGACCCGCACCGTCGCCCGCGACGAGGCCGGCCGCGCGCACGCCGAACACTGGCGGCTGCACGGCGCGGGCCACAACTGGTCCGGCGGCAGTACGGACGGCTCGTATGCCGTCGCGGGCGGCCCGAATGCCTCCGGCGAGATGTTGCGCTTCTTCCTGGCGCACGGACGCTGATCTCGCTGCGGCCGGTATCTTTTGCTATGCTGCGAGGTTTCTACCACGGAGCAGTATCATGGTATCCCTGCAAGAGCAGCTGATGAAGGCCGGCCTGGTCGACAAGAAGAAGGTCAAGGTCGCCAACCAGGAAAAGAGCAAGCAGCAGAAGATCGAGCGCCGCACCGGCGTGCAGAGCGTCAACGAGACGAAGGAGGCCGCGCTCGAGGCCCAGCGCCAGCAGGCCGAACGCGCGCGCCAGCTGAACGCCCAGCGCGATGCCGCCGCCGCCGGGAAGGCGGTCGCGGCCCAGATCACGCAGATGGTGCTGCAGAACCGCCAGCCCAAGGGCAATGGCGACATTGCCTACAACTTCACCATCGGCACGAAAATCGAACGCATCTACGTGTCGGAAAAGGTGCGTGACCACCTGGTGGCCGGCCGCCTGGCGATCGTGGCCCACAACGGCGGCTTCGAGCTGGTGCCGAAGGTCATCGCCGACAAGATCGCCGAGCGCGCGCCGGACAGCGTGGTGCGCGTGAACAAGGCGGCGGCCACGGACGTGCAGGAAGACGATCCCTACGCCGACTACAAGATCCCGGACGACTTTACCTGGTAAATCGTATTACCGTTTCTTGATGGGCAGGGCCAGCCAGCCCTGCCAGCGCCCGTCCGGCCCGCGCTCCACCTTCTGGATGTGCGGGCGGGTGGCGTCCAGGCGCCACAGCGCCTGCCTGTCGAGCCAGTCCTCGTACATGGAGCGGAAGCGCGGCCACTCGTTATGGAAGTCGAGGCAGGCATAGCTGCCGGCCGGCAGCACGCGCAGGCCGAGGCAGGGATCCGCGTCGTCCTCGCCATCGAAACCGAAGTCGTAGCAATATTCCCGTTCGCCCGTAAAACCCGGGTCTTCGTCGAACACGCCGTACCAGGCCGTGCCCGTTCCCTCGCTTTGCTCGCGCTCCCGGATGAAGCCATTGCAGGCGATCGACAGCGCCGCCCCGGACTGGCCGAAAAAGCGCTGGTAGCGCAGCAGCACGGCGGGCAGGCTGCGCACGGCGATGCGGGCCGCAACCGTCCCCGGCTGCGGCGGGGAATAGTGCGCCAGGATCACCTCCAGGTTGTCGGGTTCCGCCACGAAGAAGCTGACGTCGCTCTCGCGCCCCACTTGCTGGTCCATGTAGGCCCGCCAGCCGCCTTCGCGCCAAGCCTTGGCCGACATCGCGAACTGCTGCTTGAAGGCTTTGGCGAAGGCCGCATTGGAGGGAAAGCCGCAATCCTGGGCGATGCGCACGATCGGCACGTCGGGCTCGTGGCGCAGCAGGTGGGCGGCCCGGCGCAGGCGGCGCTTCCTCTGGTATTCGACGGCCGAAAAGCCGGTCAGCTCGCGGAAGATGCGGTCGAAGTGGAAGGAAGAATAGCTGGCCGATGCCGCCAGCGATTTCAGCGCGAGCGGATCGCCGACCGAGTCGAGCATCAGGTCCATGACCTCGTACAGGCGCGAGACCCGTTCGGTGGGCTTCATGCGCAAGCCCTTGGGGAGCCCGGCGGCAGGATCGGCATCGACAGTGGATGGCTGTTCGTCACGGGCAGCGTTATTTACTTATTAGAAATATATAGTTTCCGTAAACATGCTGTCTTTGGCAAGCGTTTGCCTTGAAACGCAGCGCTGACGCGACACCTCGGCCTCACGGGCGCGGCGATTACAGCGTCTGGCGCGTCCTCACCAGCCGGGACGTGTCGAATCCCTGGCTTTGCAGGCGCCCGAGCAGGGCCTGGTAATCCTGCTCGCGGATGGTCGGCGTGCGCGCCAGGATCCACAGGTATTCGCCCTTCGGTTCGCTGACCGCGGCCAGTTTATACGCCGGATCCAGGTCGATCACCCAGTAGTCGGCCCACACGGCCGGCACCAGCGACAGCCAGGCCGGCGCGAAGCGCACCTGCAGCGTCGGCGAACCGGGACCGCCGACCTGGCGCGCGGCGCCGGTGACCGATTCGAAGCGCTCGTCCTCGTGGCGGCAGCGGTTGACCACCTTGACCGTACCGTCCTGTTGCAGGCTGTAGGTGGCAGTGGTGAAGCCTTCGCACTCCTTTTCGAAGCGGTTCGGGAACTTGGCGATCTCGAACCATTCGCCCATGTAGCGCGGCAGGTCGAGGGAAGCGATCGGGGCGATGCCGGGCTGGCGCTTGTTGTAGTGCTTGGCGGCGAGGACGGCGGCGCCGGCACCGGCCAGGCCGAGCAGCAGCATGGTTTGGCGTGAAGGAAGACGTGGCATGGCATTCGTGGCTGTTGATGTCATGCCCATCCTAAAGCACCCGGGCTATCTGGGGCGCAAGGTTCGGCAAGCCTTGGCGCGTCCAAAGACCTCAAGCCAATGCCAGGAACGATTCGTGTGATGGAAGACCCGATCGCATCCAGGCCATGTCGATCCCCAGCCTGTCGACCACGTCGCCTGGCAGTGCGTCGACCACGTCGTCGTCGTCATTGGGTGTGTCCGCCAGCAGGCTGGCCAGGTGCACGACGCCAGCCAGTCGGGAGAAGGACGGGGTGTCCATCGGCATCGACGCCCCTTTCACCGCGGTCACGATCCGCTCCGGGAAGTTCCAGCGGCGCGCCAACTCGGCTGTAATCTCGCTTTCGGAAAGGCCAAGCAAGCGCAGCTCGCGTTCCCAGCGCGCACCGGGAAGGTGCGGCAATTGCTCGATCTCGGCAAACGCCGACGGCGCAACTTCGTAGATCAACAGTTCGCCCAGTCGCAGGATCATGCCGGCCAGCCATGCGTCGTTGCTGTCGATGTTCGCGCCCCTGGCCAGCCAGCGGGCGTAACCCGCGCACGTCATGCTGCTGTTCCAGAATTCTTTCGAATCCAGGCCGGGCAGTTGTGGAAATGAATCGGCAAAACAAGCAGCGAGCGCCAGCGTACGGATATGCGCGGTGCCAGTGAGTGCGATCGCTTCGTCGACCGAGCTGATGGTGCGGCTGGCGCCGAAGCGGGCACTGTTGGCCAAGCGCATCAGCTTGGCAACCAGGGCCGGATCCCGGGCGAGGATCGCGGCAATCTGTTTCGTGGACACGTCGTCGTTGTCGAGGGTCGCAATCAAGGCATGCGCCACCTCGGAGATCGTGGGCAGGCGGACATTCTCGAAGAAGCTGGCAAGAGTGATCATGGTTTTACAGAGGTAAGTTGTCCGGCGGGAGGTGTAAGTACGAAATCAGTGTAATGCCACAAAGCAATATTTTCTATTTTTTCCGGTTTTATCGTTTCCGGTGTAGTCTCGCGGCAACATCTCCGCTATCATCTGCTTGTGGCCAGTCCTGCAGCCCAACGCTCAGATGCCCATAAGAACCGGTCTGAACTTTCAATCGCCGAGCTCCATGTTTTTTTGATATCATCGGTAATCGACACGGATTTCGTCCACCATGACCCTCGCCACTCACCCCGATCGACGCTTGGGAGACCGACGTACCGATGGCGTCACCGCAAGAATCCTGCGTACCGTGTTCGCCATGCGGCGCGGCTTCGGTAACGCCGCGGCGAAAAACCTGCTCATGCGTAACGGCCTCGACGAGGCCTTGATCGAGCGCGTGCTGGCCATCCCCGAAGACCGCCGCAGGCAGCGGCGCCGCACCGAAGCCGAGGCGTGCGCGCCCGTGGATCAGGCCCCGGCGCCGCCTGTCGACGACGATGACGATGGCGCCCTCACGCTCGACGAGGCCGGCATGGCGGTGCTGTACCGGCTGCGCTTCGAAGCGGATACCGGCATGCACAGGATGACGATCGCCGAGTGTCCTGCCGAATTGAAGCACTTTGCGATGATCCGCCTGGACGAGGATGGCAAGCCGGTGATCACCTCGAAGGGACGGCAGGCGCTCAAGCATTTCACCTGCGTGCGTGCGCTCAACAGCATTCAATGCGGCCTGGATGCGACGCCGATGAGCGAGGAAGTCCGGACCTGGCTGGAGTCGAACCTGTTCTTGCAGCGTACCGGCAATGCCTACCAGGTCACCCGGCTTGGCAGCGACTGGCTCGAGTTCAACCGCTCGATTTCGCAGAACCGGGCGCTGTTGTAGGGCAGGGCTTATCCGGCGGGGGCGGTCGTATCGAGCATCTCCGCAATATCCGGATCCTGCGCGAACGCCTCGGCGAAGTAGTTCACGAAGTGATTCACCTTCAGCGAGGGCCGCCGCGCCGGCTGGAACACCACGTTCAGCGGCAGCGAGGGCAGGCGAAAGCGCGTCAGCACCGGCTTGACCTGCCCGGCGCGGATGTCGGCCCCATACACCCACAGCGTCGAATAGCAGATGCCGAGCCCCTCGTGCACGGCCTGGCGCGTCGCTTCCGAACTGTTCGACTGGAAGCGGCCGTTGACCCGGACCGTCAGCGGGGCGCCGTTCTCGTCCAGGAAGGTCCAGTCGTTGGGGTTGGCCAGGCCGGTGTAGACCACGCACTGGTGCCGGGCCAGCTCGTCCGGGTGCTGCGGCTCGCCGTGGCGGGCGAGATAGTCGTGCGAGGCCAGCGCCGCGCGATGGGCGGTGCCGATGCGGCGCGCGATCAGGCGGCTGTCCTTCAGTTCTCCCACGCGGAAGGCGACGTCGACGCCGGCGGCGACC
>CAJYQM010000413.1 GCA_913777025.1 uncultured Massilia sp. | reverse complement strand
TCCATCTGCACGCCGCGCTTGCTGGTGCACAGGGTGATCACGGCGCCGACGTATTCCTGCGGCATGTACAGGTTGACGGTGACGATCGGCTCGCGCACCTCGTCGATCTTGGACACTTCCGGCATCTTGGACGGGTTGTCGACCTTGACCATGCTGCCGTCGCGCATCAGGACTTCGTACACCACGGTCGGCGCCGTCGTGATCAGGTCCATGTCGAATTCGCGCTCGAGGCGCTCCTGGACCACGTCCATGTGCAGCAGGCCCAGGAAGCCGCAGCGGAAGCCGAAGCCCAGCGCCTGCGAGACTTCGGGCTCGAACTGCAGCGCGGCGTCGTTCAGCTTCAGCTTTTCCAGCGAGTCGCGCAGGGCGTCGTACTGGTTCGCTTCGACCGGGAACAGACCGGCGAACACCTGCGGCTGCACTTCCTTGAAGCCGGGCAGCGGCTCGGGGGCCGGCTTGGCGGCCAGGGTCACGGTGTCGCCCACCTTGGCGGCGGTCAGTTCCTTGATGCCCGCGATGATGAAGCCCACCTGGCCGGCGGTGATCTGCTGCAGCGGCACCGAGCGCGGGGTGAAGACGCCGACCTGCTCGACCAGTTGGTGGGAGCCGGTCGCCATCATGACGATCTTGTCTTTAGGACGCAGTGTGCCGTTCTTGACGCGCACCAGCATCACGACGCCGACGTAGCTGTCGTACCACGAGTCGATGATCAGGGCCTGCAGCGGGCCGTCCGGGTCGCCTTCCGGCGGCGGGACTTTCGCGATCAGGGTTTCCAGCACGTCTTCCACGCCCAGGCCGGTCTTGGCCGAGCAGGTGGTGGCGTCGGACGCGTCCAGGCCGATCACGTCCTCGATTTCCTGCTTGGCATTCTCCGGGTCGGCGTGCGGCAGGTCGATCTTGTTCAGGATGGGCACGACTTCCACGCCCAGGTCGAGCGCAGTGTAGCAGTTGGCAACCGTTTGCGCTTCCACGCCCTGGGAGGCGTCGACCACCAGCAGCGCGCCTTCGCAGGCCGACAGCGAGCGCGACACTTCATAGCTGAAGTCGACGTGGCCCGGGGTGTCGATCAGGTTCAGGTTGTACACCTGGCCATCGCGCGCCTTGTAGCTCAGCGCAGCGGTCTGGGCCTTGATGGTAATGCCGCGCTCGCGCTCCAGCTCCATCGAGTCGAGCACCTGCTCGTCCATTTCACGTTCCGACAAGCCGCCGCAGAGCTGGATGATGCGGTCGGCCAGCGTCGATTTGCCGTGGTCGATGTGGGCAATGATGGAAAAGTTACGTATGTTTTTCATTAACAAAACTCAGAACCAAAAAGAGCGGTTTGCGGCCGGGGCGGAACTGCCCGCCAAATCCGAAGCCTTCCATTTTACCGGATTTCAGGTCAGAAAGCCCGGTTTCCGGTCGGGCAAGCTTTTTATTGCCCGCTATCAAGTATTGACTCGGCGCGCCGATACCGATGACATTCCATCCAAGAACTTGACCCGCCATGATTATCGCCCCGGAACCGCAGCTCTGGAAAGCGCGCCAGCGCCTGCCGCTCAGCGAGCGCATCCTGCCGATGCCGGCCGAAGCATGCGCGCTGGTACACCAGGTCAACCAGGCCAGCGGGCTGGACGCCATTCCCGCGCCGGTCACGCCCGGGCCGCTCTTGCTGCGCGAACTCGGCGAGGCGCTGAGCGGGATGCCGGCCTCGGTGCTGGAGCTCATCGATCCCCTGCTGCTCGGCATCTGCCTGGGCCGCGGCCTGGGCTCGTCGGGCATCACCGATATCGTGGTCGACCCGGGCGGCCAGATCCTCGGCAGCGTGGTGCTGCTCGACGTCGACCTGCTGGCGCCCCACGGCGCCAATTCCTGGGCGACCTGGAAGGAAAACCTGCCCTTCCTGGCCGACGGCGGCTTTGCGCTGGAAGCGACCATCGCCGCGCCCGGCCAGGACACGCGCGCCGGCGCCCTGCAGTACCTGCTGCTGCATGAATTCGGCCACGTGCTGACGGCCGGCCATGCCTTCCTGCCGAGATGGTGGAAACCGGTGCCCGACGGGCAGTTCGCCTTTCTTGGGCTGAGCTGGAACGCCGCGGCCGGCCAGGGCTTCGTGCCGCGTCCGGATTCGGACTTCGACTTGCGCGGCACGGTGGATTTCTACGGCAAGCGCAAGCTGGACAGCGAGGCCATCGTCACCGCCTATGCCGGCCTGGAGAACAGCGATTTCGCCAGCCTGTACGGCGCGACCAATCCCTACGACGACTTCGCGGAATGCTTCGCCAGCTATGCGCACACGGCCCTGCTGGGCCGGCCGCAGTTGCTGGACGTGCTGGTGGATGGGGTGCCGGCGGCGCGGCTGGAGGGATTCTGGGAGAGTCCACGCAGCGCGCCGAAGCGCGCTTTCATGGGGTGCCTGCTTGGCGCGCCGGCACCGCATTGAGGTAACGCGTCAAGGCGGCGGCGTCCAGGAAGTAATGACAGATCTCCGGCTCGTCCGGGTCAGCGTATAACACCGGTACCAGCTCGTCGAAGCGCGCCACCAGCTGCGGGTCGGCATCGACATCGACCACGTCCACCGTGTACGGCATGCCGGCGCGCGCCATGAAAGCTTGCAGCGCCGCCAGCATGTCCTCGCACAGGTGGCAGTAGCTGCGCGAGTACAAGGTAAAGCGCAAGGTGGAACGCATCAGCGCTTACTGGCGCGGCTTGATCACCAGGTATTGCGAGGCGTTCTCGCGCCGCACCAGGATCGCCACCGGCTTTTTCGGATCGAGCTTGCTCACCAGGCCGTTGAACTGGGCCGCGCCGGTCACTTCCGTGTTGTTCATCTGCAGGATCAGGTCGCCCTGCTGGATGCCGGCCGTGGCCGCGCGTCCTTCGGCGAACTCGACCATCACCCCGGCCTCGATCTTCAGCTCGCGCTTCTGCACCGGCGTCAGGTCGGACACGTGCAGGCCGAGGGCATTGGGCGCCTGCTCCGGCGTCTGCTTCTTCGGCGTCGGACGCGCACCCGGGCTCTTTTCTTCCTGCAGTTCGACGATGGTCACCGGCAGTTCGATCTGGTTGCCGCGGCGCCAGACGGTGACGCTGGCGCGGCTGCCGACGGCGCTGCCGCCGACCTGGCGCGGCAGGTCCGAACTCTTCTCGATGTCCTTGCCGTTGAACTTCAGGATGATGTCGCCGACCTTCACGCCGGCCTTCTCGGCCGGGCCACCCGGCTCGACCATGGCAACTTCGGCGCCGCGCGCCCGGCCCAGCCCCAGCGATTCGGCGACGTCGCGCGTGACCTCGCTGATCTGCACGCCCAAGCGCCCGCGCGTGACCTTGCCGGTCTTCTTGATCTGCTCGGTAACGCGCATCACCTCGTCGATCGGCACCGCGAACGAGATGCCGTTGTAGGCGCCGGACAGGGTCGCGATTTGGGAATTGATGCCGATGACTTCGCCGCGCATGTTGATCAGCGGACCGCCCGAGTTGCCGGGATTGACGGCGACGTCGCTCTGGATCAGCGGCAGGTATTCGCCGGTGTCGCGCGCCTTGGCCGAGATGATGCCGGCGGTGACCGTGTTCTCGAGGTTGAACGGCGAGCCGATCGCGATGACCCATTCGCCGACGCGGATCCTGTTCGAATCGCCGATGCGCAGGCTGGGCAGGTTGCGCGCCTCGACCTTGAGCACGGCGACGTCGCTGCGGCGGTCGGCGCCCAGCACCTTGGCCTTGAACTCGCGGCGGTCGGTCAGCGTGACGATCACCTCGTCCGCCCCCTCGACCACGTGGGCATTGGTCAGCACATAGCCGTCGTCGGAAATGATGAAGCCGGAACCGACGCCGCGCTGCACCTCCTGCTCCTCGGGCTGTTGCTGGGGTGCGCCGCGGCGCCCGCGCGGGACCATCTGGCCGCCGAAGAAGCGGCGCAGGAATTCCTGCATCTCTTCGTCGCCACCGCCGCCCTGCCCCAGCTTCACGCGCTCGGTGGTGCGGATATTGACCACGGCGGGACCGGCCTTGTCGACCAGGTCGGCAAAATCGGGCAGGCCGGTGACGGCATTGGTCGCAACGGGCGCGGCCGCCAGGGCCGGGGTGGACATCAGGCTCACGCCCGCGAGCATGAGGGCGGACAAAAGGGTGCTGGCAGTTTTGCTTGTCATAAAGTCATTCGCCGAGGATAAAGGGAGGCTTGAATGATCGTAATGGTAAGACAAAAAGGCATTGTTGTCGCGTTGGCACCGGTGCGTGCGGGGACGCACGGACGGGCGCCGCCCGGCAACCGGCGCGGCCAGGCGCGACCACGCAGCGGCGGCGCGAAAAAGTGCCGGCGGGTACGGGCGTCAGCGCGGGCTGGCGCTGACGGCGGACGGGTCGGGCGTTTCCTGTGCCGATGCCAGGCGCCGTCCCGGCGCGGTTTCCGCGGACAGGCGCTCGGCCAGTTTCGCGGCGAACCCCGGCGACAGGTCGGGTGAGGCCTCGGCGCGCAGGATGTCGCCGATATGGTGGTAGAGATCCCAGGCCTGGCGGCCATCGGGGGTGTCCAGGGCGGCCAGCGCCAGTTCCTGGTCGGCGTCGCGAATCCCGCCGTCTATCAGCGCCGAGATGTGTTCGCGGTTTTTTTTGCTCGTGTCCATCGTGGTTCCATCACGTTCGGGTCGTTACTGTCGATCGTCGTTGCCGTGAATTTGCAAAACCCTGCCAAAACCTGCCGGACAGTGTCGTGCACTGCCAGGCAAACTGCTGCCGCTCGCGACGGGTTTCGCGGCCCCTACCGGCGCTTGTCGGCCGATATATCCAGCAAGGGCCTCAGTTTCTCGGCAATGACTTCACGCGCGCGGAAAATCCGGCTGCGTACCGTACCGATTGGACACGCCATCACTTCGGAGATTTCTTCGTAACTCAATCCTTCGATTTCGCGCAGGACGATCGCCGTCCGCAATTCCAGCGGCAGCGCTTCCATTGCGGCATTCACCGTGTATGCGATCTGCTTGCTGGCCAACACCGATTCCGGTGTATTAATGTCGCGCAAGCTGTCCGCGTCGTCAAATCCTTCAGCACGCTCGGCATCGGCTTCGGTCGATGTCGGCGCCCGCCGGCCTTGCGTGACCAGGAAGTTCTTTGCCGTGTTGATGCCAATCCGGTACAACCAGGTATAGAACGCCGAATCGCCGCGGAAGTGGCGCAATGCCCGGAATGCCTTGATAAAGGTTTCCTGCACCACGTCTTCGGCTTCGGCGGGATCGTGCACGAGGCGCGATACCAGGCGCATCAGGCGACGCTGGTATTTCGCCACCAGTAAGTCGAACGCCCGGCGATCGCCAGCCTGGACGCGCTCAACCAGCAGTTGATCACACTCGCGTTCGGTTGTCACTGAACATGCCTCGTTGGCTGCCACGGCATCCCTGGTCATTGCTAAGAGTTAGTCCGCTGCAATTAGTTCATCGTCATGCGCCGACTGCTCCGCCGGCACGCCGTCCGATCACGCCCAGCGCCACCATCAAGCCGCGCCATGCATGCGGATCGACACTGTCGCGCCATACTGGTATTACCTGCGGCAGGGCCCACACGGGCGCACCAGGCACCGCGACACGCATCACCGCCAACATCGGCCAGGCGACGGAGCCGGGCAGCAGCAGCACGCCTGTTGCCGCCGCGGCGGCGTTCATCGCGCCATCGCCACCGCGAGGGCCCACATCCTGTTGTACCGTCAGGCGTAGTTCGCCGGTTCCAGAAATATCAATCCGGTGCGTCTTTGGCGGCCGCGCCGCGGCGCGCGCCAGCACCGCCGCGGTGCCCGCCAGCACCAGCGCCAGCCAGGGCGCGCCCGGGAACCTTGCAGGCGCGAACAGGCCGACGGCCAGCGCCGCCCCGGCCTGGGCCAGTGCGCATCCGAAGAGCAAGGCGCGGTGGATGCGCGACGGCCCGACAACGACGGAAACCGCGATCGACATGGGGGTCGGCGACATGAAGGTCAGGACAAAAAGACATCGGCAAGGACGTGGCCGCCAGGCCAAAAAAGACAAACGCCCGCTCCTTTGACAGGAACGGGCGTCTTTGGTTCCGACTACGCGCCGGTGAACGGAATCAGATCTTGGCGAAGACCAGGGTACCGTTGGTGCCGCCGAAGCCGAACGAGTTCTTCACCGCGTAATCGATCTTCATCTCGCGCGCCGTGTTGGCGCAGAAGTCCAGGTCGCATTCTTCGTCCTGGTTGAAGATGTTGATCGTCGGCGGCGAGACCTGGTTATGGATCGCCAGCACCGTGAACACCGACTCCAGGCCGCCGGCGCCGCCCAGCAGGTGGCCGGTCATCGACTTGGTGGAGTTGACGACCAGCTTGTGCGCATGGTCGCCGAAGGTGCGCTTGATGCCCTTGACTTCGGCGACGTCGCCGACCGGGGTCGAGGTACCGTGCGCGTTGACGTACTGCACCTGGTCCGGGTTGATGCCGGCATACTGCATTGCCGACACCATGCAACGCGAGGCGCCACTGCCGTCCTCGAGCGGCGCGGTGATGTGGTTCGCATCCGCGCTCATGCCGAAGCCGACGACTTCCGCATAAATCTTGGCGCCACGCGCCTTGGCGTGTTCATACTCTTCGAGCACCATCACGCCGGCACCCTCGCCCAGCACGAAGCCGTCGCGGTCGCGGTCCCAGGGACGCGATGCGGTCGACGGATCGTCGTTGCGCGACGACAGTGCGCGGGCCGAGGCGAAACCGCCCAGGCCCAGCGGCGAAATCGTCGATTCCGCGCCGCCGGCGATCATCACGTCGGCATCGCCGTATTCGATCAGGCGCGCGGCCTGGCCGATGCAGTGCAGGCCGGTCGTGCAGGCGGTGACGATCGCCAGGTTCGGGCCACGCAGGCCGAACTTGATCGACAGGTCGCCCGAGATCATGTTGATGATCG
>CAJYQM010000412.1 GCA_913777025.1 uncultured Massilia sp. | reverse complement strand
CCTGGCGCACAAGCGCCAGGCGAAACCGGTCCCGATGAAGCAGGAAGCCAACGGCAAAGTTAACTAGGATTAGCTTTGTATAAGTTTGGAAGAACGGAAATCATGGCGCCTCGCACAGGCAGTGCGTGACGGCGGCGAAAGGCTGGCGCCGCTGCGCCACCTGCGACAGCCAGCCGAGGTCCCGGGTGATGCCGGCACTTGCCGCGGTGGACAGCGCGGCGGCCGCCATCGGATCGGGCAGCAGGCCCAGTTTCACCTGCACGTTCAGCGCCTGCACATCGGAAAAGCCCATGCGCTCGAGGAAGCGCTCGGTCAGCGAGGCCGGACGTTCGGCATAGGCGATGCGGAAATCGTCGCCCAGGTTGGCACGCTTGGCGGCCGCGCGCAGCGCGTCGCCGTAGCTGCCCAGGCGGTCGACCAGGCCGCGTTCCTTGGCCTGGGCGCCGGTCCAGACGCGGCCCTGTCCCACCGCGTCGATCTTCTCGGGCGTGGTGCGGCGCGCGATCGCGGCCTTGGTCGTGAATTCATCGTACACGTGGTTGATGCTGGACTGGATCAGCTGGCCGAAGCGCGGGTCCAGCGGGCGCAGCGGGTTGTAGGCGTCGGCCAGCCAGGTGGTGGTCACACCGGCGGTGTGGATGCCCAGCTTGTCGACCACCTTGTCGGCGGTCGGCAGGATCGCGAACACGCCGATCGAACCGGTGACGGTGGACGCGTCGGCGATGACCTCGTCGGCCGCCATCGAGATCCAGTAGCCGCCCGACGCCGCCACGTCGCCCATCGACACCACGACCGGCTTGCCGGCCGCGCGCGTCAATTCCAGCTCGCGCCGGATCAGTTCCGAGCCGTAGGCGCTGCCGCCCGGCGAATTGATGCGCAGGACCAGGGCCTTGACCTGCTTGTCCTCGCGCGCAGTGCGGATCAGGTTCGAGGTGGCGATGCCGCCCACCATGCCCGGGCCGCCCGTGCCCTCGGTGATGTCGCCGCTGGCGACCACCACGGCCACCGCGTCGCCCAGCAGCTTCTGCGGATGGCGCGCCACGTAGTCCTGGAAGCCGATCTGGCGGAACGACTTGCTCGATTCGTCGTACACGCCGCGCTTGACCAGCAGGGCGCGCACTTCGTCGCGGGTCTTCAGGCCGTCGATCAGCTTCCAGTCCAGCGCCACCTTGGCGGCATTGCCATTGGCGGCGGCCATGCGCTGCGGCAGTTCCTCGATGCCCTTGGCCAGCGCACCCGCCGGCAGCCTGCGCGCCTTTTCCACTTCGCCGGTGTAGGCGTCCCACAGCGCGTTGTACAGGTAGCTGTCGGCCTCTTTCGCGGCATCCGACGGGCCGTTGCCGATGTAGGGTTCGGCGAAGCTCTTGTAGGTGCCGACCTTCATCAGGTTGACCGTCACCCCGACCTTGTCCAGGGCGTCGCGGTAGTAGTTGCGGTGGCGGCCGAAGCCCTCGATCATCACCATGCCCATCGGGTGCAGGTAGACCTCGCTGGCGTGGGCGGCGACCAGGTAGCGCTTCTGGTCGAAGCTGCCGCCCCAGGCGACCACGGTCTTGCCCCTCGCCTTCACGCGTTCGACCGCGGCGCCGATCTCGCGCAGCGAGGCCAGGCCGCCGCCATCGAGCTCGTCGAGCAGCAGCACCACGGTATTGATGTTGTCGTCCCTGGCGGCGTTGTCCAGCGCGCCCAGGACGTCGCGCAGCTGGATCAGGCGGCGCGCATTGCCGGACAGGCCGGCCACCACGGAATCGCGCACGCTGCCGGCACGCTCCTCGACCAGCTCGCCCTTGAGGTCGAGGACCAGCGCGGTCTTCGGCGCCAGCGGCTTGGCGCCGCCGCCGAAGATCATCCAGAAGAACGCGATCACGATCAAGAGGAAGATCAGGTTCAGCAGGAAGCGGCGCGTGGCGTCGAGGCCGCGCCAGAACGCGCCGAACGCGCGGCGCAGGGTGGACAGGGGTTTGAAAGCCATCGAATCTCCTATTCTTGGGGTCAGAGCCCGGTTCATGCGGGTGGGCTCTGACCCCAACTGATTAAAGTCTTAAGCGGCAACAGCAGCCGGGTCGGCCGTGGCCCGGCGCGAGATCGCGAACAGGCCGATGAATACCAGCCCGCCATTCAGGATAAGCAGTTCCAGGCCAAGGCGATAGCCGCCCAGCAAAATATGCTGGTAATGCTCGATCAGAGCGCACAGGATGGGCGCGCCGATGGTGACGAAGGGTACCAGGCGGTCGTTCAGCGTACGCGTCGTCGTCATCCCGAAGGCGAACAGGCCCAGCAGCGGCCCGTAGGTGTAGCCGGCCACCTTCAGCACCACGCCGATCATGCTCGGGTCGTCCAGCCACTTGAACACCATCACCATCGCCAGGAACAGGAAGGCGAAGCCGAGGTGGACGTGGCGGCGCAGGCGCACCTTGGCGTCTTCCGACAAATCGTCGCGGCGCTTGATGCCCAGCAGGTCGATGCAGAAGGTCGAGGTCAGCGCCGTGATCGCGCCGTCGGCGCTCGGGAACAGTGCCGAGATCAGCGCGATCAGGAAGATGACCTGCACGGCGGCCGGCAGGTGGCCCATCACGGTCGCCGGGAAGATCCGGTCGCCGGTGGCCGTCACGCCCGCGCCCGGGGCATACAGGTAGAGCAGCCCACCCAGGAACAGGAAGGACAGCAGCACCACCACCAGCACGGCGGTCAGGGTCAGTAAATTCTTCTGCGAGTCCGCCAAGGTCTTCACGGAAATCGTCTTCTGCATCATCTCCTGGTCCATGCCGGTCATGGTGATGGTGATGAAGGCGCCGGCCACGATCTGCTTGAGCCAGAAGCCGGGTGCGTTGACGTCGGTGTTGAACACGTGGGCCAGGCCGCGGTCCTGCATCTGCGCCAACGCTTGCGGGATCGTGAGATCGAGTTCGCCGAGCATGAAGCCGGCGCAGGCGAACAGGCCGAACAGCATGCAGCTGGTCTGCAGGGTGTCGGTCCAGACGATGGTCTTCACGCCGCCCTGGTAGGTGTAGACCAGGATCATGCCGAGCACGACGAAGGTGGTCATCCAGAACGGCACGCCGAGGCGGTCGAGGATGATCGCCTGCAGCACCGCCACCACCAGGTAGAGGCGCGCGGTGGCGCCGAACAGGCGCGACAGGATGAAGAAGCCGGCCCCGCTCTGGTAGGCGCGGCGGCCGAGGCGCACGTCGAGGTAGTGGTAGATCGAGGTCAGCCTCATGCGGTAGTACAGCGGCAGCAGCAGGTAGACCACGGCGATGTAGCCGAGCACGTAGCCGATCAGGACCTGGATGTAGCCGAAGCCGTCGGCGCCGACCGCGCCCGGCACGCTGACGAAGGTGACGCCCGACAGCGTGGTGCCGACCATGCCGAAGGCGACCAGCATCCAGTTGCTGCTCTTGTTACCGATGAAAAAACTGTCGTTGTTGGCGTTGCGCGAGGTCGCCCAGGCGACGCCCAGCAGCAGGGCAAAATAAGCGATGAGGATACAAAAGAGTAAAGCCGGGGACATTCAGGAAATCCAGTCATTATTGTCTGATCGCCCAGCAATATACACGCAAGGCGTGGGCACGGCCATCCGCGGACGGCCATGCTTTTGCAATCGAGCAAGCCTGGTTCGGCTCAGATGCCCTGGGCCGGCGCGCGCTCGAAAGGACCGATGCAGGTTTCCATGGTTTCGTTCTGGCACATCACGAAGCGCGCACCGGACGGGTGGAAACGCAGGTAGTTGGTGGCACGGGTGCCGATCCGCATGATCTCGCCCGAGCAATCCTCCTTGCCGTTGTCCTTGACGATGCGGTCTTCGAGCTTGTAGAAGCCTTTCGCGCTGGGCTTTTCGGCGACCGTGAACTCGCTTTCCGACACCTCGGCCGCGCTCTTGACCAGCGTGGTGCCGTCGCCGCGGAAATGGTAGGTTTCGGAGCAGCCGAGCTGGGGAATGCTCAGGGTCCAGATGCCGAGCAGAGGATGCGATGCCGACGGCGCGGCCGGGGCCGCCTGGGCGGTCACGGCCAACATGGCGAGACAAGGCGAAAGCAGTCGGGTGAGCGTACGCATTGCGGTCCTTTGGGGAGCGGTTGCATGCCAATCGCAGGCGAGGCCTGCGTTGTCATTATGGCATACGCGCCGCCCGGACCGGCGCGCGGGTGCGCGCCCGCCCGGCGGTCCTGCTCAGCCCTCAGCCGGCGTCTTCGGCTTTGCCGGCCTGCGCGGTGCGCGGGCGGCCGGCTTGCGCGACGGGGCCTTGTGCGACGGGCGCGCCTGCTTCTTGCGCGCCGGCTTGTCGCCCTGGGCGTCCTCGCCTTCCGTCCCGGCATCGAGGTCGGCAGCCGGCGTGTCGAGCGCAGCGACTGCATCCCGGGCCACGGCGGCATCGTCGGGCGCCACGGATGCCGGCGCCTGTGCCGCTACGGGCATGTCGGCAACCGGGGTCGCGGCCACAGGGGTTTGCAGCATCGGCGCCTCGGCCACCGGCGCTTCGGCGGCGGCGGCCTTGCGCGCGGATGGCTTGCGCGGCGTGCGGCGGCGTTCCTTCACCGGCGCGGCCGGTTCCGCAGGCGCTTCCGGCGCCGCTACAGCCGGCTCCTGCTCGCCGGCGGCAGCGGCGCTTGCGGCGGCCGCAGCGGCGGCCACGTCGGCCAGTTCGTCGACCGCCGTCAGCTCGACCGGCTGGTAGGCCGGCTGCAGGTCGGGCTGCAGGTCGGACTGTGCGTCAGGCTGCGCTTCGGCCAGGTCCGGCGTCGGCGCCGGCCAGGTGGCCAGGGCGGCGTCTTCCGATGCGACCGGTGCCGGCGCCGGCTCCTGCTGCTCGCGGCCCTTGCGGCCACGGCCGCCGCGGCGGCGCGGTTCGCGTGCCGGCGCGGCCGGCTGGGCCTCGGCCGCGGCCTGCTCTAGCGGCAGTTCACCCATGGCCTCGTCGGCGGCTTCCGGTGCGTCCGGCTCGGGAACGGCCTGTCCAGGCACGGCGGCCACGGTCTCGATCTCGGACACGGCGAGCGCCTCGGCCGGCTGCGCGCCGGCGCTGCGGTACACGTAGGTGCCGGATTTCTCGTCGCGCCCGAATTCGAACAGGCCGCGCGTCTGCGCTTCCTCGAGCAGGTTGCCGAAGGTGCGGAAGCCGTAATAGGTTTCCGAGAAGTCCGGACGGCGGCGCTTCAGGGTGTCCTTCAGCAGCGAGGCCCAGATCTTGCCGGTGTCGCCGCGTTCCGAGACCAGCGCGTCGAAGGTCTCGACGACCATCTCCAGCGCCTGCAGCTTGCGCGCCTCCATCTCTTCCTTCTTGCGGTTGCTCTCGTCGGAAGGACGGCGCCCCTGGCCGGACTGCGGCTGGGCCTTGCGCTCGTCGCGCTTGGCGGCGGCGCGGCGCACTTCGCGCACCAGGTCGTCGTAAAAGATGAATTCGTCGCAGTTCGCGACCAGCAGGTCCGAGGTCGACTGCTTGACGCCGACGCCGATCACGCGCTTGGCGTTCTCGCGCAGCTTGGAGACCAGCGGCGAAAAGTCGGAATCGCCGCTGACGATGACGAAGGTGTCGACGTGGGACTTGGTGTAGCACAGGTCGAGCGCATCCACCACCAGCCGGATGTCGGCCGAGTTCTTGCCGGACTGGCGCACGTGCGGGATTTCGATCAGCTCGAAGTTCGCTTCATGCATGGTGCCCTTGAAGCTCTTGTAGCGGTCCCAGTCGCAATAGGCTTTCTTGACCACGATGCTGCCCTTGAGCAGCAGGCGTTCGAGGACCGGCTTGATATCGAATTTCTCGTAATTCATATCGCGCACGCCCAGCGCGACGTTCTCGAAGTCGCAGAACACCGCCATGCTGATGTTTTCGGAAGATGAAGCCATGAGTTGTTGTTTGATAATGGTAGGTGGACAAGCTATGCGGATTATACGCAACCTGGCGCAGGTGCTCGTCGTGGGAAATGACGAATCGGCATGCTCTCGGCATTTTCCAACGAATTTGCTCAGGCTTCCATCAATACCATCGTCAATTTGCTTATTTCGTATAAAATACCGCCGCTCTTCACCTTATTCCCTCCTCTGCAGCGCTTGACCCGATGTCGGATTCCCCCGTTCCACGACCTGCCTGGCCAGCCGGTGGCGGCGCGCTCGGCGCGCTGATCCGTGCCCATGACTGGTCCGCCACCCCGCTCGGGCCGGCGGAAGGCTGGCCGTCGTCCTTGCGCACGCTGGTCGACCTGGTCGTCCATTCGCCCTTGCCGATGGTGCTGCTGTGGGGGCCGCAGCGGATCCAGGTCTATAACGATGGCTATGCCGCGATCTGCGGGCCGCGCCACCCGCGCGCACTGGGGCGCCCGCACGACGAAAGCTGGCCCGAGCTGCGGGACTTCCTGGTCCCGGTCCACGCCGCCGCGCTGCGCGGTGAGCCCAGCAGCTTCATCCGCCAGCACCTGGTGCTCGAGCGCAGCGGCGCGCCGGAAGACGCCTGGTTCGACCTCGGTTACGCGCCGGCGCGCGACGACGGCGAAGTGCGCGGCATCGTCGCCACCATCATCGACGTCACGGCCAGCGTGCGCGCCACCGATGCCCTGCTGCTGAACGACGAACGCTTCCATGCCTTCGCCGGTTCCAGCATCGTGTTCCGCATGAACGCCGACTGGAGCGAGATGCAGCCGGTCGAGGGCCGCGGCGCGCTGGCCGACACCATGGCCGCATCGCGCACCTGGCTGCGCGACGCCATCCATCCGGACGACCAGGAGGCCGTGGCGAAGGCGATCGCGCAGGCGATCCACACGCGCGGCGTGTTCGAGCACGAATACCGCGTGCGCCTGGCCGGCGGCACGCCGGGCTGGACGCTGGCGCGCGCGGTGCCGCTGCTCGACGCCACCGGCACCATCCGCGAATGGTTCGGCACCGCGGTCGACGTCACCGCCCGCAAGCAGGGTGAGCTGCGCCAGGCCGCCCTGCTGCGCCTGGGCGACCGACTGCGCCAGGTGGGCAACGCCGACGAGGCGGCCGCCATCGCCAGCCAGGTCGTGGGCGAGACGCTCGGCGTGACCCAGGCCGGCTTCGGCCGCATCAATCCGGTGGCCGCGTCGACCCGGGTGATGCGCGACTGGCGCGCGCATCCCGGCGTGCCGTCCATGGTCGGCATCCACGCCTTCCGCGACTACGGCACGTATATCGCCGATCTGCGGCGCGGCGAGGTGGTGGCGATCGCCGACGTCGGCACCGACCGCCGCACCGCCGGCCACTGGGATGCCTTCCGGGCGCTGCGGGTACGCGCACTGCTGAACGTGCCGGTGCTCGATGCCGGCGGCATGAACGGCGTGTTCCTGGCGCAGCACGACCGGGCGCGCGCCTGGACCGCGGACGAGATCGCGTTCGTGCGCGGCGTGGCCGACCGCACCTGGGCAGAGATGGCGCGCTTCGACGCGCTGCGCGCGCTGCGCCTGCTGAACCAGGAACTCGAGGCGCTGGCCGAGCAGACCGCGGCCGACCGCGACCGCTTGTGGCGCCTGTCGAGCGACATCATGCTGGTGGCGCGCGCCGACGGCCAGATCGCGGCCGTCAACCCGGCCTGGACCGGCGTCCTCGGCTGGCGCGAGCAGGACCTGCTCGGCGCCAACCTGGCCGACCTGGTCCACCCCGACGACCTGGCCGCCACGCTGGACGCCATCGATGCCCTGGAAAGCGGCGGCAAGGTGGCGCCCAACTTCGCGAACCGCTACCGCCACCACGACGGCAGCTACCGCTGGATCGCGTGGAACGCGAGCCGCAGCGATGGCCTGATCGTCGCCGTCGGGCGCGACGTCACGCTCGAGCGCGAGCGTGACGTCGCCCTGCTCGACGCCGAGGAAAAGCTGCGCCAGAGCCACAAGATGGAAGCGGTGGGCCAGCTGACCGGCGGCCTGGCCCACGATTTCAACAACCTGCTGGCGAGCATCAGCGGCAGCCTGGAACTGCTGGCGCTGCGCGTGCGCACCGGCAAGCTGGACGACCTCGACCGCTTCGTCGGCATTGCCCAGGGTGCGGTGCGGCGTGCCGCCGCCCTGACCCACCGCCTGCTGGCGTTTTCGCGGCGCCAGCCGCTGGATGCCAGCCCGTCCGACGCCGAGCGCCTGGTGAACGGCATGCTGGACCTGGTCCGGCGCACCATCGGCCCCGCCATCGCGCTGGAAGTGAAAAGCGCGCCCGGACTGTGGCCGACCCTGGTCGACCCGAACCAGCTCGAGAACGCCCTCCTCAACCTGTGCATCAATGCGCGCGACGCCATGCCCGACGGCGGCCGGCTGGACATCGCGCTGGACAATGTCACGCTGGACGCCGCCGAAGCCGCGCGCTGCGAACTGGCGGCCGGCGACTACGTGCGGCTGAGCGTGTCCGACACCGGCACCGGCATGACGCCCGAGGTCGCGGCCAAGGCCTTCGATCCCTTCTTCACCACCAAGCCGATCGGCCAGGGTACCGGCCTGGGCCTGTCGATGATCTACGGTTTCGCGCGCCAGTCGGGCGGGCACATCCGGGTCGAATCGCGGCCCGGGCACGGCACCGTCATGCGCATGCTGCTGCCGCGCCATCTCGGCGCCGCGGCGCCCGCCGGCGCAGCGGCCCTCT
>CAJYQM010000411.1 GCA_913777025.1 uncultured Massilia sp. | reverse complement strand
GCTATGCGGCCAGGCGGCTTTCGTACACCGCGGCCAGCAGGTCCGACTGGCTGACGATCCCCGCCAACACCCCATCCGCATCCACCACCGGGATGTGATGCAGCCCCTGGTTGCTCATCACCGGCACCAGTTCCGCGATCGGCTCGTCCACGCGCACGGTCTTCGCCGGCGCCCGCATGATCTCGCCGACGATGGCCGGGCGGTCGACCCGCACGCCGATCAGGTGGGTGAACAACCCGCGCACGCGTTCGCCCAGGGTCTGGTAATCGTCCAGCCCCACATGGTGAAGGAAGTCGCCCTGCCCGATCATGCCTGCCACGCGCCGTTCCCCGTCCAGCACCGGCAGCGCATGCAGGCCGTGGCGGCGCAGCAGGCGCCAGGCGGCGACCAGCGGCATGTCCGGGGTGACCGTCACCGCGTCCCTGGACATGATCGCCGCGCAGGTCACGACACCGAAGCGGCGCTCGAAGGCGCGCATCTCGGTCTCCAGCAGGATCTCTTCCAGGTCGTCCCGGCTCACGTCCAGCACCTGGCCGTAGCGCGCGAGCAGGGCGTCCAGGTCGCCGGCCGTGAAGCCCAGGCGCGCGGTCGGCACCGGATCCTTCGTCGCATGCGTGTTGCGCAAGGCGGACGCCTGGGGGTGCGGGTAGCGCCGGCCGGTCAGGTTGTTGTAGACCAGCGCGACCAGCACGATCAGGGCAGAATTCAGGCACACCGGCATCAGCGCGAAGGTGAAGCCGGCCGCCTGCACCGCCGGGCCGCCCAGCACCGCGGTCAGCGCGACGGCGCCGCTGGGCGGGTGCAGGCAGCGCAGGAAGAACATCACCAGGATCGCCAGCGCGCCGGCCACCGGCGCCGCCAGCGCCGGGTTGCCGATCGCCTTCCAGCACGCCACGCCGATCAGCGCCGAAATGGTGTTGCCGCCGATGACGGACCAGGGCTGGGCCAGCGGGCTGGCCGGCACGCAGAACAGCAGCACCGCCGACGCACCCATCGGTGCCACCAGGGCCGCCGGGACGTTGCCAGTGGCGGTGGCCACCATGCCGCTCAGGATGAAGGTCACGAACAGGCCGACCAGGGCGCCGGCCACCGCGCGCGTGCGCTCGGTGCGCGAAATCGTCGTCGGCTGGGGCACGAAGGCACGCAGCCATTCCATGGGTGAAGTCAACATAGGCTAGGATCGGTGCAGGGCCGGGAATTCTATCACGATGTGATATATTCGCGGCATGTCCCCGCCCCGCCCGCTCGGCAAGTCCGACTTTTCCGCCCTCTCCGAATTCCGCTACCAGATGCGCCGCTACGAAGCCTTTTCGGAAGCCGCGGTACAGGCCGAAGGCATCACCCCGCTGCAATACCTGCTGCTCCTCCACGTCAAGGGTTTCCAGGGCCGCGAATGGGCCACGGTCGGCGAACTGGCCGAGCGCCTGCAGGCGAAGCAGCACGGCGTGGTGGCGCTGGTGACGCGCTGCGAAGCGGCCGGCCTGGTCGAGCGCCGCGCGCATGCCGGGGACCGGCGGCGCGTCGAAGTCCACCTGCTGCCGGCCGGCGAAACCATCCTCACGCGCCTGGCCGAAATCCACCGCGCCGAACTGCGCGCCCTGCAGGGGGTGTTCACGATTCCCGACCTGTCCTGAGCCGCCGGCAGGCAAGCTGATGCACCGCCAACGCCTGTCAAGACATTCATGTACGATAAGCAAGACGCGCGCATGCGCTCCTTATTCGACATGAAGGAATTCCATGAAAAAGTCACTGCAGACCACGCTCGCCGCCGCCCTCGCCGCCATGCTGGCCGGCTCGGCCTTCGCCGCCGCGCCGATGGTCAAGACCCCGGCCCCCGGCTTCTACCGCATCATGGTGGGCGATATCGAAGTCACCCCGGTCAACGACGGCACCGTCGACCTGCCGATGGACCAGCTGTTGCGCCAGAAGCCGGAGCAGACCCGCGGCACGCTGGAAAAGAACTTCATGAAGGCGCCGACCGAAACCTCCGACAATGCCTTCCTGGTCAACACCGGCAGCAAGCTGGTGCTGGTCGACACCGGCGCCGGCGCCCTGTTCGGCCCGACCCTCGGCAAGCTCCTGAACAACCTGAAGGCGGCCGGCTACAAGCCCGAGCAGGTCGACGAGATCTACATCACCCACATGCACGGCGACCACGTCGGCGGCCTGGTCGCGAATGGCCAGCGCACCTTCCCGAACGCGGTCGTTCGCGCCGGCAAGGCGGACGCCGACTACTGGCTCAGCCAGGCCAACATGGACAAGGCCCCGGCCGACAATAAGGGCGGCTTCCAGGGCGCGATGGCCTCGCTCAACCCCTACGTCCAGGCCGGCAAGTTCAAGGCGATCGAAGGCGCCGGCCAGCTGGTGCCGGGCGTCTCGGCCCAGCCGGAACACGGCCACACCCCGGGCCACACCACCTACGTGGTCGAAAGCCGCGGCCAGAAGCTGGTGCTGATCGGCGACCTGATCCACGTGGCATCGGTCCAGTTCGACAACCCGCAGGTGACGATCGGCTTCGACAGCGACGAGAAGGCGGCCTACGCGGCGCGCAAGCAGGTGTTCGACGACGCCGCCAAGAACGGCTACCTGGTGGGTGGCGCGCACCTGCAGTTCCCGGGACTGGGGCACATCGTCAGCCAGGGCAAGGGCTATCGCTGGATTCCGGTGAATTACACCCAGATGCGTTGAGCGCTCAGCGCGCGATCCCTGCCAGCACCTTTTCCAGCTGGTCCAGGTCCACCGGCTTCACCAGGTGATGGTCGAAGCCGGCCTCCAGCGCCGCGCGCCGGTCCTGCTCCTGTCCGTAGCCGGTGACGGCCACCAGCACGATCGCGCGCGTGGCCGGATCGGCGCGCAGGCGGCGCGCCAGTTCGTTGCCGTCCATGTCGGGCAGGCCGATGTCGAGCAGCGCGGCATCCGGCGGGCGCCCCTGCGCCAGCGCCAGCGCCGTGCGTGAATCGTTCGCCACCTCGACCGCATAGCCGCAGGCTTCGAGCAGCATGGCCAGGGTCGCCGCGGCGTCGACGTTGTCGTCCACCACCAGCAGGCGCAGCTTGCCGCCGCCGGTGGCGGCCGGGGCGGCGTCAGCGGACGCGGCCCCGGCCGCCGTTTCCTTATTCTCCATCAGCGGCAGCCTCACCTCGAAGGTCGAGCCCTGCCCCAGCCCCGGGCTCCAGCAGCGCACCGTTCCGCCATGCAGTTCGACCAGGTTCTTGACCAGCGCCAGGCCCAGGCCGAGGCCGCCCTGGGCGCGGTCCGACGAGCGCTTGGCCTGGGTGAACAGGTCGAACACCTGCCCGGTGAGCGAACTTTCCATGCCGATGCCTTCGTCGCGCACGCGCAAGACCAGCTGGCCGGCCGCCGCCGCGGCGCGCACTTCGATCATGCGGCCTTCCGGCGTGTATTTGGCGGCGTTGCCCAGCAGGTTGGCCAGGACCTGCACCAGGCGCGCGCGGTCGCCCATCACGGTGGCGGCGGGGTCGGCCACGTCGACCTGCAAGTGCTGGCGGCGCGCCTCGAACATCGGGCGCACCTGCTCCACCGCTTCGTCGACGACGGTGGCAGCCGCCACCGGGGCGCGCGCCAGTGTGACCAGTCCGCGCGTGACGCGCGAGACGTCCAGCAGGTCGTCCACCAGGCTGGTCATGTGGCGCACCTGGCGCCCGATGATGGCGCTGCTCTGGCGCACGCGCGCCTCGTCGAGGCGCCCGATCCGCAACAGGTCGGCGGCGGCGCTGATCGGCGCCAGCGGGTTGCGCAGCTCGTGCGCCAGCATCGCCAGGAACTCGTCCTTGCGCTGGTCGGCCGCGCGCAGCTTTTCCTCGGCTTCCTTGCGCTCGGTAATATCGAGGAAGAAGCACACCAGGCCGCCCTCGCGCGACGGGTAGGCGCGCACCTCGAGCCAGACCCGGCTGCCGTCCGGCAAGGGATGCAGGTATTCGGCGCGGCCCGGCACCCGCTCGCGCATGGTCCGGTGGTACAGGCGCCCGGCGGGGCTGTCCTCGGCCTCGGGCCAGACCTGCCAGTGATGGCGGCCGATGGCCTGCTCGGCCGTGCGGCCGGACAGGCGCAGGCCTTCGGCGTTCACCTGCAGCACGGTCCAGTCGCGGTCGATCAGCACGAAACCCTCGGCGATCGAATCGAGGATGGTCCGGCTGCGGTCGCGCTCCTCCTGGAGCGCCGTGTGCGCGCGCACCACGTCGACCGCGGTCCACAGGCGCTCGGCCATGCCGCGCGCAAGCGCGATCTCGGCGTCGCTCCAGCGGTGCGCTTCTTCGCGCCCCAGCGCCAGGAAGGCCAGCAGCTGGCCATGCTTGACCAGCGGCACCAGCAGGCAGGCGGCCGCGTCCAGCGCGGCATAGGCGTCGCGGAAGGCGGCGCTGCGGGCGTCGAGGCGTACGTCGGCAATCGCCACCACTTCGCCGGCACGGCCGGCGCGCGCCACCTCGGGACCGAAGGCCTCGAGCGGATAGGCGCGCGTGGCCAGGCCCGGCAAACCGGGACGGCGCCAGCCGCGCGCCACGTGGAAGGCATCGCCCGCGGCGCCGACCTCGCCGACCATCACGCGCGCCACGCCGAGCTCCTGGCCCAGCAGCGCGCTGCCGGTCGCGATCACCTCGTCGGCCGAGGACAGCGGACGCAGCGCGTCCGCCACCGACAGCTCGAAGGCGGCGCGGCGCTCGGCCTGCACGCGGCTGGTCGTCTCGATGCAGGTGCAGTACAGGCCCTGCACCTGGCCGCGGCCGTCGTGCAGGGGCGAATAGGAAAACGTGAACCAGGTCTGCTCGGGATAGCCCTTGCGCTCCATGAGCAGGGGCCGGTCCTCGAAATAGGCCGACTTGTTGGACAGGGCGCGGTCGGCGATCGGGCCGAGGTCGTGCCAGATCTCCCACCAGACGCGGTGGAAGGGCGCGCCGAACGCCGCCGGGTGCTTGTCGCCGAGCACCGGGATGTAGGCGTCGTTGTACAGAAAGGTCAGCCCGGAACCCCAGGCCACGAACATCGGGAAGGTGGAACTGATGGCCATCGAGACCGCGGTGGCCAGCTCGGGCGGCCAGGTCTCGGGCGCGCCGAGCGGTGTCGAGCTCCAGTCGCACTCGCGCAGGAGACGATGCACTTCACTTTCGCCGCCGAGGCCGGCGGTGGTACGCAGGATATCAGCCATGCTGATGATTCTCGCATACCTGCGGCCTCGGAGCATTCAGAATTGCAACATCGTGTCGCTACAAGTGTTGTCTTTTCACACTTTTGACGACACGATTGCTTTTGCGGTTTACAGCTTGATGAAATGCTCGCGGTAGTAGCGCAGTTCTTCGATCGATTCGATGATGTCGGCCAGCGCGGTATGCTTCTGCGCTTTCTTGAAGCCCGAGGCCAGCTCCGGCTTCCAGCGGCGGCACAGTTCCTTCAGCGTCGACACGTCCAGGTTGCGGTAGTGGAAGAAGGCTTCCAGCTTCGGCATGCCGCGCGCCATGAAGCGGCGGTCCTGGCAGATCGAATTGCCGCACATCGGCGACTTGCCGGCCGGGACGTATTGCTTCAGGAAGGCGATCAACTGCTCCTCCGCCTGGGCTTCATTCACGGTCGAGGCCTTGACGCGGTCGATCAGGCCCGAGCGGCCGTGGGTGCCCTTGTTCCAGTTGTCCATCTTGTCCAGCGTCGCGTCGCTCTGGTGGATGGCGAACACCGGGCCTTCGGCGATCACGTTCAGGTCCGGGTCGGTGACGACGGCCGCGACTTCGATGATGCGATCGCCGTCCGGGTCCAGGCCGGTCATTTCCATGTCGATCCAGACCAGGTTGAATTCGTTGGGGCGTACTGCCGGGGTGCTTGGTTGTGACATAATTCTCTCTTTGCTGTACTAGTCAGTCGGGGTGGTTGACCCCAAAAGTATGATTTTCTCACAGGCACAGGATGCTTTCATTCGCGTTTTCGGTTTTATTCGTCGTTTTTCTCTTGCTGACCCTGGCACTGCGCTACTGGCTGGCGCGCCGCCACATCCGTCACGTGCTGGCGCACCGCGCCGCCGTCCCTGCCGAATTCGCTGAAAAGATCCCGCTTGCCGCGCACCAGAAGGCCGCCGACTATATCGTCGCCAAGACCCGCCTGGGCCTGTTCGCCGCGTTGTGGGGTGCGCTGGTCCTGGTCGGCTTCACGCTGCTGGGCGGGTTGCAGGCGCTGTCCAACGGCGTGCTGTACCTGGCCGGTCCGGGCATGCTGCACCAGGTCGGCCTCATCGTCGCCTTTGCCGTGATCTCCGGCCTGCTCGACCTGCCCTTCGACTACTACCGCCAATTCGTGCTCGAAGAGCGCTTCGGCTTCAACAAGATGAGCGTGGGACTGTGGCTGTCGGACATGGTCAAGAGCACGCTGGTCGGCGCCGTCATCGGCCTGCCGCTGATCTGGGTGGTGCTCACCCTGATGGACAAGACCGGCGCCCTGTGGTGGCTGTATGCCTGGCTGGTCTGGAGCGGCTTCCAGCTCCTGATGATGGTCCTGTACCCGAGCGTCATTGCCCCGCTCTTCAACAAGTTCACCCCGCTGGCCGACACAGCTTTGCAAGCGCGCATCGAAGGCTTGATGGCGCGCACCGGCTTCGCCTCCAACGGCCTGTTCGTGATGGATGGCAGCCGCCGCTCCGCCCACGGCAACGCCTACTTCTCGGGCTTCGGCGCCAACAAGCGCATCGTCTTCTTCGACACCCTGATCACGCGCCTCGCGCCGCAAGAGGTCGAAGCCGTGCTGGCCCACGAACTCGGCCACTTCAAGCTCAAGCACATCGTCAAGCGCATCGCCGTGATGTTCGCGCTGTCGCTGGTGTTCCTGGCGCTGCTCGGCTACCTGAAGGAACAGGCCTGGTTCTATAACGGCCTGGGCGTCACCCCGCTGCTTGGGCAGTCGAACGACGCCATGGCGCTGCTGCTGTTCTCGTTGGCGCTGCCCGTGTTCCTGTTCCCGTTCGCCCCGCTCGGCTCGCTCACCTCGCGCAAGCACGAGTTCGAGGCCGATGCCTTTGCCGCCAGGCACAGCGATGCGCGCGACCTGGTCTCGGCCCTGGTCAAGATGTACGAGGACAATGCCTCGACCCTGACCCCGGACCCGATCCACTCGGCCTTCTACGACTCGCACCCGCAGGCCTGGGTACGCGTGCAACACCTGCAAGCGGCGGGGCTGGTATGAGCATCGACCTTCTCGCCCGCCACTGCGCGCACGGCGCGCCGGCCCTGGACGATGCCGCCATTGCGACCCTGCTGCCGCAGGTGCCGGACTGGCAGCTGGACGACGACCACCTGCAGCGCGAATACGCCTTCCGCGATTACCACGAGACGATGGCCTTCGTGAACGCGCTGGCCTGGATGATCCACCAGCAGGACCACCACCCGCAGCTGTGGGTGCGCTACCGCCACTGCGCGGTCGCCTGGACAACGCATTCGGCCGGCAACCGCATCTCCGAAAACGACTTCATCTGCGCGGCCAGGGCCGACGCCCTTTACGCGCAGCGGGAGCGTGCATGAGCGATCTGAAAGGCACCATCATCGCGGCCCACGGCCGCCACTACCTGGCCGACATCGAAGCGGATGGCGAACACCAGCTCCTGCAATGCGTCACGCGCGGCAAGAAGACCAACGTCGCGGTCGGCGACATCGTGCACCTGAAGCGCACCTCGAACGACCAGGCGGTGATCGAGAAGATCGCCGAACGCAGCACCCTGCTCTACCGCTCGGACCAGTACAAGAGCAAGCTGCTGGCCGCGAACATCACGCGCCTGTTCATCGTCATCGCCACCGAGCCGAGTTTCACCGACGACCTGGTCTCGCGCGCGCTGGTCGCCTGCGAGGCGGCCGGCATCGAGGCCCATCTGATCCTGAACAAGGTCGACGTCGAGGCCGGCCTGGCGCGTGCCCGCGAACGCGCATCGCTGTACACCGGCATGGGCTACCCGCTGCACGAAGTCTCGGCCAAGGCCGATCCGGAAGGCACCGTGGCGAAGCTGATGCCCTTGCTCGGCGGCCAGTCCTCGATCCTGATCGGCCAGTCCGGCATGGGCAAGTCCTCGATCGTCAACCTGCTGATCCCGGACGCCGACATCGCCGTGCGCGAGATCTCGGAAGCGCTGGACACCGGCAAGCACACGACCACCTTCACCCGGCTGTATCGCTTGCCCGAGAGCAGCGGCG
>CAJYQM010000410.1 GCA_913777025.1 uncultured Massilia sp. | reverse complement strand
GAAGTAGTCCTGCACGCCGCTGGCCACCGTCGGCGCGCGGCCGCCCAGCAGGCGCCCGACCGCATCCATCAGCGGCACCACGGCGTGGCGCAGCTCCAGTCCCTTGCGTTTCAGCTGGTACAGGCGCTCGACATTGTTGCGCTGGGCGCCGTGGGTGAAGATGCGGTCCTCGATGGTCTCGAGTTCGGATTCCAGCATGTCGACGATCGGGAAGTAGCGGTCGACCACGGCGTCCATCAGCGCGTACATCACGAAGGAGGAGCCCATCTTCAGCAGGTGCGGCTCGCGCTCGGCGCGCGCGCGCACGCCGAGGAAGCCCTTCAGGGCATCGCGCCGGATCGACAGCACGTAGTTGGGACCGGCGAAGATGGCCAGTTCGCCGGCCACCAGTTCGTCGCCTTCGAGGTCGACCGTGTGCACCACGGTGAACAGGCAGTCCCCGTATTCCTCGACCTTGGGGCGCTGGTGGCCGCGGGCGGCGTCTTCCACCGCCAGCTCGTGCAGGTTGAATTCTTCCTGCATCTGGCGCATCTCGGCTTCGGTGGCGTCGCGCAGGGCCACCCAGACGAAGCAGCCGGGTTGGTCCAGGTAGTCGCTGATGTCTTCGACCGGAATGTCGGACAGCTTCTTGCCTTCCTGGTAGGCGACACAGTTGATCAGCATGGGAGTCGTCAAAGCAGCGCTTGTTGCGCGGATGACAGAGTTTAACGCAATGCGGTGCTTGCCGACGCTACGAACGTAGGGTGGACAGCTGCGCTGTCCACGCGTTCAACTGTCATGTACACGGCCGCACATGCGCCGGTTGAACGCGTGGACGGCAAGCCGTCCACCCTACCCGACAATCACGTAAGGTTATTCGTCCTTGGCGCCGTCGATGCCCAACTCGGCGATCTTACGGGTGATGGTGTTACGTCCAATCCCCAGCCGGATCGCCGCATCGTTCTTGCGCCCGTGCGTGTGCTTCAGCGCCGTGCGGATCAGCGCCGATTCGAACTGGCGGCCCAGCACGTCCATCACCTCGACCTGGCCGTCGGACAGCATGCGCGCCGCCTGCAGTTCGAGCAGGCCGATCCAGCCGTCGGCGCCGTTCGGCAGTACCGCCGAGAAGCCCATCGGGCTGGAGGCGGCGATGGCGCTGCCGTCCGGGGTCGTGATGCCGCTGCTCAGCGGGCCCGCCGACGGCGCCGGCATCGCCACCGTGGCCACGCTTGTTGCCGGCTGGGCCTGGGTCAGGTTGCGCGGCAGGTCCTTGACCTCGACGGTCTGGCCCGGTGCCATCACGGTGATCCAGTTGCACAGGTTTTCCAGCTGGCGCACGTTGCCCGGCAACTCGAGGCCGGCCAGGAAGCGCTGCGCTTCCTCGCTCAGGCGCTTCGGTTCGACGCCCAGCTGGTGTGCGCTCTGCACCAGGAAGTGGCGCACCAGAATGGGGATATCCTCGCGCCGTTCGCGCAGGGACGGCAGGCGCAGCCGGATCACGTTCAGGCGGTGGTACAAGTCTTCGCGGAACAGGCCGTCGCGCACGCGCTGTTCCAGGTTCTGGTGGGTGGCCGCGATCACGCGCACGTTGGCCTTGACCGGCTGGTGGCCGCCGACGCGATAAAAATGGCCATCGGACAGCACGCGCAGCAATCGCGTCTGCAGGTCGAAGGGCATGTCGCCGATCTCGTCCAGGAACAGCGTGCCGTTCTCGGCCTGCTCGAAGCGGCCGCGCCGCATCGCCTGGGCGCCGGTGAAGGCGCCGCGTTCGTGGCCGAACAGTTCGGATTCGAGCAGGTCCTTCGGGATCGCCGCCGTGTTCAGCGCAATGAAAGGCTGGGCGGCGCGCGGGCTGTGCTTGTGCAGGGCGCGCGCCACCAGTTCCTTGCCGGTGCCGGATTCCCCGGTGATCAGGACCGTCACGTTCGACTGCGACAGGCGGCCGATGGCGCGGAACACTTCCTGCATCGCCGGCGCCTGGCCCAGGATCTCGGGCGTTTCGGCGGGGGCGATCTCGACGCTGGCTTCGCGCAGGCTTTCTTCCAGCGCGCGCCGGATCAGGGCGACGGCCTTGTCGATGTCGAAGGGCTTGGCCAGGTATTCGAAGGCGCCGCCCTGGAACGAGGCGACGGCGGAGTCCAGGTCGGAAAAGGCGGTGATGACGATCACCGGCAGGCCGGGATGGCTTTCCTTGACGGCTGCCAGCAGGTCCAGGCCCGATTCGCCCGGCATGCGGATGTCCGACACCAGCACTTGCGGCGACTCGGTTTCGAAGGCCGCCAGCGCTTCGCGTCCGCTGGCAAAGCTCCGGGTTGCGAGGTTTTCACGCGCCAGGGCTTTTTCCAGCACCCAGCGGATCGATGCATCGTCGTCGACAATCCAGATTGGTTTCATCTATTTCTACTTCCCGCGATAGTTCAAGGGGGACCTTCGATGCCGTCCTGGATAGTCGCCGCTTATGGCAGCGGAATCAGGATGCGGAAATCGGTGAGTCCAGGCCGGCTTTCGCACTCGATCAGGCCCATGTGCTGCTGCACGAAGGTCTGCGCCAGCGTCAGCCCGAGTCCGCTGCCGCCTTCGCGCCCGGAGACGAGCGGATAGAAGATGCGGTCGCGGATGTCGGGGGCGATGCCCGGTCCGTTATCGATGATATGCAAGTCTAATGCCAGCCCGTAACGAACCTTCGCCAGCGTGACCTGGCGCGCCACCCGCGTGCGCAGCACGATCTCGGCGCTGCCCTCGCCAATCTGGCTGCGCAGGGCCTGGGCGGCGTTGTGGACGATGTTCAGCACGGCCTGGATCAGTTGCTCCTTGTCGCCGCGGAACTCGGGAATCGAGGCGTCGTAGTCGCGCCGGATCGCCAGGCCAGAGGGGAACTCGGCCAGCACCAGGCTGCGCACGCGTTCGCACACTTCGTGGATATTCACGTCGCCGACGATGTGCGGACGGCGGTGCGGCGCCAGCAGGCGGTCGACCAGGGTCTGCAGGCGGTCGGCTTCCTTGATGATGACCTGCGTGTATTCGCGCAGGGACGCATCCGGCAGTTCCAGTTCCAGCAGCTGGGCGGCGCCGCGGATCCCGCCCAGCGGATTCTTGATCTCGTGGGCGAGATTGCGGATCAGCTCCTTGTTGGCCTGGCTCTGGTCGAGGATGCGCTCTTCCCTGTCGAGCTTCAACTGCTGCACGTTCTCGCGCAGCTCGACCACGACCTCGGCCTCGCCGGTGGCACTGACGATGCTGTGCACGTGCAGCGGCTCGCGCGCCGGGCGGTGCAGGGCCAGGTCCTGGCGCAGGTCGGCATACTTGTGTTCGATCGCCTGGCGGCACAGCGCGCCCAGTTCCTCGCCGTTGGTGAACAGGCCCAGCAGCTTCTGGCGCGACAGCGACTTGACCGAGATCTCGAGCAGGTGCTCGGCGGCCGGGTTGGCGTAGCGCACCAGGCCGTCCTCGTCGATCACCAGCACGGCGGACGCCAGCAGGTCGAGGCCCGCGTAGCGGTCGTGCGAAGGAGGATGGGCCGGGATCACGTTCATCAAAGGGCTTTCACTGGCGGATGTTGGCGATTTCGCGCTTGAGGGCTTCGACGTTCTTTTCCGCGCGTCCGATATCGTCGCGCATGTTGGCCACGCGTTCCTGGTACTTCGCGTAGTTCTTTTCGTTGCCCTGGCGCTCGGGCTCGCCGTTGTTGAAGTCGCGCCGCAGGTCGGCCAGCTTCTTTTCCTCGGCGCGCAATTCCTCGCTCAGGATCTCGCGGCGGTCGTCGTCGCGGGCGCGCTGGGCGCCGGTGTCGACGCGCGGGAAGTTGGCCGGGCTGGGCGTGGGCGGACGCGCGGCGCCCTGGCGCATGTTCACGGCGGGTGCCGGCGAACGGGCGGCCTGGGGTGGCGCCGGGATGTAGCCGGGCAGGTCGAGCGGCTTGCAGCCGGCCTTGTTAACGTCGGTGAATTCCACCCGGCCGCTCTTGTCGACGCATTTGTAGACGATGGAGTCGGCGTGGGCATGCGGGGTCGCCATGGCCGCGGCCAGCGCGAAGGCTGCCGCGAAACCGGCCGGGCGCATGAGGAAGCGGCTGCTTGTCATTCGCATCAGGTCAGTCAGTCGGCACGGTGGTGCCTGGTTGGGGAATCACCGACTATACCGCATTCAAAGTACAACGCGGGGATGCCTACCGGCATTCCCCGCGTTTTGTTACTTCAAGGATACACTCTTCCGATTACGACGAGTAGTACATGTCGAATTCGGCCGGGTGCGGGGTCATGCGCATGCGCTGCACTTCCTGCATCTTCAGGTCCAGGTAGGCGTCGATCATGCTGTCGCTGAACACGCCGCCGCGGGTCAGGAACTCGCGGTCCTTGTCCAGGGCGTCCAGCGCTTCTTCCAGCGAGGAGCAGACGGTCGGGATCAGCTTGTCTTCTTCCGGCGGCAGGTGGTACAGGTCCTTGGTCGCGGCTTCGCCCGGGTGGATCTTGTTCTGGATGCCGTCCAGGCCGGCCATCAGCAGCGCGGCGAAGCACAGGTAGACGTTGGCCAGCGGGTCCGGGAAGCGGGTCTCGATGCGGCGGCCTTTCGGGTTCGCCACGTGCGGGATGCGGATCGAGGCCGAACGGTTACGGGCCGAGTAGGCCAGCTTGACCGGGGCTTCGAAGCCCGGCACCAGGCGCTTGTACGAGTTGGTGCCCGGGTTGGTGATCGCGTTCAGTGCCTTGGCGTGCTTGATGATGCCGCCGATGTAGTACAGGGCGGTTTCCGACAGGCCGGCATAGCCGTCGCCTGCGAACAGGTTCTTGCCGTCCTTCCAGATCGACTGGTGCACGTGCATGCCCGAGCCGTTGTCGCCGGCCATCGGCTTCGGCATGAAGGTGGCGGTCTTGCCGTAGCTGTGGGCGACGTTCCAGATCACGTACTTCATGGTCTGGGTCCAGTCGGCGCGCTCGACCAGGGTCGAGAACTTGGTGCCGATTTCGTTCTGGCCGGCGCCGGCCACTTCGTGGTGGTGCACTTCGACCGGGATGCCCAGCGATTCGAGGATCAGGCACATTTCCGAACGCATGTCCTGGAAGCTGTCGACCGGCGGGACCGGGAAGTAGCCGCCCTTGACGGTCGGACGGTGGCCGCTGTTGCCGCCTTCGAAGTCCTTGTCGGTCGACCAGGACGCTTCTTCCGAATCGATCTTGACCATCGAGCCGGCCATTTCGACTTTCCACTTCACCGAATCGAAGATGAAGAATTCCGGTTCCGGGCCGAAGAAGGCGGTGTCGCCGATGCCGGTCGACTTCAGGTAGGCTTCAGCGCGCTTGGCGATCGAACGCGGGTCGCGGTCGTAGCCCTTGCCGTCCGACGGTTCGATCACGTCGCACTGCATGTACACGGTGGTCTCTTCCATGAACGGGTCGAGGTTGGCGGTGTTCGGGTCCGGGATCAGCAGCATGTCGGATGCTTCGATGCCTTTCCAGCCGGCGATCGACGAACCGTCGAAGGCGTGGCCGGATTCGAACTTGTCTTCGTCGAAGTGCGAGATGGGGACGGTCACGTGCTGTTCCTTGCCGCGGGTATCGGCGAAACGCAAATCAACGAACTTGACTTCGTTGTCCTTCAGCATCTGCATTACATCTGCGGCGGTCCTTGCCATTCGTGTATCTCCTAAGTGAAAAAGGGGTGCCGATCAAGCCAATGGGCTTTGCGGCAGCGCACCCTCCATGTAGCAGAAATTGTGCCAGCACTTGACTATGAGCAAATAAACAATCAATCCTTTGGTGCGTCAGGATTTGCCCCGTAAAATCAATGATCCGGCTCGGGTGCACAGCTTTGATGCAAACGCAAGCATGCGCACCAGGAGGGTGCAATTTTCTCAGTATGCACCAAGTTAAAGCGCACTGCACCATTTGTGCGAGCCGGGAGCAATGACGCCCCATCATTGAACAGGAGAACACATGAGCAAACTCGACGACATCCTCGACACCGCGCGCAGCCGTGGTGCCGGCCAGCCCTACGCCGGGGCGGTCACGCCCCGGGAAGCGTTCGAACTGTTGCAGGCCGACCCGAAGGTCAAGCTGGTCGACGTGCGCACGAACGCGGAGCGCGACTGGATCGGCCGCCCCGCCATTCCCGAGGGCCAGCACGGCGCGGTGCAATGGAGCCTGTACCCGGGTGGTGCGCCGAATCCCGATTTCGGGCCGCAGTTGGAACAGGCGGCGGACAAGGACGACGTGGTGCTGTTCCTGTGCCGTTCGGGCGTGCGTTCGCGCCATGCGGCGCGCGTGGCCACCGAACTCGGGTATGAGAACGCATTCGACATCCTGGAGGGCTTCGAGGGCGACCGCGATGCGGAAGGCCATCGCAAGACCGTGGGCGGCTGGTGCAAGGCCGGGTTGCCCTGGACCGGGGCCTGAACCTGGCCTGAAACTCAGGGCGCCTGGATGTCCTGCACGCGCTGGCGCACGAAGTTGATGTGGCTGCGCAGGCCGTACAGGGCGTCGGCGTAGGACAGCGGGATCGAGATGTGATTCACGCGCCGCTCGATGTCGTCGAGCCGGTGCAGCAGGTCGGCGCGCACGGCCTCGCGGCGCTTCGGATCCGCGCTCGTCTCCAGCGCCTTCTCGAGTTCCTGCTCCACCGCGCGCAGCTGGCCGTACCAGCGGTACACGCGCGAGCGGATGCGCCACACGTACAGCGGCGGCACGATCTTCGACAGCGGGATGATCAGGGCCGCCAGCGCCACCGCCACCACCCATAAACGATCGAACAGGTTGGCCAGCCAGAACGACAGGTAGCGCTGCAGGAAAGGCGGGCCGTCGCGGTAGTATTTCGCCGCTTCCTTCGAGACCGGGATCTCGGTGTAGCGCGGCGACGGGAACTGGCCCTGCTGCTGGAACCAGCCGGTGCCGCCGTGGATCGCGGTGGCGGCGTTCACGAACAGGTCGACCAGCGCCGGATGCAGGTCTTCGCGCGCGACCAGCGTGGCCGTCGGCGCGATCAGGTGGAAATCCTGGGCCGGGATGTCGCGCCCGAGGTCGACGATCCCGCGCGGCAGCACCACGTGGGTGAGGAAAGGCAGGCGCCGCGTGTAGGCTTCGGCCTGGCGGAAGTCGAACAGGCGGATGCCCGGCGTCTGCAGCAGCATCTGCACCAGCGGCGCTTCCGGGGCCGAACTGAATACCAGGCCGTCGATGCGGCCATCCAGCAGCGCCATCGTGGCCGGCGTGTTTTCCATCGAGGAGATGGCCAGCTGGCCTGGCTCGACGCCGTTCGCGGCCAGCACCTGGCGGAACAGTTTCGGCACACCGGTGCCTTCCGGGCCGAGGTTGATGCGCAGGCCCTTCAGCTGCGTCAGGCTGCTCACCTTGCCGTCCTTGCCATCCCTCTGGCGCAGGAACAGCCACACCGGCTCGGTGAACAGGCTGCCCAGCGAGACCAGGCCGTGCCGCTCGGCTTCCGACTCGCCGGACTGGGCGTCGGACGTGGAGCCGCTCTGGACGAACGCGATATCGGCCTTGCCGTCGATCAGGCGCTGCAGATTGTCCTGGGAGCCGAGGGAAGGCTGCAGCTCGACGCGGATGTCCTCGCGCGCCAGCCGGGCCGCGTACTTGCGGCCGAATTCCGCATACGCCGAATTTTCCTGGCCGGTGGCCAGCACCACGCGGCGCGGCGGTGCCGGGTCGACCACCCAGTAGGCGACCACGCAGGCGATCGCCACCAGCAGGATGGTCGGTGCCGACGCCACCAGCAGGTCGCGCAGCGAGACCAGGGAGAACTTGCGCAGGGCCGGACGTTTCATCGCGCTCCCGGCCCGCGTGGCTTACCGCTCAATGCAGGACTTCCTCCACCGCGGCCGCCTTCGGACGCGGTTTGGCGGCCGGCTTGTCGTCGTCCTTGTCGGCGGCGGGCTTGCGCGGCGCGGCCGGCTTGGCGCGGGCGGCCTCGGTCGCCTTCGGATGCGACTCCCCCGCGTCCTTGGGGTGCGAACCCTCGGCAGCCGGCTTCTTCACGTGCGTGCTTTCCGCAGCCGGCTTGCTTGCGGGCTTGGCATGGACCGGGGCATCGGCGCCAGGCTTGGCCGCGGGCTTCGCGTGCGGTGCGCCCTCCCCCGCCGGCTTGGCGGCCGGCTTCGGACGCTGGGCCTCGATGTCGAAGGCCTTGGCGGCCGGCTTGGCCGGCGCGACGTCCTCCTCGACCGGCATCGCCTCGGCGGCTTCGGCACCGGCGGCGTCGTCGCCGGACACGGCCTGCTCCTTGTCGGTCGCGACCGCATCGGCCGGACCGGCCGGCGCAGCCAAACCCGGCCGGTCGACGTGCAGGCCCGGGATGGTCACCGTGTCCTGTTTCTCGACCATCGGCATCAGGCTCGGCGCCAGCGTCACCAAGAGCTGCACCGGCAGCGCGCTGGTGAAGTCGTAGCGGGCCGATTCCGGACCGTGCACGTAGGCGGTCATGCTGCCGAAGAAGCGCTCGCCGATGTTGAACACGAAAGTGGCCGAACGGTTCACGTAACGCGATTCGATCAGGCGGTGGCCGGCGCCGTAGACGTCGAAGCGCTGGTCGCCGGTACCGGTCTTGCCGCCCATCGAGATCACGCTGCCGTCCTGCTTGACGAAGGCCATCTTGACGCGCTTGGCGGTGCCTTCCTGGGCCACGCCCTTGATGGCGTCGGCGACGGCGCGCGCCACCAGCGGGTTCAGCACCTGCTCGCCCTTCACGGCATCGCTGCGCTTGACCAGGGTTTCGTACGGCGTGTCCTTGCCGAAGTGGAGCGAGTCGATGCGCTGGGTCGGTTTGCGCACGCCGCCGTTGACGATGATGCCCATCAATTCGGCCAGCGCGATCGGGCGGTCGGCCGAGGCGCCCAGCGTGGTGGCATACGAGGGCACCAGCGAATCGAAGGGGTAGCCCATCTTCTTCCACTGGGCGTGGATCTTGAGGAAGGCTTCGACCTCGATCAGGCCGGCGATGCGCTTGTCCTGGGCGTGCTTGCGGTGGGTCTTGAACAGCCACGAGTACACTTCCTGGCGCTCCTTGACCGAGGCCTTGGTGACCTCGTCCCAGCCGGCTTTCGGATGGGTGCGCAGGTAGCCGACCAGCCACAGCTCGAGCGGGTGCACCGAGGCGACGTAGCCGCGGTCGGCCAGCGACATGTTGGCCGGGGCGTACTGGTCGTACATCTTGGCGATGTGTTCGTCGTCGACCTCGATCTCGGCCGGCAGCCAGGCGTGCATGAACTTGCTGAACTCGGCCAGCGAGGCGTCCGGGTGGACGGTGCGGTGCACCGCCGCCAGCTTCGAGGCCTTGATGCGCACGCCCTGCATCAGCGTCGGCTCGACCTCGTTCGGCGCGATCACGCGGTACTTGTTCCAGAAGCGCGCCAGGAATTCGCGGCCTTCGCGGTCGGCAAAGCGCGACAGGTATTCGGCGCGGCGCGGATCGTCGGCGTCGGCCAGCAGCTGGGCCGAGGAGCCCGGCAGCTGGAACATGTAGTAGCGCACCACGTCGCGCATCAGGCGCACGAACAGCAAGTTGGTCGAGTTCTGCAGGCCTTGCTGCACGGTCAGGATGCGCGCGTCGTCGAGTTTGCTGAAGTTGCCGAAGGTGTGGACGCCGCCGCCGGTGAAGAAGGCTTCGCCCGGGTTGCCGGAATACTTGCGCTCCATGGCCGCGTGCAGCATCGGCGTCAAGCCGCGGTCCGCGCCTTCCGGCAGCGTCGCGAAGTACTCGACCGCCCATGCCGACAGCCGGTCCTTCGGATCGATGCGCTGCTGCGCCAGCTGCGCTTTGCTCATCGGCTCGTAGCGCCCGTGCAGCTGGTCGATGATGTCCAGGTAGGTCACCAGCGTGCGCAGCTTGGCGGTCGAACCCAGGTCCAGCTTGGCGCCCTCGTTGATGTCGAGCGGCTGGTCGTAGTTGTCGGTCTGGACGCGCAGGTAGTTGACCTTGTCGCCGCGTTCCATCAGCGTGAAGCTGTACACGACCTTGGACGGGTCGCCGTTGCCGAGCATGCCCTTGCCGGTCAGGCCGGCGGCGGCTGCCGCTTCGTTGTCGGTCAGGCGGCGCAGCGCGGCGGTGACGGCCTTCTGCGCATCCGAATCGAGCGTGGTCTGCACCGTCAGGTCGAGGCGGTCCAGGTTGTACAGGCGCGAGTCGCCCAGCAGGTTGGCCAGGTGGTTGCGCACCGCGTTGGCGGCCTTGCGCGTCACGAAGGTATTGGCCGGCGGCGGCGCCACGCCCGAGCCGAGGGCCGGGTGCAGCACCACGTTCAGGGCGGCGTCGCGCAGCTGCGCCGAGATCACGCCGGCCTGGGCCAGCACGCGCAGGTGGCTGTTGGTCAGGATCTCGAGGTCCTTCTCGCCGGCGCCCAGGTAGTAGGCCGGGCGGCGCTGCGCGATCATCAGGGACAGCGCTTCCTTGTAGACCAGTGCGAATTCCGGGGTGACGGCATTGCTGGCCAGGATGCGGTTGACCTGGGCGAAGTCGCGCCCGTACCAGACCCACATGCCGTCGCCGATGCCGTTCACTTCGCCGTAGCCGAGCTTGGCCGACAGCGGCACGGTGTTCAGGTATTCGAGCACGATGCGGCGGCGCGCCGCGCCGGTGTTCTCGCCGCCTTCGTAGGCGCGCAGCGTGGCCGAGGCCATCTGGCGCAGCTTGTCGGTGGTGGACGCGGTGCGGCCTTCCGGCGAGTGGCGGTACTTCTCGATCTGGGTGGCCAGCGTGCTGCCGCCGGCCACGCGCGAGCCGCTGCCCAGGCCGACCGAATGCAGGGTCTTGTCGAACACCGCCTTCGAGAAGCGGTCCCATTCGACCGCCGGGTTACGCTTCGGATAGGTCGAGTCGAGCAGCTCGCGGTTCTCGATGAACAGCAGGCTTTGCACCAGCAGCGAAGGTGCGGCATCGAACTTCTCGTACAGGCGCTCCGGGAAGCGCGCCGAGAACAGCGTCTCGCCGCCATAGTCGAGGATGTCCAGGCCGGCGCGGGTCTTTTCGCGGTAGGTCGGGTACAGGCCCATGTCGGCCAGCTCCAGCATCTTGGGCGACATGCGCGCCTGCGATGCGACCACGTAGTCGCGCGTCTTCAGCTTGGCCAGGTAGTTCGGCAGGTTCGAGTAGCCGAGCCGCTCGTCGTACGGGCTGGAGGACGGGAAGCGGATCGCGTCGCTGGGGCCGGCCTGCACGCGGTAGCTGACCTTTTTCGCCAGCTCCGAAAAGAAGCGCGCCTGCAGCGCCGAGGTGCGGCTTTCGTACACGCCCAGCGCCGAGGCGGCGGCCACGGCGAGCAGCAGCAGCACCAGGAAGGCGCGCTTGACCTTGCGCCAGCGGCGCTTCGGCGGCTGCGATTGCGGCTGCACGGGCGCGTCGCCGCCGGAACCGGCCTGCGAGGGCAGTTCCTGTTCGACGGGATCGAGGACGGGTTCCAGGCGCGCCGGCGCGCCGCGCAACGGGACGTCCTGCACGGCGGCCATGGCGGGCACGCCGGCGAGGACGGGTTGTTGGCCCGGCTGCGCCAGGCTAAGGATGCGGCGAAGTGCGCGGGCGACGATACGAGGCCGTCGGGGACGGCGGATACTTTCCATGATGGCTCAACCGGTTATGAATTCCCTGCATATCCCGCAACCGGCTCGCCCATGCTGCTGGTCGGTCCGAGTGATCCAGGTCGTCAAAAAAAGTCACAAAGTCAGACGCGAGCTCACTCCAGATCACGCTGCCTACAGACATCATTCCACCACATCAATGTGACGCTCTGGAACCGCTTGCGCAGTTTTTTGACGTCGCCCCAGTATTTTCGCAAAAAAACAACGGCACAGTTTGTCCGGCCGTGCAAGGAAGTCAATGTTTCTTAAGATTAATCCTACACAGGCGCAGTCTCGGCGCCGAGCTGCGCCAACTCGGCCCGCAGGTCGGCAAACGCCGGCGTCACTTGTTCAGGATCTCCCTTGACGCCGAGCTCGATATGGCGGCGCGTCTGCGCATCGCCCACGCTCGGCAGGCTGAATACGCGGACGCCGGGATAGCGCGCTTCCAGGCGCTCCATCAGCGGCGTCAGCGTCGATTCGGCCTGCTCGTAGACCAGCACGGCCTGCTCGGCACGCGCCTGCGCGTGGAACAGGTGCGCGTAATGGGTGTCGAGCACCCAGGCGATCATCGGCCAGGCCATCACCGGGAAGCCCGGCACGAAGTGGTGATCGGCCACCGTGAAGCCGGGGATGCGATTGTAGGGATTCGGGATCAGGCCGGCACCTTGCGGGAACTCGGCCATCTTGAGGCGCTGCAGGTTGTCCGGGGCGTCCAGGTCGGCGTCCGGCGTGGTCTCCCGGATGCGCTCCTGCACCAGCAGCTTGCCCTCGGGATGCAGCGCCAGCGGCACGCCGAGCGCCGCGGCCGCGCACTGGCGCGTGTGGTCGTCGGGCGTGGCGCCGATGCCGCCGCAGGAAAACACGATGTCCGGTCCGGCCAAGGAACGGCGCAGCAGCGCCGTGATGCGTTCGGGATCGTCGCCGACGACTTCGGCCCAGGCCAGTTGCAGGCCGCGCTCGCCGAGCAGTTCGATGACCTTGGGCAGGTGCTTGTCGCTGCGCTTGCCGGACAGGATTTCGTCGCCGATGATGATGAGGCCGAATGCCATGCGTGTTCTCCAGAAAGGGGGTGCTTGCAGTGTGCCACGAAGCGCCGGCGGGCGACGCACCGCCCGCCCCGGTCGTTCAGGCCTTGTCGAGGGTGCCGGCTTCCCTGGCGGCGCGCAGGTCGGCCAGCTCCTGCAGGCAGTAATACTGGAACCACAGCCCGGTGAAGATGAAGATGATCAGGTAGAGCCAGATCGACAGCACCGCCAGCACCGGGAACAGCACCACGGAGAACAGCGCGCCGCCGATCCAGACCACGCCCGGCAGCGCGCCGAGCAGGCCGGAGATGGTGCCGATGACGAGCAGCTGGCGTCCGCGCGAGATCACGATGGCGCGCCGCTCTTCGCGGCTGGCGTGGATCGACAGCGCGTCGTAGCTCATCACGCGCGCGGTCAGCCAGCCCCACAGCACGGCCTGCGCCACCAGCGCCACCGGCGCCAGCGCGTACAGCGGCAGGGTCACGATCCACAGCAGCGTGAACACGAGGATGCCGGTCAGGTTCACGGCCAGGCTGCCCAGGAAGCTGCCGCCCTCGAGGCGCTCCAGCTGCGGGAACTGGATGCGGCTGACGTGGCGCGCGATGGCCGGCATGGCGCCGATGCCGATGAACAGCAGCGAGGTGATGATCATCAGCGGCAGCAGCGCCAGCATGGCCACCAGCGGCACCACCAGGGTCTTCAAGAAGCCCAGGCCGAGGCTGGCCAGCACGCTGCCGCTGGTCTCGAACAGACCGTATTCGCTGAACACGGCGTGGAGATAATCCAGCAGCGGCTGCATCCCGGCGTACAGCAGGCCGCCCCACAGCGCCAGCGACAGCAGCAGCGGCACGATCGACAGCAGCAGCATGCGGCTCGAGAACTGCGAACGCAGTGCGCGGCCGTAGGCGATGGCGATCGGGCGCATCATGAGGCGCGCTTCCGGCCGATTGCGCGGAAGGCGTCGACCATGCGCACCATGCCCAGCCACTGCTGGCGCCAGAAGCCGCGGCCATAGTCGCGGCCCGGACGCACGCTGCCATCGGCGTTCACGCGCTCGAACTGGTCGCGCACGCCGGTGCCGTGCCAGCCCGGGGCGAAGTTGGCGGTGCGGAACAGGATGTCCCACACCGGCAGCAGCACGCCGAAATTGCAGCCGCCCAGCTCGCGCCCCCGGGTTTCGTGGCCGATGCCGACCGCGTGGTGGGTGCGGTGGAAGCGCGGCGAGACCAGCAGCCGCTCGCCGATGGCGCCGAAGTGGATGCGCACGTTCGCATGCTGCAGCGACTGCAGCGCGCGCGACACCGAGACCAGCAGCACGTACTGGGACGGCGCCACGCCGATCGCCAGCGCGATCACGGCCAGGTAGACGTCGCGCAGCAAGTCGTCCAGCAGGTGGTTCCGGTTGTCGCTCCACAGGTTCATGTTCTGCTGGCTGTGGTGCAGGCTGTGCAGCGCCCACCACCAGCGGAACTTGTGCTGGCCGCGATGGAACCAGTAATCGAAGAAGTCCAGCACCACCAGGTACATCAGGAACGCGGCCAGCGGATGGAAGCCCGTCATCAGGGACTCGAGGTTGAACGGGTGCACGCCTTCCATGCGCAGCGCCCCGGCCACCCGGTCCATCAGCGGGTCGAAGGTGAAGAACACCGCCATCGTGAACAGGCCAAGGCGGTGGATCAGGGTGTAGATGAAATCGTTCCAGCGCGCGCGGCGGTCGGTCATCCGCTGGGCCGGGATGACCGCTTCGAGCGGGCGCAGCACCAGCCACAGGGCCGCCACTTCGCAGGCGCCGATGAGGAACCATTCGACGCCCTCGAAGGCGTCCTCGGTGTACTCGCCGAGGCCGGAATGGAACAGGAAGGGCTCGACCAGGCTTTCGAACAGCCAGCCCTGGAGGAATGCGAACCAATCGAGGAAGTGCTGGATCATGCTGCGGGTATTCCGATATCAAGAAGTCATTGTGTCGGCAGCCGGTAAGCCGGATGATCACGCAGTGTAGCGAAACAGAAGCCTTTCTGCTGGAGCCCGGTAATCAGGGGGTCCAGGTTGGCTGGCGCCCACGGGTCCTGGCGCGACCAGATGCCCATGTGGGCCATGAAGATGTCGCCGTCCCTCAGCTTGTCGAGCGCGCGCTTCAGGAGCAGCGCGTTGGGGTAGGCTTCGCTCGATGTTTCGTCGCCCGAAAAGCCGGCCTTGGCCCAGCCCACGTGGCGGTAGCCGCAGGCTTTCGCGGCGGCCAGGATGTTGGGCGAGGTGTGGCCGCCGGGCGCGCGGAAGATCGGGTCGATGTGGCGGCCGGTCAGTTGCGTGAAGCGGGTGTCGACGCGGCGCAGCTCGTCGCAGTATTGCTGGGCGCTCCAGTTTTGCGTTGTGCCGCCCTGGGCGCCGAACTGGGGCCTGACCTTGATGCGTCCGCCGGCTTCGTCGGCGCGCCAGTAGACGTGGTCGAAGGTGTGGGTGCCGAAGGCATGCCCTTCCGCCACGCGCGCCTTCCAGTAGGCGGACCAGGACGGGTCGAGCGACCAGTCGCCGCGCACCGTCTTTTCGTTGGCCAGGAAGAAGGTGGCCTTGACGCCGTGCTTGCGCAGCGTGTCGGCGATCAGCTCGGCCTGCGACTGGCTGCCGGTGTCGAAGGTCAGGTAGATCGTGCCCTTGCAGGCATCGGCCGCATCGGCGGGCTGGAAGATGGCCGCCAGCAGGATTGCACCCAGCACCGGAGGGCCTGCAAAAGCCTTCAGGGCAAGGGATGCGGCCGACCGACGCAGCGTCGAAGACAGTACGCCTGGTACGGCGAGACGATGCAACGCAGCCATGGAGGCTTTTGCAGGCCCTCCCCGCATTACATCCTCGGGGCCGAGTTAGCGAAGAACACGCCGTGCGGCGAGCGCCCCACCGGGATCATCTTGACGACCTTGCGGCTGGCCACGTCGATCACGGCCACCTTCTTGATCCAGCGCTGGGTCACCCACAGGGTCTTGCCGTCGCTTGAGAGTTCCATGCAGTCCGGGCCGCCCGGCACCGGGATCATGCCGACGTTTTCCAGCGTGACCTGGTCGATGATGTTGATCGAGTTCTGCACCCGGTTCGACACGAAGATGTGGCGCTTGTCGCCCAGCGCGCGGAAGTTGTGGGCGCCCATGCCGGTCTTGATGCGCTTGACCGTCTTCGCGGTGCGCCAGTCGATGACTTCGACGTAGTCGGCGCCCATGATGCCGACCAGCAGGTACTTGTTATCCGGGGTCATGGTGATACCGGCCGGCAGCTTGCCGACCGGGAGGGTCCACTTGACCGCGCCGGTCTTGAGATCGATCGCGCTGACCTGGTCGCTGCCCTGGCGCGTGATGAAGGCCGTGGTGCTGGCGGCATCGAAGGCGATGTGGCTGGGCATGCGCGGCAGCGGCACGCGGCGGCTCAGCACCAGGTTGCCGTTCACGTACTGGTAGATGTCGACACGGTCCAGGCGCAGCGCGGTCGAGACGAACCATTTCTGGTCCGGCGAAAAGCCGATCTGGTAGGGGTCGAGCACGTCGGTCAGGCGGCGCTGGATCTTGCCGGTGATCGGGTCCAGGAAGATCAGTTCGTTGCCCATCGAGCTGGCCACGATCACGGACTTGTTGTCCGGCGTCGCCATCAGGTGGTGCGGCTCCTTGCCGACGGCAAACGTGCCCTGGTCGGTGCCGGTGGCCTGGTCCAGCAGCTGGACGGTGGCATCGCGCGAATTCAGGACCACGACCACATTGGCCTGGGCGGCCTGGGCGGCGGAAAGCAGGCAGGCGACGGAGAGGAAAAACTTCTGGAAACGGCGCAGCATGGCAGGACGGGAGCCCGGAGGTGGAAAGGTTCTTATTCTACGGGGAAACGTTCAGTGTCAATGGACGGTTGACCGGATTTAGACAGTTTTCGCACAGATTCGGCGCGCCGCCGCAACACAGTGAAAAGCCTGTCATTAGCGCTTTGACAGGCCATGGACTACAATCGGACTTTAACGTGAACAAGAAGGAAACTCCATGGCTTTCAACACCACGAATTCCGGCCTGCAGTACGAAGACACCGTCGAGGGCAGCGGCCCGGAAGCGACCGCCGGCAAATACGTCACCGTGCATTACACCGGCTGGCTGCAGAACGACGACGGCACCCCCGGCGCCAAGTTCGATTCCAGCAAGGACCGCAACGACCCGTTCCAGTTCCCGCTGGGCGCCGGTCATGTGATCAAGGGCTGGGATGAAGGCGTGCAGGGCATGAAGGTCGGCGGCGCGCGCCGCCTGGTCATCCCGGCAAGCCTGGGCTACGGCGCCCGCGGCGCCGGCGGCGTGATCCCGCCGAATGCGACGCTGATCTTCGACGTCGAACTGCTGGGCGTGTAAGCCTGCCTGTCCGCGTAGGGTGGACGCGGACGGCGAGTCGGCTGTGCCGTCCACGCGGTGATAGTTATCGGTTCCAGTCAGGTACACGATAACGGAGCCGCTACGTATCACCGTGTGGACAGCGAAGCTGTCCACCCTACCGAGCAATTCCTCTAAAATGCCTGCAACTCAGCCGTGATTAGGCCCACGATGCGCTAAGATGCCCCGAAATCTTGCCATCAATGCATATCACGAAGGAGTCACCATGAGTTTGCAAGAGCACTTTGCCCAGGCCCAGATCGATTCGAAGAACCTGCCGGAACGTCCGGACAACATGACGCTGCTGAAGATCTACTCGCTGTACAAGCAAGGATCGAGCGGCGACGTGACCGGCGAGCGTCCGGGCTTCACCGACATGGTCGGCCGCGCCAAGTACGATGCCTGGGCGGCCCTGAAGGGCACCTCGCAGGAAGACGCCCAGCAGCAATACGTCGACCTGATCGAAGAACTGAAAGACGCCTGATGCATCCTTGCGGCCCGGGCCGCAATGTCAGCTGACGAAGGTCTTGCGCATGCTTTCCGCCACCTTCTGCTCGATGGCCGGCGCGAAAGCACTCATCAGGAAACCCAGCTTGATGCGCAGCGCGGCCTGGCGCTCGCCCAGTGCGAGCGATCCTTCCACGCCGCTGCGCTCGAAGCGCAGGATGTTCCCCTCCCACTTGCAATCCAGTCCATATTCCCTGACCAGCTTGTCCGCCACTTTTTGCGCCGCGCCGCGTGCCGCGTCGTCGCTCAGGCTGTGCTGTTGGGTGATGCTGATGTCCGCCATGCCGGCAATTCCTTCCTGAATCAAAGAGCCCGCCATGATGCCAGTTGAGCTGCACAAAGGCCAGCTCAATTGACCATAGTCAATAGCTCACTTGAGCAAGCGGCGACTATTCCCCTGCATACCTTTCCAGGAGGAATCAAGATGGACACCCCCGTGCCGCCCCCCGTCGGCTTCATCCCGATGCCCAGCGCCCCCTACCGGCAGCACCGCAAGGCGGCCCAGCTGCTCGACCAGCCCGGACGTCCACGCCCGGTCGGCGCGGGGCTGGCGCCAGGGGGCTTCACCGGTCCGGGCGCGCCCGATGCCGCCGAGGAAGGCGCGCCCGGCGACGTCCCCCTGCCCTACGCCTTCGGCGCCCGCGTGCTGATGTGGAAGCAGGATCCTTCCGTGGACGAGATCGGCACCCGGCGCGCCTTCCTGCCGGGCGTGGTATTGACCGGGCCGAGGGACGCCCGCATCGAGATCAAGGATCCGGCCATTCCCGCGGTCGAGCCGAACGCCTTCGGCGACTTCGTGACCATGCCCGACACCCCGCAGTTCGACGCCGTCCATACCTTTGCCGTGGTGCGCCAGACCCTGACCATGTACCAGCGCGCGCTGTCCGCCGCCGGCACCCTGCTGCCCCTGCCCTGGCAATGGAACAGCAGCGTCGATACCGCGCCGCTGCAGGTCTTCCCCTACGGCCTGCAGGACGTCATGAACGCGTATTACAGCCGCTCGCAGGGCTGCCTGAAGTTCGGCCATTTCCTGGCTTCCGAAGAAAGCGGTCGCGTCTACACCTGCCGTTCCTTCGACATCGTCGCGCACGAAACCGGCCACGCGGTGCTCGACGGCTTGAAACCGCACTGGCTGGAAGCCGACAATCCGCCCCAGACCGGCGGCCTGCACGAATCCTTCGGCGACCTCACCGCGATCTTCCTGGTCCTGTCCCAGCTCGACCAGTGCGAAGCCGTGGTGGTCCAGACCAAGGCCCTCCTGCACGATAAAACTTTCCTCGCCGACATTGCCGAGCAGTTCGGCCTGGCGCTGGGCAGCACCAACGGCCTGCGCAACGCCGACAACGACCTGACCCTGACCCAGGCCGGCACCGAGGTGCACGCGATCTCGCAGGTGTTCACCGGCGCCGTCTACGACATCCTGGCCGACATCTTCGCCCAAGAGCGCAAGCCCGAGCTCGAGGATTGCGCCGGCGTGCTGCACCGCGTGGCCGCCTGGCTGCGCGGCCTGGTGCTGCGCGCGCTGGTGGCCGCCCCCGACCTTGCCGCAAGCTATGCCGATGTTGCCAACGAGATGCTGCGCCTGTGCCAGGAAGACGGCCAGCCGTCCGCCTACACCGGCTTCATCCGCGACCGCTTCGCCCAGCGCGAGGTGCTGGACGTGCCGGCGTCCCTCACCGGCGGGCATCCGCCCGGGCTGCGCCTGGCGGCACTGGTCACCGACGCCCCGGGCGCGCGCCAGGACCGGCGCGCCTGCTGCGGCACGATGAACCTGGCCGAGTATTACAAGGTCGAACGCATCCTCGACGCCGAGGCGGCGGCGCTGGCGCGCTGGTGCGCCGAACATGGCCGCTTCGGCCCGGCCGGCAGCGAGACGCCGCAGGCCACCACCGAGGTGGCGGCCGTGGTCGCGTCCTTGCGCACGGCGGGCGAAACCGCCACGGTCGTGGCCGCCTCGGTAGCGACCTCGACCACGTCCGCGGCAGCGGAGGATGACCCGGCCGTCACCGATCGGGTGACCTGAACACACGGGGAATCCTCGGGGCCGACGCGCCTGCGCCGGCCCTTGTTTTTTCTTCATCGCAATCGATTTGGCGTGGCACCACGATCACATTTGCTTATGTGTATTGTGTATAAGCCTGATTTGTCGTAAAAGCCGAATTGCCCTAAAATACAGTGCTTTGCCGCGTCCGGCGAGCTTCCCTACGCCCAACGCCGCCGCTCACATCTAATAAATAGGACTGTTATGACCCACGTTGTCACCGAATCGTGCATCCGTTGTCGCTATACCGATTGCGTGGATGTCTGCCCGGTAGATTGCTTCCGCGAAGGCCCGAACTTCCTCGTCATCGACCCGGATGAATGCATCGACTGCGCCGTGTGCGTGGCGGAATGCCCGGTCAACGCCATCTATGCGGAAGAGGACGTGCCGTCGGACCAGCAGCAATTCATCAAGATCAACGTCGACCTGGCACGCAACTGGCCGTCGATCACCAAGACCAAGCCGGCCCTGCCCGACGCGGAAGAGTGGAAAGACGTCAAGGACAAGCTGGACCAACTGGCCCGATGAGATCCGCCGGAGCGGGACGCCCAGCGCGTCCTTGCTCCGGTGATGTGTCCTCTTAGCCGGCCGCAGCCGGTCCGCCCTCTCCTACCCAATACACATCAACAGGAAGTAAGCATGACTATCACCCCCGAAGCGGGCACCATCGCTCCCAACAGCTCCTTTGCCGGCGCCATCGAAGCCGATGCCGTGATCATCGGCGCGGGTCCGGTCGGCCTGTTCCAGGTGTTCGAACTGGGCCTGCTGGAAATCAAAGCCCACGTCATCGATTCGCTGCCGGCCGTCGGCGGCCAGTGCGTGGAACTGTACCCGGACAAGCCGATCTACGACATCCCGGCCGTGCCGGTCTGCACCGGCCAGGAACTGACCGACAACCTGCTCAAGCAGATCGAACCGTTCGACCCGACTTTCCACCTGGGCCAGGAAGTGACCACGGTCCAGCGCCGCGAAGACCACCGTTTCAACGTCGAAACCTCGACCGGCACCCGTTTCATCACCAAGACCATCTTCATCGCTGCCGGCGTCGGTTCGTTCCAGGCGCGCACGATCAAGGTCGACGGCATCGAGAAATTCGAGAACAGCCAGCTGTTCTACCGCGTCAAGGATCCGGCACTGTTCGACGGCAAGAACCTGGTCATCTGCGGCGGCGGCGACTCCGCGCTGGACTGGGCCCTGAACTTCGTCGGCAAGGCCGAGTCGGTCGTGCTGGTGCACCGCCGTGACGACTTCCGCGCCGCCCCGGCCTCGGTCGCCAAGATGAAGCAGCTGTGCGAAGAGTACGAAATGCAGCTGATCACCGGCCAGGTCACCGGCTTCGACGAAAAGGACGGCAAGCTGTCCGAAGTCAAGGTCACCGGCGCCGACGGCGTGACCCGCCGCGTTCCGCTGGACATGCTGATGGTGTTCTTCGGCCTGTCGCCGAAGCTGGGCCCGATCGCCGAGTGGGGCCTGGACATCGAGCGCAAGCAGCTGAAGGTGATGGACACCGAGAAGTTCGAGACCAACGTGCCGGGCATCTTTGCCGTGGGTGACATCAACACCTACCCGGGCAAGAAGAAGCTGATCCTGTCGGGCTTCCACGAAGCCGCGCTGGCCGCCTTCGGCGCCGCGCCGTACATCTTCCCGGACAAGAAGATCCATATGCAGTACACCACCACCTCGCCGAAGCTGCACAAGATCCTCGGCGTCGAGACCCCGGTCTTCGACTGAGTCTCTGCTTGACCCGATAGCGTTCCGTAACGGAGCCGCCACGAAATGCCCCGCCCAGTGCGGGGCATTTTTCTTATGTAGGTCACTTAACCGATGACGGTATGAGGAATGTGATACTACTGTTGCATCGCACTATTATTCAATCGAGAAAGGCCTCTAGATGTTGCTCCACGTCAAACCAATTGGCCTATAATTGACGAATCTGATGCGCAAAAATTGATTGGACGCACAGACATCGCGAAGGAAATCATATGCTTTATCAACTGCACGAAATGCAACGCTCCTTCCTGAACCCGCTGATGCAGTGGGCTGACGCTTCCGCCAAGCTGTTTTCGAACCCGGTTTCCCCGTTCGCGCACACCCCGTTCTCGCAACGTATCGCCGCCGGCTACGAGCTGATGTATCGCCTGGGCAAGGATTACGAAAAACCCGCTTTCGGCCTGAATTCGACCACCATCGACGGCCAGACCGTCGGCATCATGGAACGCACGGCCGTCAGCAAACCGTTCTGCAAGCTGCTGCATTTCAAGAAAGACATGGCGGACGCCGACTTCGCCGCGCTGGCGCAGCCGACGGTGCTGGTGGTCGCGCCGCTGTCCGGCCACCACGCCACCCTGCTGCGCGACACCGTGCGCGCCCTGCTGCCGAACCAGGACGTCTACATCACCGACTGGGTCGACGCCCGCATGGTGCCGCTGTCCGATGGCGCATTCCACCTCGACGACTATATCTATTACGTCCAGGACTTCATCCGCCACCTGGGCCCGGACGTGCACGTGATCTCGGTCTGCCAGCCGACCGTGCCGGTGCTGGCCGCGATCTCGCTGATGGCGACCGAGAAAGATCCGAAGCTGCCCAAGACCATGATCATGATGGGCGGCCCGATCGATCCGCGCAAATCGCCCACGGCGGTGAACGACCTGGCCATGGAAAAGCCGTTCTCGTGGTTCGAGAACACCGTGATCTACGCGGTGCCGGGCAATTACCCGGGCTTCGGGCGCAAGGTCTACCCGGGCTTCCTGCAGCACGCCGGCTTCATCGCCATGAACCCGGGCCGCCACGCCCAGAGCCATCGCGAGTTCTACCAGCACCTGGTGCGCGGCGACGACGATTCGGCGGAAGCGCACCGCAAGTTCTACGACGAATACAACGCCGTGCTCGACATGCCGGCCGAGTATTACCTGGAAACCATCAAGACCGTGTTCCAGGAATGCCGCCTGCCGAAAGGCACCTGGGAAGTCGGCGGCAAGCTGGTGCGCCCGCAGGATATCGAGAGTGTCGCCCTGTTCACCATCGAAGGCGAACTCGACGACATCTCCGGCGCCGGCCAGACCCAGGCCGCGCACGAGCTCTGCACCGGTATCCCGGAAGACAAGCACCAGCACTTCACGGCGCCGAAATGCGGTCACTACGGTATTTTCTCGGGACGCCGCTGGCGCGAGATCATTTGTCCGATGATTGGGGAGTTCATTCGGAAGCATGCCTGATTGGCAGGGGCTTCGATAAAAAATGCCGCGTAAATCGCGGCATTTTTATTTCTCATCTCCCACGTGCAAACGGCCCGCCTCGCAAAGCGAAGCAGGCCGTTCACACCGCCTCCTTGCATGAAAGAAGCGGACAACCGGTATCGCCTACCGGGGCCGCCCCAACGGGCAGCCCTCGGACTCGGTGAACGCTAAGAACTCAACGGCTGTTGATGATCAGGTCCGCGATCACGCCGGTGGCGATCGCCGCCAGCACGTAATCGCCGCCGGTCTGGACCCAGTGGTAGCCGCGCGGGGGCTGGCGCAGGCGGTGGCCGCGCCAGTCGTCGACCACGTACTGGCGGTTGCGATACTGGTTCGGCAGGCGGCCGCCGCGGCGCAGGTCGTGCGAGGGGCCGGCGCCGTCCCAGCGGCGGTCGTTGCGGCGGCCGTCGTAGTCGCGGCGGCCGTCATGGCGGTCGTTGAAGTCACGGCGGCCGTCGTCACGGCGGCCGTCGTCACGGCGGTCGTTGTAGTCACGCCGCCCGTCGTCGCGGCGGTCATTGTCGCGCTGGCTGTAACGGTCGCGGTCACCACCGCCATGGTAGCGGTCCTGGGCGAAGCCCGGCGCCGCAGCGCTCACCAGCGCGGCCGCCAGGGCGAAAACCATCCAATGCTTTTTGCTCATAAGACCCTCCTCGAGGTTCATTGCTTGTCGCCAGTAGACCACCAAGCGCCCCCGGCGCTCCGTTAGGTGCATCACCCAGGCAGGCCGATCGCATCGGAACTTCGGCCCATGCGTTATCCAGCCCACGCAAGGCCACATTTCGACGCCGTCCGTCATTTCGCGGATAATGATGGTTTAGTCAAAGCCTCACTCGACAACACAGCCGTGACCAAGACGCTCGCCGACCAGATCGAAGACCTGCTGCCGCAGACCCAGTGCACCAAGTGCGGCTATCCCGCCTGCCGTCCGTATGCGGAGGCGATCGCGCGTGGCGAGGCCGAGATCAATCAGTGCCCGCCGGGCGGCATGGAAGGCGTGGCCCGCCTGTCCGCGCTGACCGGCCGCCCCGTCATCCCGATCAACCCGGCCAACGGCATCGAGCGTCCGCGCCCGGTCGCTTATATCGACGAGAACCTGTGCATCGGCTGCACGCTGTGCATCCAGGCCTGCCCGGTCGACGCCATCCTGGGCGCGGCCAAGCAGATGCACACCATCCTGCCCAGCTTGTGCACCGGTTGCGACCTGTGCGTGGCGCCCTGCCCGGTCGATTGCATCAGCATGCTGCCCATCACTGGAGACCAAACCGGTTGGGCCGCCTGGTCGCAGGAACAGGCCGATGCCGCTAGAGCGCGCCACGACTTCCGCAGCGAGCGCCTGAAGCGCGAAAAAGAAGAGAACGAAGCGCGCCTGGCCGCCAAGGCACTGGAAAAGATGCGTGCCGTGACGGCCGAGGAAACCAACAACGCGGAAGAACTGGCCGAGAAGGAGCGCAAGCGCGCGATCATCGCCGCCGCCATCGAGCGCGCGCGCCAGAAAGCCGCCACGCCCCCGCCGCCCGAGAAAAAAGACTGAACGATGAACGCCGCCAAACGCCTCGAGATCTTCACGCGCTTCCGCAACGCCAACCCGACGCCCACCACCGAACTCGAATACACGACGCCGTTCGAACTGCTGATCGCGGTGCTGCTGTCGGCCCAGTCCACCGACGTCGGCGTCAACAAGGCCACGCGCCGGCTGTACCCGGTGGCGAACACGCCGCAAGCCATCCTCGATCTCGGCCTGGACGAGCTGAAGACCTATATCTCGACCATCGGCCTGTACAACAACAAGGCCAAGAACGTGATCGCCACCTGCGAGATCCTGGTCAACCAGTACGGCGGCGAGGTACCGCGCTCGCGCGAGGCGCTGGAAGCGCTGCCGGGCGTGGGCCGCAAGACCGCCAACGTGGTGCTCAACACGGCCTTCGGCGAGCCGGCGATGGCGGTCGACACCCACATCTTCCGGGTCTCGAACCGCACGAAAATCGCACCGGGCAAGAACGTCGACATCGTCGAGCAGAAGCTCTTGAAGTTCGTGCCGAAGGAATTCCTGCTGGACGCCCACCACTGGCTGATCCTGCACGGCCGCTACACCTGCGTGGCGCGCACGCCCAAGTGCTGGAACTGCATCATCGCCGACTTGTGCGAGTACAAGGACAAGACGCCGGCGCCGAAGCAGGTCCTGCCGCCGTCCGTGCCTTCGCTGTCGGATTGAGCGGGGCGGCGGCGATGGCCTGCGCCGCCAGTGCCTGCGCCGCCTGCAGCGCCTGCGCTTCGTCGACGCGCACGTCGGGCTGCACGCCCTTCCCTTCCCAGTCCGCGCCCGTCATCGCATTCACCGTCCGGCGATTCGGGATGCCGCCGATGAAGTGGGCCGACAGCCTGAATCCGCGCCCGCCGTGTGCACCGCCGCCGGTCGGGACGCCGACGATGGTCGCGCGCTTCAGCGCCTGCAGCGTATAGGCCAGGTTCTCGGCCGCGGAAAAGGTCTCCTTGCCGACCAGGATGAACACCGGCTTGCGGCTGCCGAAGCGCAGGTCGCTCGCCACCGGCTGGGTCCACACCGGCAACACGCGCCCGGTGCCGCGCGTGAGCTGGTCGTTCAGGTGCACCGGCTGGCCGTCGAACAAATAGGCGCTCAACTGGGTGACGCTGTCCGGATTGCCCCGTCGACGGCTGGCGCGGCGATGGCGGCATGCCCTGTACACAGGGCGAGGGCGATGGCGGATAAACGGTGCATACGAATCACTTCGTCAACACCAGCGAAAAAAACAGGGAGCCCAATCCGTTCGACAGCTTGAAGAACAGCTTGTTGCGGCCCTGTCTCAAGTGCACGACGCGCTTGCCTTCGCTGAAATTGTAATCACCGGCATGGGGCTTGCCGCTGTCGTTGACCTCGCTGTAGAACAGCGCCTTGGCCACGCTCCTGCCGCGCCAGACCAGCTTGTCGTTGAGCCACAGCTGCGCGTCGTCGTTGGCGCCGACCCAGATCGTCAGGTCCTGTTCCTTGTCGACCATCAGCTCGGTATAGCCGTAATACACGGCCTCTCCGGCGGGCCGGAGCGGCACCAGCGGATAGCTTGCCGAGTCGACGTATTCCCACTTGAGCAGGCGGCCGTCCTTGCCGCGATAGGCGGCGTCCAGGATGACGGCCTGCTCGGGCGGATCGGGCAACAGCCAGGCGTCGTGATGCTTGCGCTCGAAGGGACCGATCAGGTACCAGCGATTGACGTAGACGCGGTCGGCATAAGGGCCGCCGGGCCCGATGATGCGGCCCTTGCCCTTGACCCTGGCGCCGGCGGGAAGGTCCGGAATGCGCACGATGGTTCGATCGATGTCGTCGTGGGGGCCCGCCACGATATTGCCCTCGATCCCCCGGCCGGCCCGGTCGGACTTCATGAATGCATCGATTGCCCCCAACACGCCCGAGATGGATATGCCGTCCAGGCGCCCCGAGCCCGGGGCACTGCCGACCGGCCTGCCTGGTCCGCCCTGCCGCGCAGCGCTGCCGCTGCGTGATTCGATCGCCGCCACGCGCGTGCCGTCCCGCTGCTGCTCCAGTTGCCCGCTGCGCCGGGCCAAAGCCTCGCGTGCCTTCGCTTCGAGCTGCTCGATCTGCGCCGCCGCATCGACGGGCTTGCGCGGCTCGGCGGCGGCCGGCGCTTCCGGCTTGCGCGTCTGCGCCACCTTTTCCAGCGCTTTCTGTTTCGGGATGTGGAGCAGCTTCGCCAGTCGTTCGGCGCGGGCGGCACGCTCGATCTCGTCGATCTTGCGGGACAGTTCCCTGGCTTGCTTGAGCAGTTCTTCCGGCGTCCTGGGCTGCGCGCTGAACCGCACGTCCTCGTCCTTGCCGGCTGCGCCTGACTCCAGCTGGGACTTGATCCGCTCCATGTCGCGCACGCGCTTCTCCAACCGTGCCCTTTCCATCAGCCGCTCGCCGGCATCGACCGATGGCTGCTCCCGGCTGCGCTGGATGCGCTGCTGGTCCTGCTGGACGCGAACTGCGCCCATGTACAGCACGCCGAGCAGCGCCGCATGCGTCACAAGCGACAGCAACAGGAATCGATGGCGGCGGACCTGGATCATGTCGACAGCACCACCGAATAAAACATCAGGTTCACGCCGTTGTACAGCTTGAACAGGATGGTGTTGCGCCCCTTGTGGAAGTGCAGCTTGCGCTGCCCTTCGCTCAGGTTGCGCGTCGCCACTGCGGTGCGCTGGCGGTAGAAGGGCTGGCGGTACCAGGGCTTGTCGCCGTCGCCGCTGATCCAGACCAGCCGGTCGTTGAACCACATCTTCGAATCGTCGTCGGCGCCGATCCAGGCCCACAGGTCGACATCGTCGTCGACCGTGACTTCCGTGTACGCGTAGTACACCGCGTTCTCGGCGCGCGGATGCGGGATCGAGGGGTAGGCGCTGTCCTGCTGCCAGGTCCAGCGCACCGGCAAGTCGTTCTTGCCGTAATAGACAGCGTCCAGGTCGACACCGCGCTCGGGCGGGTAGATCGCCTGCTGGCTGTCGCCGCCGTGGCCTTCGAAGGGACCGATCACGTACCAGGTGTCGAGCACCACCCTGCTGGCAAACGGACCGCCGGCGCCGAGTATGCGCCCCAAGCCCGGCCGCACGCGGGCGGCGTCGAGCGGCGGCGGCGCCAGGTAGCTGCCGTAGCCGCGGACGTCGCTGAAGGCACTGCTCGACATGTCCAGGCTGGAACCGGTCAAGGCGCCCGGCGGTCCCATTTCCAGTCCCCGGGCCAAGGCTTCGAGACGGCTGCCGGAGGCCGACGACATGCCGGTATTGTCGCCTCCATCGCCTTTCGCGCCGCCGTTGCCAGGCGCCCCTTTGTCGGAAGCTCCGTTCTTGCCGCCACCCGGGCCGGCCGCACCGCGTTCCTTCGCCATGCCGCTGGCACGGCCATCGCCTGGCGCACGCTTGCCCGGCTGGACGGCCGTGCCCTGCTGCTGCGCCAGCAATTGGGCACGGCGCTGGACCAGCGCGGCCCTGGCCTGGGCCGCCAGCCGCGCCACCGTGGCCTCGGGCGCTTCGGTGCGCGCGGGCTTGGGCCTGGGCAGGCGCGCCGCCTCCGCCCGCACGCGCTTGAGCGCTTCCTGCGCCGGGATGTTCAGCAGGCGCGCCATCTCGGTGGCGCGCACCTGCTGCTGGACCGCCTCGATCGATGCCGCCAGCTGGCGTGCGCGGGCGACCGGGTCCTTGGCTGCCGCCTTGGCGTCGCCACCTTTCGAAGGCACGCCGGCACTCTGCTGGAGCGCCTCCCTGATTTCTTCCATCTGCTGCAGCTGGCGCTGCGCTTCGCGCCGCGCCGTCTGCCGCAGCGATTGTTCGACGTGCACGCGCACGTCGGCGCTGTGCTTGAATCCGACCCGCACGGGACCGGCCGTGTACAGGCTGGCGGCAAGTGCCACGTGCGCGGCCAGCGACAGCGGCAGCCAGGGGTGGCGGCGCAGCGGTTCGTACAGCGGCGGCCGCTTCAGGCCCGGCGTCATGAAGGCGGCCATGTCCTATTTCTGCCGCGTGTGCATCGAGATGTTGGTCAGGCCTTCGAACTGGCACAGGTCGAGCACGCGCACGATCGATTCGTAGGGCACGCGGCCATCGCCGTCGATGCGTACCGGGCGGCCCGGATTGCGGCCGGCTTCCCCGCGCAGGCGCTCGTGCAGCTCTTCGGTCGACAGCGCCGGCGACGATGCGTCCTCGCCCAGCGCCACCCCGCCGGCGCGGTCGACGCGGATCACCAGCGGGTCCGGCGCCGCCTTGGCCATGTCGAGCGAGGCGGCCGAACGCGGCAGCACGATGGACATCTGCTTTTCCTTGTGCTGTTCCTGCTTCTGCTTGAACGAGGTCGCGACCATGAAGAACATCAGCAGGAAGAAGATGCAGTCGATCAGCGCGATCAGGCCGATCTCGGGTTGCTCGTCGTCGTCGACATCAATACGCATGGGCGGCCTCCTCGATGGCGGAATCGGCAGAAGAAGCGGATGACGGTGCGGCCGGGCGCAGCTCGTCCAGCACGGCGTTCAGCTGGCGTTCGAGGACAAAGCCGATGCCGGCGAGGCGGTGGCGCAGGTAGTGGTGCATGGCCAGCGAAGGCAAGGCCACCGACAGCCCGGCCGCGGTATTCACCAGCGCCTTCGAGATGCCGCCGGCCAGCAGGCTCGGGTCGCCCATGCCGCTTCCGGCGATGACGTGAAAGGATTCGATCATGCCGACCACGGTGCCGAGCAGGCCGACGATGGGTGCGATGGTCGCCACCACGTTCAGAGCATAGGCCTTGTGCTGCTGCTGGCGCAGCTCGAGCGCTGCCATCTCCCCGGCGCGCGCCGCCAGTTGATCGTGCGGCAGGTGGCGCTGCTCGACCAGCCAGGCCAGGATGCGCGCCAGGATGCTGTCCGCGTCCGTGGTCTGTGCGCGCAGGTCGTCGAAGCGGCCGGCGCGCCACAGGACACGCGCTTCTTCGGCCAGGCCTGGCGGCGCCAGCCTGCCTGCGCGCAGGTGGACCAGGCGCTCCAGGCTCACCGCCAGCGCCAGCACCGACAGGGCACCGATCACGAAGACGCCGGTGCCGCCGCTGGCAAGCTGGGACGCGATATTCAATTCCTGGGCCGCGGCCGGCAAGGCGGCCAGGGACAGGCAACAGAAGAAACCCATGCGCGAAAAGCTGGACATCGTTATCCTTCCTGATCTTGTTGAACTGGCTAGGTATTAATGTAGCATGGAAGGTAAGTATGTAAGCAATATTTTTACTATCAAGTAGTAATTCGAGGAGGGTCAATCTGGAAAGGCAGCTAGCGATGTTCTCCCATGTATTCATCAGCGTCAGCGATTTCGAGCGTGCGCTCGCGTTCTACCAGCCGCTCATGGCCGCGCTGGGCATCTCGCAGCGCTTCTGCGATCCGGCCCGGCCCTGGGACTGCTGGCAGGAGCCCGGCCATGCGCGCCCCCTCTTCCTGATCGGCTTGCCCCATGACGGGCAGTCGCATGCGCCTGGCAACGGCCAGATGACGGCCTTCCTGGCGCCGGACCGCGCCAGCGTCGACCAGGCCCACGCGCTCGCGCTTGCACACGGCGGCAGCGACGCCGGCGCGCCCGGCCTGCGCGCCCACTATCACGCGCATTACTACGGCGCGTATTTCCGCGACCCGGACGGCAACAAGCTGTGCGTGGTCTGCCACGACGCGCCATCCTCCGGCGAGGCCGCATCGTGATTGCGCCGACGTCCGCCCGGGTGCTGGCCATGCACCTGGCGAATCCGAAGGCGATCGTGGTGTGGCTGTCGGTGGTTTAGCTGGGACTGCCGGCGCGTGCGCGGCAAGTGGATGTGCTGGGTGAGTGCGGTGCTGGACGGGGGGTTTGCTTATGCGGGTATTCGCATGCTGCTGTCACGCCAGGCACGTTGAGCTGTTGCGGACGGCGATGCGAACCGCGGTAGCTTGTTGAACGCGTGGACGGGAAACCCGTCCACCCTACCCGCAGTGATCGCTACAGCTAATCAGGACAGGACCAGGTTGTCGCGGTGGACCAGCTCGGGCGCCTCGACGTAGCCGAGGATGGCTTCGATCTCGCTGGAGGCGTGGCGCATGATGCGTTTGACTTCGCTGCTGGTGTAGTTGGTCAGCCCGCGCGCGATCTCGCGGCCGTCCTCGGCCACGCAGGTGACCAGCGCGCCGCGGCCGAATTCGCCGCGCACGGCGACCACGCCGATCGGCAATAAGGATTTACCCTCTTTCGCCAGCTTCTGCACCGCGCCGGCGTCCAGCACCAGCTCCCCGGCCGTGTGCAGGTGGTCGACCATCCACTGGCGGCGCGCAGTCAAGCGCGCCGTGGCGGCGCTCAGTTGCGTACCGATCGCTTCGCCGCCCGCCAGGCGCACCAGCACGTTGTCTTCGCGGCCCCAGGCGATCACGGTGTGGGCGCCCGAGCGCGCGGCGCGCTTGGCGGCCAGCACCTTGGTCAGCATGCCGCCACGGCCGATGCTGCTGCCGGCGCCGCCGGCCATCGCTTCCAGCGAGGTGTCGCCGGCCGGGGCTTCCTGGATCAGCTTCGCGGACGGGTCCTTGCGCGGGTCTGCCGAATACAGGCCTTTCTGGTCGGTCAGGATGACGAGGGCATCGGCTTCGATCAGGTTCGCGACCAGCGCGCCGAGGGTGTCGTTGTCGCCGAACTTGATCTCGTCGGTGACCACGGTGTCGTTCTCGTTGATGATCGGGACCACGCCCAGGCGCAAAAGCGTGGTCAGGGTCGACCGTGCGTTCAGGTAGCGTTCGCGGTCGGCCAGGTCGGCGTGGGTCAGCAGCACCTGCGCGGTTTTCACGCCATGGGTGCGGAAGCTGGTTTCGTAGATCTGGGCCAGGCCCATCTGGCCGCAGGCGGCGCAGGCCTGCAGTTCGTGGATGTCGGTCGGGCGGCTGGTGAAGCCCAGGCGCAGCATGCCTTCGGCGATGGCGCCCGAGGAGACCAGCACGACTTCCTTGCCGAGCGAGCGCAGCGAGGAGATCTGCGCGGCCCAGCGCGCGATGGCGCCGTGGTCGAGGCCGCGGCCTTCATTGGTGACGAGCGAGGAGCCGACTTTGACGATGATGCGGCTGGCTTCCCGGATGACGGAGTGGAGTGGGTTGGTGTCGGCGTGTTGGTTGGTCATGGCGAAAACAGGCGTCCCCGCGGGCGCAACGCCAGCAGCGCCAGGCCGACCAGCAATTCGATCCCGCAAACGGCTAACAATACACCCTGGGGCAGCCCGATCGCAAATGCCGCGACGAGGCGGCCGATCGGTTGCGCCAGGATGAACAAGGCGGTGAGGTCGCCGAGGATGGGCTGGTCGCCCCGCCTCGCAGCCAACAGAGCCAGCAACGCGGTAGCGAAGCGCACTCCGACATAGATGGCGTAGAACTGGCTGTAGCCGTTCACGCCGACGAGAAACAGTCCCAGCCGCGTCGCGATCCGGTCCGGATCGAGCATGGCCGACAACGCGGCCAGCGAGCACACGGTGGCCGTGGCCTGCAACAGCTGGCTGCGCAGGCGTTCACGCGTTGCGGCGGGGACCATCAAACTGCTTAGTCTTCCAGGATCTTGAAGCGTGGATCGTCCGGATCGATGGACGAGATGCCGCGCGCGTCCTCGGTCATCTGCGTTTCTTCCGAGCGCTGCTCGGCGTGGCGCTTCTCTTCGAGGTACTTGTAGATCGCGTGCACCAGGTCTTCGCAGCCTTCGCGGTTCAGGGCCGAGATCTCAAACACGGGACCCTTCCAGGCCATCTTCTTGACGAAGTCCTTGACCAGCTTCTTGCGGTCCTCTTCCGGCACCACGTCCAGCTTGTTCAGCACCAGCCAGCGCGGCTTGTTGAGCAGCTCTTCGTCGTACTTCTCGAGTTCCTTGACCAGCGCCTTGGCTTCCTTGACCGGGTCGGTCTTGTCGTCCATCGGCGCCACGTCGACGATGTGCAGCAGCAGGCCGGTGCGGCTCAGGTGACGCAGGAACTGGTGGCCCAGGCCGGCGCCTTCCGCCGCGCCTTCGATCAGGCCGGGAATGTCGGCGATCACGAAGCTCTTCTCGTGCGAGACGCGCACCACGCCCAGGTTCGGATGCAGGGTCGTGAACGGATAATCGGCGACCTTCGGACGCGCATTCGAGATGGCGGTCACGAAGGTGGACTTGCCGGCGTTTGGCATGCCCAGCAGGCCCACGTCGGCCAGCACCTTCAGCTCGAGGCGCAGCGCGCGGCGCTCGCCGTCCTTGCCTTCGGTCTTCTGGCGCGGCGCGCGGTTGGTCGAGGTCTTGAAGTGGATGTTGCCCCAGCCGCCTTCGCCGCCGCGTGCCAGCAGTTCGGTCTGGCCGTGCTCGGTCAGGTCGGCGATGATCTCGCCGTTGTTGTCATCGATGATGATGGTACCGACCGGCATGCGCAGGGTGACGTCTTCGGCGCCCTTGCCGTAGCAATCCGAGCCGCGGCCCGGTTCGCCGTTCTTCGCGGTATGCACCTTGGAGAAACGGAAGTCGACCAGGGTATTGATGTTGCGGTCGGCAATGACCCAGATCGAGCCGCCACGGCCGCCGTCGCCGCCGTCGGGACCGCCGAACGGACGGAATTTCTCGCGGCGGAACGAGGCGCAGCCGTTGCCGCCGTCGCCGGCGATGACTTCGATTCTTGCTTCGTCGATAAACTTCATGATGAACCACCAAAACTGAGGCTATGTCACTGTTAAATGTGCCACAAGATGGGCCCATGGAACCGCACTTAACGGTGACAACGCCGGAAATTAAAAAGGCTCCACCTGAGGGCAGAGCCTATCGATTGCAAGGCTTGCGCCTCACAGGAACTCGGCGGCTCGCTGAGCGATACGCCGGATTCCTCTACATCGTTACCTATTATTAGGCAGCGACTGCTTCGGCAGCAGCGGCAACGACGGTCACGTACTGCTTCGAACCGACGCCTTGCTTGACGAATTTCACAGTGCCGTTCACCAGGGCGAACAGGGTGTGATCCTTGCCCAGGCCGACGTTGGTGCCCGGACGGATGGTGGTGCCGCGCTGACGCATGATGATGCCGCCTGCGTTGATCGACTGGCCGCCGTAGACTTTCACGCCGAGGCGTTTGCTTTCTGAGTCACGGCCGTTGCGGGTAGTACCGCCACCTTTTTTGTGTGCCATTTAGATGCTCCTTGCTGACTAAAGAATGGGCGCGCGGCGATTAGCCGTTGATCGCAACCACTTGGATTTCGGTGTAGTTCTGGCGATGGCCCTGACGCTTCTGGTAGTGCTTACGACGACGCATCTTGAAGATACGCACTTTGTCGTGACGACCGTGCGACACAACAGTCACGCGAACCGAAGCACCTTCCACCAGCGGAGCACCAAACTTGATGCTCTCACCCTCGCCAACGGCGAGAACCTGATCGATAGTGAGTTCGGAACCAATGTCTGCCGGTATCTGTTCTACTTTGAGTTTTTCGCCAGCGACAACTTTATATTGCTTGCCACCGGTTTTTATGACCGCGTACATGATTTGAAACCTCGTTAATTGTTAAAAAGATTTCCACTAAGACCGAGTCGAACAGCCCTCGAGGTCCAGGGAACAGACGATTATACATGGATGGACCGGACGCGTCAAAGCGGCTGTGGCGGCTGTTGCCATAGGTGTCGCAGTTGCAACAAGCACAGCGATCATCCGCCTGCGCGCTTGGCGGTCATACCTCGGGAAAAAGGCGGGATTGGCTTGCTTGTCGTATAATCGCGCCAGTTATCAAAATCCAAACCGCCTTTACCCTCACGCAGGTCTGCCTTGTCCGCCGCCATCCAAACTGCCCAACAGAACCCCATCACCCGCACGATCGCAGCCGACATGGAGGCCGTGAACACGGTCATCCGCCAGCGCCTGCATTCCGACGTCGCGCTGGTGAACCAGATCGCCGAGTACATCATCAGTGCCGGCGGCAAGCGGATCCGCCCTGTGCTGGTGCTGCTGCTGGCCAATGCCTACGGCTACCGCGGCGCGGGCCACCACGAACTGGCGGCGGTGGTCGAGTTCATCCACACCGCCACCCTGCTGCACGACGATGTGGTCGACGAATCCTCGATGCGGCGCGGCCGCCAGACCGCCAACGCCCTGTTCGGCAACGCGGCCTCGGTGCTGGTCGGCGACTTCCTGTACTCGCGCTCGTTCGAGATGATGACCAGCCTGGACGACATGCGCATCATGGAAATCCTGTCGCGCGCCACCACCGTCATCGCCGAGGGTGAAGTGCTGCAGCTGCTGAACATGCACGACCCGGACGTCACCCAGGACAGCTACCTGACCGTGATCCGTTCCAAGACCGCCAAGCTGTTCGAAGCCGCGGCCCAGCTCGGCGCGCTGGTCGCCGGCGCCAGCGACGGCCAGATCGAAGCCGCCGGCGAATTCGGCCGCTCGCTTGGCACCGCCTTCCAGCTGATCGACGACGTGCTCGACTACGCCGGCGACGCCAGCGAGATCGGCAAGAACGTCGGCGACGACCTGCGCGAAGGCAAGCCCACCCTGCCCCTGATCTACGTGATGGAAAACGGCACGCTTGAACAGCGCGAACTGATCCGCAGCTGCATCGAAAACGGCGACGAAACCCATTTCGACGCCGTCCTGTCGGCCGTCACGAACAGCGGCGCGCTCGACTACACGCGCCGCCAGGCCGAAGCCGCCGCCGAGCGCGCGCAGGCCGCGATCAGCGACCTGCCGGACAGCGAATACAAGCAGAGCCTGCTGCAGCTCTGCAGCTTCGCTGTTGACAGGAACCATTGAGACAACTATAGTAATGCCTTCCCGAGATTCGCGACCCGAATCTCGAACAGTCGGGGTGTAGCTTAGCCCGGTAGAGCGCTACGTTCGGGACGTAGAGGCCGGAGGTTCGAATCCTCTCACCCCGACCACTGTTTTTCCTTTATCGCAGCATCCACGCGACACTCTCCCGGGTCTAGCCGCTGCCTCAAAGACTCCCTACCGTCGGGGTGTAGCTTAGCCCGGTAGAGCGCTACGTTCGGGACGTAGAGGCCGGAGGTTCGAATCCTCTCACCCCGACCACAGAATTCTGAAAGCCAGATCTTGCGTTTGCGGATCTGGCTTTTTTGTTTTTTGCTTTGGATCGTACGGCGGATCGACCGATACGTGGTCCTTCGCGCAGGCACAGGAAAAGCCTTCTTTCCTCGCCGACGAACGCCTAATCGCGTCTGCTGATGAGCCTCCCATAAAGCTGTGCAGCAGCGACAGTCACTGCGCCTGCCACGAAGGCGATGGCGTGAGATTTGAGAAATTCCATTGGACTGGGAAACATATCGAACTCCTTGGATGAACCATATTCACTGCAAAACGTGCAGTACGCTCATGTCGTACGCAGGCCAACGATTGCTACTCGCGACGCAAGGGCGTGCTCATGTCGAGATCAGGGATGTGCACCTCGTTATTCATGATGGCGTGTTTCAATATCCTTCCCTGCCGGACCGCGTCTTTGTCGAGAAACTCGCTGAATTTGTCATTACTGATCACATAGGCGTGTGGTTTGCCTTCCGCGCACTTCAACACGAACGGGTCGGCCTTCATTCCATGCGGCGCAAAATGCACGCTGGCCTGCGGGAAACGGTTACGAATGTCGGCACTGTTCAATCCGGTTTTGCGCCGGAAGTTAGGGTCGAAGTTGATCGTGACCGCACATCGGGTCGCCAACAACGGCACGATGGCCTCAAGGGCCTGCAGGCCGATGAAGTTGCCGGCATGGTAGGCCATGTTGTTCCCATCGATGATGACTTCGCGTACGTCGAGCCGGGACTTCCTCACTTCGTCTGCGATGCGTTCCTCGAGCTTACCGATCTCGCGCTTGACCGGCTCCAGCTTGCCCTTCAAGCCGCGTTTCACCATACCGGGCCTGCCATCCCCAAACGCGCGCTCGCAGGCCTGGTGGATTGCGGCCCGGTTGCCTTGCGCTGCAGCCAGCTGTTCGCAAAACATCTCGGCCTTGCGCAGGTCGTGCTCCAGGCTGGACTGCTGGGCGCGGCACGCTTCAAGACGCTGCCAGAGCGGCGCAATCACGCGGTCGAGCGCCAGTTTGCGATCGCGGACCTTGGCCAGTTCGGACTCCATCTGTCCCAGTTCCGTAGTACGCATCCCGACCTCGGACTGGATCCGCAGCGGATCGAAACCACGATAAGTGTCCAGGTCGCGTTGCAAGGCATCATTTGCGTCGTGCAGGCTCTTGATCGATGCCGACGTCGACTCGGCCAGCGTGCTGATATCGATGTCGAGCTGGGCGATCTGGTTGCCCAATTCGACGGCCTTGCGCTTGGCGATCGAACGTTCGGACGACAGCCAGGAACGCGGATCGAATCCAGCCTTCGCCTCTTCTTCGGTGGCACGTTTCGCAGCCCGCAGATGTTGCAAGCGTTCATTCATCCCAGCCAGCCGGGCAGCATGGCCAGCCTCCTGGACGGCATGCTCGCGCAAGGCACGAGCAATACCAAGGCGGCGTACATGGGCAGCCTCCGGCTGGAAGCCGCGATACCAATCAAGCTGGCCGGACAATTGCGCGATTCGTTCGAGCGCCGTTTTCTTGTTCGCTTCCAGCTTATCGAGCTCGATATTATATGGATTGATTTGCACATTTCCTCCTTGTCGTCGTCGACCGCCTCCGGGTTCCGGGCGGTCCTGTTCTTGCTGCTATTACTGGTGTATACAGCCGCCCCGTGGCAGCCTCATCGCTCTCACGCCACGCCAGCGCCGAACGGCAACGCAGGTGTGGGCGCAAATGGTGCGCCGCAGTTGCCGCAAAAGCGCGAGCCCGACGCTGGCGTCGCACCGCAGTGGCGGCAGGTGTTGGCGATGGCTTGCTTGCGGCGCATGTACGCCACATGAACGACGCATGGCACCGTGATGCGATAAGCCGGGCTGGTCAAACCATACAGGCCCCAGATGACGGACAGTGCGACTGCCACCGGCCCGACCAGGGCGGCTCCACCGGTGGCCGAGCCCAGACCAAACCCCAGCCCACGGCCGAGCAAAGCCCTGACCACGCCATTGGCGATCATTGCCGACAGCTGATAGCCAGCCGTGTTCGACGCCACGATGCTGGCCACCAGGCCTGCCGATGCGGCGGCTCCGGAACCGACTGCATAGCGCATGCCGAACTGTTTGAAGAAGTCGACCTTGTCGTCTTCGCTCATCTTGCTGAGCGACTGCTCCGTCAGTTTTTCAAGGATCGCCGTTTCGAGTCCGGCCACATCGCTGTCGGCGCGGTGCGAGGCTTTCAGATGGTCGGCCACGTCGCGCGCGATTTCACGGTAACTCACGCCGCCGCCACCACGGAACAGGTTCATCAGCGAGTTGCCGCCAAAGCGGCTGAGCTCTTCCGCAACCAATGCCCGCGCGGTCTCGTCGATCGCCCCTTCCTTTCTGGCTCGTACGAGCATGGCGCAGGTCGATGCGGCGAGCGAGATCCGGCCCTCTCCCTTGTCGGTGATGTGGTCTATCAAAACGTGCATATCGTCGACGTCGGCGTCCAGCAGGACAGATGCGAGGTCGGCGTCGTGGATGAGGGGCATGCTCGACTCCGGTTATCAATGATTAATTTGGCTCGGCCGGCGCTTCGCTGGCGAAACTGAGCTGATGGGCAAGCGCGGCTGCCAGCGCGGTGAGGAAGACCTTTGCATCGGGCTCCGGCAAGCCACGCAGCGCCAGACTGCCCAGCACATGACTCGCACGACGACGTTGTTCATTGCGCTGTTCGACACGCGCAATCTCGACAGGGTTGGCACCCAAGCCGTAGGGCACGGCGTCCGGCTGTAGCCGGCATTCGCGCAACACCCGTTCGGGCGTGCCAACGGGGACAGCAAGCGGCTTTCTGCCGATCAGCTTTTCGGCCGCAGTGACCAAGGTGGGCATATCGTTGAGCGCCCTGGAAAGCAAGCGCCAGTCTTCCGGCCGCATCAGGAGAAACGCAATGGGTATCCCAAGCGCCTCGGCCAGCCTCGACAGCGTGTTCAGGTCAGGGTTCGGGCGTGCGTCGGGAGCCGGATTCGTCATCGCCCGCAGGGTACTGCGAGCGATGCCGGTACGGCGTTGCAGGGCAACCGACCGCAATGGGCGGGCATTGCCTGTCGCATCCGCTGGCCCGGCTACCTGCATGGCAACCTTGACGTTGGCAGCAAACTGGGCAGTGAAGGACGGTGCTTGATACGGGGTATAGCCAATGTCGGTCACAGTTGTCTCCTTGCTTAACGGCAAGTTTATAACCGAGCATCGACAAAATAAAGAGCCGAATGGAGTTCATGCGCTCCATTTTTAGAAACTGGAGCGCAGACACTCCAGTCATCAGGGAAAAGCGGCCAAAAAAAAGCAGCGGGCGAGTCGCCCGCTGCTTCAAGTTCTTACAGCGTTTCGTCTGTCTCTTACTGCGCCTTGTACATCGAAGCGTACTTAGCCCCAAAGTAAAGAATAAACGCATAGCAAGCCGCCGGCAGCAGGAACGAAATCTGCACGCCGCTCGCATCCGCAATCGCCCCCTGCGCGAACGGCACGAGCGCACCGCCCACGATGGCCATGCACAGGATGCCCGAGCCCTGCCCCGTGAACTTGCCCAGGCCATGCAGCGCCATGCTGAAGATGGTCGGGAACATGATCGAGTTGCACAGGCCCACCGCCAGGATTGCCCACATCGCCACGCTGCCCTGGCCGAATACGGCGGTCAGCACCAGCGCGATCGCCAGCAGCGAATTGAAGGCCAGGGTCTTGCCCGGGCTGACGACGCGCATCACGGCAAAGCCGATGAAGCGGCCGACCATCGCGCCGCCCCAGTACAAGCTGACGTAGTGGGCGGCGTCGGCGTGCGCCAGGCCGGCGATGCGCGACTCGCCCAGGAAGTTGATCAGGAAGCTGCCGATGCTGACTTCCGCGCCGACGTACAGGAAGATGCCGATGGTGCCCAGCACCAGGTGGCGGTGCGCCAGCGCCGAGCCGTGGCTTTCGCCGGGCAGCGACACGTCTTCGGTCTCGGCGATCTTCGGCAGGCGCGCGGCCATGAACAGCACGGCCAGCACCACCAGCACGGCGGCCAGGGCCAGGTAGGGACCGCGCACGGTGGCCGCATCGGCTGCCGCACCGGCGGCCACGCCGACCGTCGACAGGATCAGGAGGCCGCCGGCGTACGGGCCGATGGTGGTGCCCAGCGAGTTGAAGGCCTGGGTCAGGGTCAGGCGGCTCGAGGCCGTGCGTGCCGGACCGAGGACCGCCACGTAGGGGTTGGCCGCCACCTGCAGCACCGTGATGCCCGATGCCAGCACGAAGAAGGCGAACAGGAACACGCCGTAGCTGCTGTACGAGGCCGGGTAGAACAGCGCGCAGCCGACGGCCGCGATCAGCAGGCCCGTGACGGCGCCCTTCTGGTAGCCGATGCGGCGGATCAGCATGCCGGCCGGCAGCGAGACGATGAAGTAGGCGCCGAAGAAGCAGAACTGCACCAGCATCGCCTGCACATAGGTCAGCGTGTAGATCGCCTTCAGGTGCGGGATCAGGATGTCGTTCAGCGAGGTGATCAGGCCCCACATGAAGAACAGCATGGTGACGATGACGAGCGCGCTCGTGTTGCCGCCTTGTTGCGCCCCGACCGGGTCGTCCTGCCGCGCGACGGATGCCGCGCCGGGTGTCATGTTTGCCATACTGTCTCCTGTGTCTATCGAACCATCTTAATTGGCCACGCCCGCCGGTGCGTTCGGCAGGTCGCGTCCATGCGTGCCCCAGCCTTTGGTGTCAGGCTGCGGCGCGAGCTTGTACGTCAGCGTACCTGCCGCCTGCAGTTGTTCCCAGTCGAGCCAGACCCGGTTCTGCGCACGGCCGTTCCAGCTCGCCGACTGCACGAAGCGGCGCTCGCCAGGCTTGGCTTGCGGCGCTTCAATGCGCAGCGTACGTCCCTGCGCCAGGTCGATCTCGGCGCGGGCGAAACGCGGCGCGTGCAGCAGGAAGCGGCCGCTACCCGGTGCGTCCGGGTAGATGCCCAGCGCGCTGAACAGGTACCAGGCCGACATGGTACCAAGATCGTCGTTGCCCGTCACGCCTGCGGGGCCGTTGCCGAACAAGGTTTCGGCGGCGCGCAGCACGGTGGCGGTCTTCCAGGGCTGGCCCATCAGCGTGTACATCCACGGCGCGTGCAGGTCGGGCTCATTGTTCGGGTTGTAGCGGAACTGGGCGTAGTAGCTGTAAGGACCGACCACCCAGGACTTGCGCACGGCGTTCGGGTCGGC
>CAJYQM010000409.1 GCA_913777025.1 uncultured Massilia sp. | reverse complement strand
TCAACCGCGGCATCGGCGGCAACCGCCTGCTGCGCGACCCGGGCGAGCAGCCGCTGTTCGGGCGCGCCGCGCTGGCGCGCTTCGACCGCGACGTGCTGGCCACCGCCGGTGCGCGCTACATCGTCGTCCTGATCGGCATCAACGACATCGGCCACCCCGGCACCGGCACCATCCCGGCGTCGGAAGCGCCGACGGCACAGGATCTGATTGCCGGCTACCGCCAGTTGATCGCGCGTGCCCGCGCGAAGGGCATCGCGGTCGTCGGTGCCACGCTCACGCCCTTCGAAGGCACGGTGTTCCCAGGCTATTACACCCCGGAAAAGGAGCAGGTGCGCCAGGCCGTGAACAACTGGATCCGCAGCGGTGACGAATTCGACGGCGTGATCGACTTCGAGCGCGCGGTGCGCGACCCGGCCCATCCGACCCGCATGCTGCCGGCCTACGACAGCGGCGACCACCTGCACCCGAACGACCTGGGCATGCAGGCGATGGCCAATGCGATCCCGCTGCAATTGTTCCGCAGCGTGGCGAGCAGTGCCGCCGGCCTGCCCACCAAGCGCTGAGCCAGCGGCGCCCGGCGCTTTGCCGGCCGGGCGATTGCGACTCAGTCGGCATCGCTCTGCGCAGGCACCCGCGCCGCCGGTGCCGCCGGCGCCTGCGTGGCAGGGGGCGCAGCCTCCGTCCCCGGCGTCGCCGGCGTGCCGGGAAGCGCGCACAGCAAGTGCAGCACCGCTTCCGCCACCCGTTCCGGCGCCACCCCGTCCAGGCAACGGTGATGGCCGGCCGGGCAGACGCTCTTGAAGCAGAAGCGGCAGGGCACGTCCTGGAACAGCACCCGGCTGCGCACCCCCCAGGGCGTGTGCTGGGGATTGGTCAGCGCGTACAGGTCGACCACCGGCGTGCCGACCGCCGCCGCGACGTGGGCCGGACCGCTGTTGTTGGTAACGGCCAGCGCCGCCAGCCGCATGGCGGCGCCCAGCTCGCCCAGCGTCAGCCGGCCCGCCAGCGAATGCGTCTCCACCCCGCATTGCGCGCGAATGGCGTCGACCAGCGGCACCTCGCTCGCGCTGCCGGCCAGCACCAGCGGCACCGGCAGTGCGGCGGCCAGCAGGGCGATCGCCCGCGCCCAGTGCCTGGCCGGATAGCGGCGCGAGGCCGCGCTGGCGCCGGGATGCAGCAGCAGCCAGGGACGGCAGGGATCGACGCCGATCTCGCGCAGGCGCGTCTCGGCCACGGCCAGGTCTGCCTGGCGCAGCACGAAGGACAGGCCCAGGTCGCGCGGACGGCAGCCGATCCGCTTGACCAGTTCGAGCTGGCGCTGCACCTCGTGGCGCACCATCGTCGCCGGCTCCGGCTCGGGGACCCAGTCGCTCAGCAGGGCATAGGGATTCTCGCGGCTGTGCGCCAGCCGCAGCGGGATGCCGGCCAGGCGGCACAGCAGGGCCGCCGGCAGCGCGCTCTGGGTGTAGGTCGTGAAGATCACGGCGCCATCGAACGCGCGTGCGGCCAGCAATTCCACCAGCGCCAGGTCGGCCAGGCGCGACCCGTGCAGGTCGCCCTTCATCCAGGGCGCGCGGTATTCGATGACCTCGTCGATCTCGGGCACGTAGGGCGCCGCCGCCAGGCCACTTGGCGAGCCCAGCAGTGTCAGCTGGCGGTCCGGCAAGGCTTCGCGCAGCGCGCGCATCGCCGGCGTGCACATCAGCACGTCGCCCAGCGAATCGAGGCGCACGCACAGGATGCGGCGGGCGTCCGGCCAGGCCGCGCTCATTGCGGCTCTCCATGGCTGGCGATCAGCACCGCCGCCGTGTACAGGTCGGGCGCCATGCGGGTCGGGATGCGGCGCGGGCCGAGCCGCCATTCGGTCTCGTTGCCGTTGTCGAGCAGCACGGTGCGGCAGCCGGCGCGGTTGCCGGCTTCGACGTCGTGCAGGATGTCGCCAATCATCCAGGACGAGCGCAGGTCGATGCCATGTTCGTGGGCGGCCTTCAGCAGCAGGCCGGGCATCGGCTTGCGGCAGTGGCAGTCGTGGGCGTAGGCGGGCACGCTGCCGTCCGGATGGTGGGGGCAGTAATAGAAGCCATCGAGGCTCAGGCGTTCGCGGAACAGCAGGTCGCGCAGGCGGTCGGCGACGCCGTCCATGGCCGACTCCGCGAAACGGCCGAAGGCGACGCCGGACTGGTTGCTGACGACGAACAGCCGGTAGTCGAGCCGCGACAGCAGGCGCAGGGCGGCGCCGGCGCCGCAGGAGAGCACGATGCGGCGCGGCTCCACGTTGAAGGGCAGGTCGTCCACCAGCGTCCCGTCCTTGTCGATGAAGACGGCCTTCATGGCCACGAGGTTTCCTGCATCGGCAGGACGGTGAGTTCGGGGATCACGCTTGCGCGCGGCAGCAGCAGGACTTGCGCGATCGCATGGGCGACCACGGCCGGGTCCTGCAGCCTGGCCGGATCGAGCTCGGGAAAGCGGTCGAGCAGGAAGGGCGTGCGCATGCCGCCAGCCACCACCGCGGTGACGCGGATGTCCTGCGGCCGCAGTTCCGCGTGCAGCGCGTGGGACAGGCCGAGCAGGCCCCATTTGCTGGCGTGGTAGGCGCTGGCGTTGGGCCAGGCGCGCTTGGCGGCGGTCGAGACGATGTTGACGATGTCCCCGCCGCCCTGGCCGCGCATGTGTTGCGCCGCGTGCTTGGCCAGCAGGAAGGGACCGTTCAGGTTGGTGTCGATGACGCGCAGCCAGTCCTGTTCGGACAGCGACTCGATCGGCAGCGTGACGTCGGTGCCGGCATTGTTGACCAGGATGTCGAGCCGGCCCATGCGCGCTACGGTGCGCTCGATCGCGGCGCGCGCCGCCGCCGGATCGCCCACGTCCAGCGCCAGCGCATCGAGGCGCACGCCATGGCCGCGCAGGGCGTCGAGCCGGGCCGGCAGCGGGTCGAAGCGCAGGTCGGCGGCCATGACGTCGGCCCCGGCGCGCGCCAGCGCATCGACCAGGGCGGCGCCCAGGCCGCTGGCGGCGCCGGTGACGAAGGCGACCTTGCCGCGCAGGTCGGGCGTGGCGGCGAAGGGTGGTGCTGTGACCTGGGGTTCTTGCATACGATCTCCTAGGGTTGGGTCAAGTCGATGGCGGCCTGGGTGCGCGCTTCGGCCAGCACGCTGGCGTACACGGCGGCCACCTGGCGGGCGACGATGCGCCAGGTGTAATGCTGGCTGGCGCGGCGCAGCCCGGCCTGGCCCATGGCGCGCGCCCGCGCCGGGTTGCGCCGCAGCGTGGCCAGCCGGTCGGCCACCGCTTCCGGGTCGCGCGAGGGCACCAGGAAGCCGGTGCCGCCATCGACGACCGTGCTCTTGATGCCGCCCACTTTGGCCCCGACGACCGGGCGCGCGCAGGCCATGGCTTCGACCGGGGTGATGCCGAAAGGCTCGTACCAGGGCGTGGTCACGAACGCGTCGGCCGCGCCGTACCAGTGGCGCAGTTCGGCGCGCGGCTTCTGGCCGACGAAGTGCACGTGGTCGTCGATGCCGAGCTGGCGGGCGAGGGCGCGCAGGCGCGCCAGTTCCGGACCGTCGCGCGCGCCGCCGGCGGCACCGGCCTGGCCGGCATCGCCGCCCACCACCAGCAGCTGGGCATCGATGGCGTGGCGCTTGCGCAGCAGGGCGGTGGCTTCGATCACGGTATCGACGCCCTTGCGCGGCACCATGCGGCCGAGCTGCAGCACCGTGAAGCGCGCCGGGTCGAGGCCGAGCAGGCTGCGCGCGGCATCCCGCTCGACCGGCCACAGCTCGGCCGGGTCGAAGCCGCAGGGTGCCACCGAGATGCGCGCCGGATCGGCGCCGTACAGGCGCTCCATGTCCTGGCGGTCCTGGGCGCATTCGGCGATGACGCGGCCGGCCTGGCGCATCAGCGCGGTTTCGATGCGCACGCGTGCCGGCGGGAAGGCGTCCAGCGCGCCCTGGGCCAGGCGCCGCACCTGGCCCAGGGCGTGGAAGGTGATCACGAAGGGGATGCCGAGCGCCTGCCTGAGGTGCTGGGCGACCATCCCGGACATGAAGAAGTTCGCGTGCACGATGTCGTACGGCACGACCTGGTGGCGCGCGAAACGGGTGACGAAGCGGGTGAAGGCGTCCATGTGGGGCAGCATCTGTTCCTTCGGCACGTGGCGGGCCGGGCCGGCCGGGACGTTGATCACGCGCACGCCTTCGAGCCAGGGCTGCACCTGCTTCTGCCTGGCTTCGTCGCGCCGCGTGAACACGTCGACCCGGTGGCCGGCCTGGGCCAGTTCGCGCGCCAGGCTGGCCACGTAGACGTTCTGGCCGCCGCAGTCGATGCCGCCGGGCGCCGCCAGCGGCGAGGCGTGGTCGCTGACCAGGGCGATGCGCAGGGGTGGCATGAGCGGCAGGGTCGGGGGCAGGGCCTGGATGAGCATGGGATCGTCGAG
>CAJYQM010000408.1 GCA_913777025.1 uncultured Massilia sp. | reverse complement strand
CTGCTCGACCGCGGCGAGCAGAACGACTGGTTCGGCTCCGTCGAGACCTGGGTCGAACTGATCCTGACCACGCTCGCCTTTGCCTACTTCATCGGCCACACCCTCACGTGCCCGGCCGGCACCACCTTCGTCGATTTCCGTTTGTTGAAAAACCCGAACTACGTCACCGGCCTGCTCCTGATCTTCATCGTCGGCATGGTGCTGTTCGCGACCCGCGCGCTGATGCCGACCATGCTGCAGGGCCTGATGGGCTATCCGGCGCTGATGGCCGGCCTGGTCACGGCGCCCTCGGGCCTGGGCACGATGGCGGCGATGCTGGTGGTCGGGCGCCTCACCGGCAAGGTCGATTTCCGCCTGCTGCTGGGCGCCGGCTTCGCCATCACCGCGTTCTCGCTGTGGCAGATGACGGGCTACACGCTGGTGCTGTCCGAGTCCGACATCGTCTGGCCCGGCGTGATCCAGGGCGTGGGCCTGGGCCTGGTGTTCGTGCCGCTGTCGGCGGCCACCTTCGCCACGCTGTCGCCGCAGATGCGCGCCGAGGGCACGGCGCTGTACAGCCTGGTGCGCAACATCGGCTCCTCGATCGGCATCGCGCTGGTGCAGGTGCTGCTGGTCCAGAACAGCAACACCGCGCACGAGGCGCTCGCCGCCCACATCAACGACGCCAACGCGGCGCTGCAGGACCCGAACGGCATCTACAGCATGGCGACCCAGGCCGGCGCCGCCATGATCAACAACGAAGTCACGCGCCAGGCCTCGATGATCGCCTACGTCGACGACTACTGGCTGATGATGCTGCTGACGATCGCCGTGATCCCGATGCTGATGCTGATCCGCCCGCCGAAAGCCACCGCCGGTCCGGTGCAGGTCGACCACGCGGCCATGGAATAACAAGGAAAGCTGACACCAAGTGCGACACTCCAAACTCCTCCCCCTGGCAGCGGCGGCATCGATGCTGGCGCTGCTGTCCGGCTGCATCAGCGTGCCGGCCGACGGCCGCCACGCGGCCGGCCCCGATTTCGCCAAGGCGCGCGTGGCGCCCGGCATCACGCTGCCCGATAACGCCTGGCCCGCCGAGCAGTGGTGGCTGGCCTACCGCGACCCGCAACTCAATGAACTCGTCACGCGTGCCTTGAAAGACAGCCCGACGCTGGCCGTGGCGCAGGCCCGCCTGGCCGGTGCCCGCGCCGTGATCGGGGTCGAACAGGCCGACGAAGGCGCCCGGGTCGGCCTGGCCACCGGCGCCAACCGCCAGCGCTACTCGTCCAACGGCTTCTTCCCGCCGCCGCTGGGCGGCGCCTGGTACAACGACTTTTCGGTGCAGGCGCGCGCCAGCTACGACTTCGACTGGTGGGGCAAGCACCGCGCGCTGATCGCGACCGCCATCGGCGAAGCCAACGCGCGCCAGGCCGAAGGCGCGCAGGCCGCGCAGACGCTGGCGGCGAGCGTGGCGCAGCGCTACTTCCGCCTGCAGATGCTGTGGGCACGCCAGGACAACGTCAACGCCTTGATCGCCGTGCAGCGCGACCTGATCGCGGCTAGGTCCGCGCGCATGGCCCACGGTCTCCTGAGCCGGGACGCGCTGGACAGCGCGGAACTGGACCTGGTCAACCTGCAGGCACAGGCGCCCCGCTACGACACCGACGCCGCGCGCGAACGCGAAGCGCTGCGCGCCCTCATCGGCGGCGATGCGGACGCATTGGCCAGCCTGGCGCGCTTCCAGCCGGCGCCGTCCGCCAATGCCCTGCCGCGCGAACTGGGCATGGAATTGCTGGCGCGCCGTCCGGACCTGCAGGCCGCGCGCTGGCGCGTCGAGGCCCAGCTGGGCCGCGTGACCTCGAGCGAACTCGCCTTCCGTCCGGACATCAACCTGATGGGCTCCATCGGCCTGGATGCGGTCTCGCTCGGCAAGCTGCTGCGCTACCCGAGCCGCACGCCGCTGCTTGGCGCGACGCTGGACCTGCCGCTGTTCGACAGCGGCCGCCTGAAGGCCCAGCTGGGCGTGGCGCGCGCGGACCGCGACACCCTCGTCGCCGAATACAACGAAGCGGTGCTGAACGCCGTGCGCGACGTCGCCATGGAAGGCGCGACTTTGCAGGGCCTCGAGCGCGAGACGGCCTCGCACGCCGCCGCCATCGAGGCCGCGCGCAAGATGGCCGTGAATGCCGAAGCGCGCCAGGCGCGTGGCCTGGCCGACCGCGCCGCCGTCCTGCAGGCAAGACAGACGCTGCTGCGCCAGCGCGACACCGATCTGCAGCTGGCGGATGCCCGCCTGCAGGCGCAGGTGGCACTGGTCAAGGCGCTGGGCGGCGGCTACCGCGCGCCCGATGTGCAGACCGCTTCCGCCTCGGCCTCCCTGAACTCGACCTCGACAAAACAACCGTAAAACCATGAGCACAGCCACCACTACACCGAACCCAGGCAAGCGCAAGGCCGTCCTGCTGGGCATCACCGCCGCCTTCCTCGCCGCCGGCGCCGCCTACGGCATTTATTACGTGACGGTCGCCTCCAAGCGCGTCGAGACCGACAACGCCTACGTGGGCGGCAACCTGGTCAACGTCGCTTCGCAGGTGACGGGCAGCGTGGTCGAGATCCGCGCCGACGAGACCCAGCTGGTGAAAGCCGGCACCGAGATCGTCAAGCTCGACCCGGCCGACGCCGCTGTCGCCCTGGCCCAGGCCGAGGCGCGCCTGGGTAGCGCCGTGCGCCAGCAGCGCGAGCGCTACTCGAACGTCGAGCAATACCAGGCCGCGGTCGAGCAGCGCCGCATCGCCTTGAAAACCGCCCAGGAAGACCTGGCGCGCCGGGCGCCGCTGGCGGCGGACAACGTGGTGTCGGGCGAAGACGTGGCGCACGCGCGCCGCGCCGTCGACGATGCGAAAGCCGCGCTCGAGATCGCGCAGAAGCAGCTGGCCGCCGCGCGCGTGGCGGTGGCGGGCGTGGCACCGAGCGAGCACCCGACCGTGCTGGCCGCCAAGGCCGACTACCTGGGCGCCTGGCTGGCCGCGCGCCGCAACGCCGTTGTCGCGCCGGTGTCCGGCTACGTGGCCAAGCGCAGCGTGCAGGTCGGCAGCCGCATCGCCCCGGGCGCGCCGCTGCTCTCGATCGTGCCGCTGGACCAGCTCTGGGTCGACGCCAACTTCAAGGAATCGGAGCTGCGCGACATCCGCGTCGGCCAGGCGGCCACCATCGAAGCCGATATCTACGGCAGCAAGGTGACTTACCACGGCAAGGTGATCGGCCTGGGCGCCGGCACCGGCAGCGCCTTCTCCCTGCTGCCGGCGCAGAACGCCAGCGGCAACTGGATCAAGGTGGTGCAGCGCGTCCCGGTGCGCATCTCGCTGGATCCGAAGGAACTCGCCCAGCATCCGCTGCGCGTGGGCCTGTCGGCCACCGTCGACGTCGACATCAGCCAGCAGGGCGGCAGCGCGCTGGGCACCGTGGCGGCACCCGGCCCGGCGTATGCGACCAATGTGCTGGACCAGCCGCTGCAGCAGGCGCAGGTGGCAACCGATGAGATCGTGAAAAGGAATATGGCGAACTGATCGCCACTCGGGCAATCACCAACGTCGTCCCCGCGCAGGCGGG
>CAJYQM010000407.1 GCA_913777025.1 uncultured Massilia sp. | reverse complement strand
CCGCCGACCCGGCCGCCAGCCAGGCCGAATTCGAGCGCCTGCTGCGCGCCCAGGTCCTGCTCGACCGCGCCCACTTCTCGCCCGGCGAGATCGACGGCGCCTATGGCTCCAACATGCGCCAGGCCCTGTCCGGCTTCCAGAAGGCGCGCGGCCTGCCCGTCACCGGCAAGCTCGACGACGCGACCTGGAATGCCCTGAATACGGATCCGACGCCGACGCTGGTGAACTACACGCTGGCCCAGTCCGACGTCGCCGGCCCTTTCCTGAAAATCCCGGAAGACATGATGGAAAAGGCCAAGCTGCCGTCACTCGGCTATGCGACGCCGGCCGAGGGCCTGGGCGAAAAATTCCACGCCAGCCCGGCGCTGCTGGAAAAGCTGAACCAGGGCAAGAACCTGGGCCAGCTGGGCGAACAGATCGTGGTACCGAACGTGGTCGGCACGGCCCCGCTGCCGCCGGCCGCGCGCGTGGTGGTGCACAACGAGGCGCGCACACTGAGCCTGCTGGACGCCAGCGGCAAGCTGCTGGCCCAGTATCCGGCCTCGACCGGCAGCGAGCATGACCCGCTTCCGATCGGCAACTGGAGCATCGAAGGCGTGTTCCGCAACCCGACCTACCACTACAACCCGAAACTGTTCTGGGACGCCAGCCCTGGCGACAAAAAGGCCACCGTGCCCGCCGGCCCGAACAACCCGGTGGGCGTGGCATGGATCGACTTGTCCAAGCCGCACTACGGCATCCACGGCACGCCGGTACCGGGCCTGGTCGGCAAGACCGAGTCACACGGCTGCATCCGCCTGACCAACTGGAGCGCCGCCGAAGTCGCGGGCCTGGTGCAGGCGGGCACGGAAGTCGTGCTGGCGGATTGATCGAATGATCGGCAGCACTTTATCAAATAAGCATAATCAGATGAGGAGACCGCGATGAGATGGCTATTGACCTTCCTGCTCGGCGTGGTGGTCGGCGCCGCTGGCCTGTTCGCCTGGCTGCGCCAGATGCCGAGCGACACCGGCACCGGCACCGCCGTGGCGCAGCACACCGGCGCGCTGCCGGCGCCGCCACCGATCCACAACCTGGATGGCCAGTTACCGCCGGCACCGACGGTCTTGCCCGATCTCACCGAACTCGATCTCCCGCTGCGCCCGGCCGCCCTCGACCAGGTGGCCTCCCCGGCCGCGGCCCCGTCCCTGCCGGCGGGCAAGCTGCTGGTGCCGGTCGACGGCATGCCGCTGGCGCAGATCCACGACACCTATGACCAGCCGCGCGGCACCGAGCGTCATCATGAGGCGCTGGACATCATGGCGCCGAAAGGCACCAAAGTGATCGCGGCCGCCGACGGCAAGGTCGCCAAGCTGTTCACCAGCAAGCCGGGCGGGCTGACGGTCTACCAGTTCGATCCGAGCGAAAAGTACGCCTATTACTATGCGCACCTGGACCGCTACGCCGACGGCCTGAAGGAAGGCGCCGACATCAAGCGAGGCGAGCTGATCGGCTACGTGGGCGTGACCGGCAATTCGGATCCGAACGCGCCGCATTTGCACTTTGCCGTCTTCGAGCTGACGCCCGAGAAGCAATGGTGGAAAGGGACGCCGGTGAATCCGTATCCGCTGCTGGCGAATTGATGCAAGTGTCCATGCTGTCGAAGTGAAGCCGCCTGAGGGCGGCTTTTTCGTTACCGGCGCGTTTTAATTGCCTGCATACAACAAAAAATCAACCCCATCCGGCAGAATTTCCGTACTGCATGTATACTGACGGCATCACCTAATCATCGTGCATATTGATCGCACGATGTCACGACTTGCCTGATTTTCCAATGAAATTACGCCAACTTACCGTTTTCCTGGGCGGCTATCTCGCGACGGTCGTCGTCCTGGCCCGCCTTTACCACAGCTTTGCGGGGAATGCCTCCCCCGCCCTCATCGCCACCTGCCTGGCCATCGCTCTGCTGCTCGGCTTCGGCGCCGGCACGTCGGAAACCGTAGCACGGCACGGAACGACCTTTGTGCTCGCCTCGTTCTGCGGCGCGCTCACGATCCTGTTGTCTTTCTACCTGGGCTCGGCCTTCGTCGCCCTGCCTTATGTCTTCTTCTGGACCAATGCTGCCTGGCTGGGACTGCGGGCGGCCCGGATCTGCCGCACCACACTGAGTATGCCGTCGGCGCAGTAAGTCCCGGTCCCGATCAAGCCTGCTTGCGGCGACGCAGCCAGCCGAACAGTGCCAGGCCCGCAAGGCCGGCCGTGAAGGCTTCCGGTTCCGGGACGTAGAACTGTTCGCCGTCAACCAGGCTCAGCACGACACTAGCGCAGTTGCCGCCGGCCATGCAACCCGTGGCGAGAATCTGGCCCTTGTCGTTGATGTCGGCAGCCGCCGTCAGCGTCCAGCCGAGCGACGAATCGATCAGGCCGTTCAGGTCGAACATGTCGCCGTCGGTGTAGAGGAAGGCATGGTTCGTGTTACCCACGGACGAGGAGCCGACCACCTGGCCCGCATTGTTGATGTCGGCGGCGGTGGAACTCCAGCCACCAAGGGTGCCAAGGTCGATCATCTGGCCGTTGGCATAGATGAAGGCGTGTGCGGCCTGGTTGGGCAGATAGGACCAGCCCGCCACGACGCCATCGTTGTTGATGGCGACACCGGCGCTGTCGCCACCAAGCGAGCCGATATCGGTCATCGTGCCATTCATGTAGACGAAGGCATGCCGCCTGCCGCCGATCAGCGAAGATCGGCCGGTCACGGCGCCGTTGTCGTTGATGTCGGCCCCGAAACTGTCGAATCCGCCCAGGGTGCCCAGATCGATCGTCTGGTTGCCGTCATACACGAAGGCATGCATCGAACTGCGTTCGGTCGTGCTCATCGCACCGACGACCTGGCCGCTTGCGTTGACGGCAGTGGCTTCGCTGTTGCTGTAAATTCCGCCGGTGATCAACCGGACCAACTCGCCCCGGTACCAGATCGCGGCATTGTTGTAGCCCGAGTACTGGGTCAGGGTGCCGACGATTACGCCGCCGTCGCTGATGTCGTTCGCGATCGCGGTTTCCCCCTTCATGTAGTGCAAGGTTTGCGGCCTACCGTCATAGTAGGCGGTGGCGGTCCATGGGCTGCCATTGGACCCCTGCGAATAGCCTGCGGTCCCGCTGTAATTGTTCATCGCTCCCATGACGGTATTGACGGTGCCGGCCGCAGTGGGGATGACGGTCACGTTATAAGTGGGGGCGGCATGGGCGGCAAGCGGCCCGGCGGCGATGGCTGCAGCGCAAAGCAGGATACCCGGTCGGAACATGGCTTTCTCCAGATTGTTGGTTACAGGTTGACAAGACCCTGCAAGCTCAGCAATTGTCATGCCATGGATGGGAACCTCGGCCGATCAAGCACTTAGAAGAAGTGACAATACGCGATGTTCAATATTGTAAAACTTTCCGACATGCCGGATGGGCTGATGAAAAAAGCCGCCTGCAGGCGGCTTCGGGTCGACGCGGGCCGCCTCATTCGTCGACGTCTGCGCCCACGTTGATCGCCGCATA
>CAJYQM010000406.1 GCA_913777025.1 uncultured Massilia sp. | reverse complement strand
CCCAGCGCGTGGCGACGCGGATCGCATCGTGGTTACCGACCGACCACGAGCCCCAGCCATCCTTCACGCGCTCGGTAAATTCCTCCACCTGGCGCCGTACGTGGCTGCTCGAGAACTCCGGGGTCAGCAGGTTGAAGCTGTAGGCCATGTGCAGCTTGTCGCCGCCCGAGGTGTATTCGGCCATTTGCGCCAGCGCGTCGTCCGAGCTGACTTCGCCGATCGACACCGCGCCGAATTCGTCCAGCAGCGCGCGCACCTTCTGCAGGAAGGCGATGTTCTCCGGCTGCGTCTTGTCGTGGATGTGCGCCTGCATGCCGTAGGGGTTGACGTCGGTGACGGTCGAGGTGTCGCGCACCAGGGCCGGCGGATTGCTGCGCAGTTCGCGGTCGTGGAAGTGGAACACGCAGGCATCCATGCGCACGCCGTCGACGCCGCGCTCGAGCCAGAAGCGCAGCGAATCCAGGTGGGCCTGCTGCACGGCCGGGTTGTGGAAGTTCAGCTGCGGCTGGCTGACCAGGAAGTTGTGCATGTAGTACTGCTTGCGGCGCGTGTCCCAGTGCCAGGCCGGGCCGCCGAATACGGACAGCCAGTTGTTCGGCGGGTTGCCGTCCGGGAGCGGGTCGGACCACACGTACCAGTCGCTCTTCGGATTGTCGCGGCTCGAGCGGCTCTCGACGAACCACGGGTGGGCGTCGGCCGTGTGCGACATCACCTGGTCGATCATGATCTTCAGGCCCAGGCTGTGCGCGCGGGCGATCAGCGCGTCGAAGTCGGCCAGGGTGCCGAACAGCGGATCGACGTCGCAGTAGTCCGAAATGTCGTAACCGAAGTCCTTCATCGGCGACTTGAAGAAGGGCGACAGCCAGACGATGTCCACGCCCAGGCTGGCGATATAGTCGAGCTTTTGCGTGATACCCGGGAGGTCGCCGACGCCGTCGCCATTGGTGTCGAGGTAGCTGCGCGGGTAGACCTGGTAGATGATGGCTTCCTTCCACCAGTCGGGGTTGGCGGACTTGTCGAGCTGTACAGGGTTCATGATCGTGGTTGGATTGGTAAGTTTTACGCAATATACAGGATTGGCAGTACGATGACAATCCGCCGAGCTCTCGTAAAATCCAGTAAATATCTTTAAAAATCATCGGTTTATGAAATTCTTAACTGAACAATATCGGGCGTTTCGGTAGTCAAACTACATATTCGATGTTACGCTGTCCTGCCAAGCAAATAAGTTCCTGTTGCCAAGTTCGCTGGGCTTGCATAGGATCGCGGCACGCGAACCGCGAAGGAGACACGAATGACCAAGAACCCGCCGTCCAGCCAGGCCGGCCGCATGCCGCGCCAGATCCCCTACATCATCGCCAACGAAGGCTGCGAGCGCTTCAGCTTCTACGGCATGCGCAACATCCTGACGCCCTTCCTGATCTCGACGCTGCTGCTGTTCCTGCCGGAAGCCGAGCGCACCGGCGAAGCCAAGCACGTGTTCCACACCTTCGTCATCGGCGTCTATTTCTTCCCGCTGCTGGGCGGCTGGCTGGCCGACCGCTTCTTCGGCAAGTACAACACGGTGCTGTGGCTTAGCCTCGTCTACTGCGCCGGCCACGCCTGCCTGGCCGCCTTCGAGGATAACCTGCGCGGCTTTTACTTGGGCCTGTTCCTGATCGCGCTCGGCTCGGGCGGCATCAAGCCGCTGGTGTCCTCGTTCGTGGGCGACCAGTTCGACCACACCAACAAGGACAAGGCCAAGCTGGTATTCGACGCCTTCTACTGGATCATCAACTTCGGCTCCTTCTTCGCCTCGCTCCTGATGCCGATCTTCCTGCGCGACTACGGGGCGTCGGTCGCCTTCGGCATCCCCGGCATCCTGATGTTCATCGCCACGCTGGTGTTCTGGAGCGGCCGCAAAAAATACGTGCACGTGCCGCCCAGCGCCGCCGATCCGGACTCCTTCATGCGCGTGGCGCGCACCGCCCTGCTGGCGCGCCGCGATGGCCAAGGCCGGCCCGGCCTGATGGTGGCCGCGCTGGGTGCGGCCGGCGCCGTGGCCTCGCTGGCCATGACGCCGTCCTGGGGCTTCGTGATCGCCGCCTGCACGGCGCTGGTGCTGCTGCTCGCCTTTGGCGGCATCGGCGTGGCCATGCAGCTGGAACGCGCGCGCGGATCCCACCCCGATGAAGCCGTCGACGGCGTGCGCGGCGTGCTGCGCATCCTGATCGTGTTCGCGCTGGTGACCCCGTTCTGGTCGCTGTTCGACCAGAAGGCCTCGACCTGGATCGTGCAGGCGAACTCGATGCTGCGCCCGACCCTCTCCCTGTTCGGCAGCGAATTCCGCTTCGAGCCGGCGCAGATGCAAGCCCTCAATCCCCTGCTGGTGATGCTGCTCATCCCCTTCAACAACGTCGCCGTGTTCCCGCTGCTGCGCCGCCTCGGCTGGGAGCCGACCGCGCTGCGCCGCATGACCGCGGGGATCGCGTTATCAAGCCTTTCCTGGGTCGCGATCGGCACCATCCAGGTCGTGATGGATGGCGGTACGCCGGTCTCGATGGCCTGGCAGATCCTGCCGTATGCGCTGCTGACCATGGGCGAGGTGCTGGTCTCGGCCACCGGCCTCGAATTCGCCTACAGCCAGGCGCCCAAGTCGATGAAGGGCGTGATCATGGCCTTCTGGTCGCTGGCCGTGACGGTCGGCAGCCTGTGGGTGCTGATCGTGAACGCCAGCGTCAAGAACGAGGCCGTCCTTGGCCACATCGCGAACACCGGCCTGGGCGTGATGGCCTTCCAGATGTACTTCTTCGCCGCCTTTGCCTTCATTGCCGCGCTGGCGTTCGGCTTGTATGCCGCCCGCTACCGCATGGTGGATTACTACCGCAGTTGATCCCGCTTTCGTTTCACCCGGGACCGGCGGCGCTGCGCCGCCGGTCCGCAGACTCACCGATCTCATGAACAGAACCTTCTACTACGCCTCCGGCGCCCTGCTCTCCGCCGGCGCCCTGCTCTCCCTGCTGTCCCCCGCCCCGGTCCACGCCGCCGTCTCGCCTGAATCCTGCGACAGCAACGCCTTCCAGATCGTCCAGCACCCGGCAGCCGCCCGCTTCGACGCGCGCGCCGTCTGGCTCGACAGCCGCCTCGCCAAATGGCCGGGCGCCGGCCGCGACGGCGTCTTCAAGCTGTACTACTCGGCCGAGGGCGCGATCGCGGCCCCGGTCGGCGGCAAGGTCGCGGGCGCGGCCGGTGCCCTGGTGCTCGATGCGTTCAAGGGCAGCGTGCCGCCTGCCGCCGCCGAGCGCTTCAAGTACCTGGCCGACGGCCCGGTGCTGCAGGTGAACGAGAACGATGCCGCCGGCATGGCCGAGCTGCACCGCCAGCAGCTGGTGCTGGTGCAGGAAGATGCGCAGGGCGTGGTCCGTGCCGCCACCCGCCTCCAGGCGGCCGGCGCGCTGGACGCGCTGTATGCGGCCGCGGCAGGCATCCCCAACCTGGGCGTGGACATCAACGGCAAGCGCACGGCCTTCGCGCTGTGGGCGCCGACCGCCCAGCAGGCGGCGGTCTGCCTCTACGACAACGGCAGCGCCAAGACACGTGGCGTCTACCAGATGCGCTTCGACCGCGAGACCGGCGCCTGGAAGGCCGACCTGCCGGGCGACCTGACCGGCAAGTACTACACGTATGCGATCGACGTCCCGGTCGACGGCGCCGGCATCGTCCGCAACATCGTCACCGATCCCTACTCCATCAGCCTGAGCACGGATTCGAAGCGCAGCTGGATCGGGCGCCTGGACGCGCCGCGCCTGAAACCGGCCGGCTGGGATGCGTCGAGCGGTCCGCAGACCGTGAAGAACCAGACCGACATGGTGGTCTACGAACTGCACGTGCGCGACTTCTCGATCAACGACGCCAGCGTGCCCGAGCCCCACCGCGGCAAATATGGGGCCTTCACCGATACCGGCTCGAACGGCATGAAGCACCTGGCGGCGCTGGCCAAGAGCGGCCTGACCGACATCCACCTGCTGCCGGTGTACGACATCGGCAGCGTGCCGGAAGCCGGCTGCGCGGTGCCGCGCCCCTACGGTGCGGCCGACAGCGATGCCCAGCAGGCGCTGGTCAAGCAGACCGCGCAGACGGATTGCTTCAACTGGGGCTACGACCCCTACCACTACAACGCGCCGGAAGGCAGCTACGCCAGCGATCCGTCGAATGGCCAGGCGCGGGTGCTGGAATTCCGCCAGATGGTCGACAGCCTGCACAAGGCCGGCCTGCGCGTGGGCATGGACGTGGTGTTCAACCACACCTTCATCGCGGGCCAGAACGAGAAGTCGGTGCTGGACCGCATCGTGCCCGGCTACTACCACCGCCTGAATGCCGCCGGCGCCGTCGAGCAGTCGACCTGCTGCGACAACACGGCGACCGAGAACCTCATGATGGGCAAGCTGATGATCGACTCAGCGGTCCTGTGGGCGGCCCAGTACAAGATCGATTCCTTCCGCTTCGACCTGATGGGCCACCAGCCGCGCGCGGTGATGGAACAACTGCAGCGCAAGGTGAACGCCGCGGCCGGCCGCAATGTGCAGCTGATCGGTGAAGGCTGGAACTTCGGCGAGGTGGCCGACGGCGCGCGCTTCGTGCAGGCGTCGCAATTGTCGCTGAACGGCAGCGGCATCGGCACCTTCAACGACCGCACCCGCGACGCCGTGCGCGGCGGTTCGGCGGGCGACGCGGGCGAAGCCCTGTTCAAGCGCCAGGGCTGGATCAACGGCCTGGTCTACGATCCGAATACGCATGCGGGACAGGTGCCGGCCAGCGAGCTGTCGAAGGCTGCGGACCTGGTGCGCGCGGGCCTGGCCGGTTCGATCCGTTCGTATCCGCTGCACACCGCCGACGACCAGGTGAAACCGCTCGAAGCGATCGACTACAACGGCCAGCCGGCCGGTTACGTGTCGGAGCCGGGCGAGGTCGTGAACTACGTGGAGAACCACGACAACCAGACCCTGTTCGACATCGACGTGTTCAAGCTGCCGCTGTCGACCTCCAGCCAGGACCGCGCGCGCGTGCAGGTGCTGGGCATGGCCGTGGACGCGTTCAGCCAGGGCGTGGCCTACTACCACGCCGGCATCGACGTGCTGCGCTCGAAGTCGCTGGACCGCAACAGCTTCAATTCGGGCGACTGGTTCAACCGCCTCGACTGGACCTACCAGGACAATTACTTCGGCACCGGCCTGCCGCCCGAAGCCGACAACGGCAAGGACTACGCCTTGATCAAGCCGCTGCTGACGCAAGCCGCGATCAAGCCTCTGCCTTCCGACATCGCCTGGACGCGCGACGCCTTCCGCGACCTGCTGGCCGTGCGTGCCAGCTCGACGCTGTTCCGCCTGCCGACCGCGCTTGAAGTCAAGCGCCGGCTGCGCTTCTTCAATACCGGCTCCGGTCAAATTCCGACGGTGGCCGCGGCCTGGCTCGATGGCCGCGGCTACGAAGGCGCGCGCTTCAGCGGCATCGCCTACTTCATCAACGTCGACAAGATCGGCCACACGGTCACCGACCCGCAGGCCGTGGGCAAGCGCATGAAGCTGCATCCGGTGTTCACCGCCGACGGCGTGGCCGACAAGCGCGCGACCCAGGCCAGCTTCGACAGCGCGACCGGGTCCTACGAGATCCCGCCGCGCACGGCGGTGGTGTTCGTCGAGGACTGATCGAGGCTTACCAGCGGCAGGTCAGGCGCAGCGTTTCGTTCTCGCGCGCGACCACCCGGCCCGGGGCGGTATCATGGCAGCGGTAGACCACGCGCAGGCGCTTCGGGACGTCGCGGGCCGGATCGCCGCACAGGCTGTTGTCGACGCGGATCGCACCGCGGTTGCGGATGACTTCTTGCTGCACCGCCCGGCGCGCATTGCACATCCTGCCGCGCGCGCCATACTCGGCTTCCAGGATACGGACACGGTCCCAACGGGGGCCGCGGCCGCCACGGTCGCCGCGGTCACCGTGGGCGTCGCGCTGGCCGGCTTCGTAACCGGCGCCGAAGGCACGGCGCTCGTCGGCGTTCTGGGCAAAGGCGGACGTGGCAGCCGCGGTCAAGGCGAGGACGGCGGCGACACGCATGATGGTCTGGTTGGCGAATTTCATGTTGTTCCCTTCTTGCTTGCTGAATGATGGGGCTATCCTATCGCGCGGCGCCGGAGCGCTCTGTACGCACGGCCACAGTGTGTCAGCTCGGGCCCGGAAAATCTGTCGATGAGGCTGTAAGGGACGTTTCAAGTTGTAAGCCATGCATGCCTACCGGTCGCGTTGATTGAAATGATAATCATTCTCATCTAAAATGTGATCCATGGCGGGCCGGATGCCCGTCCTGATTCGGGAGGGCCGATGCATGCAGGTGTCCGCAAACGACTTCGAGCAGCTGTTGCGCGAGCACGAGGCGCTGTTGCGCGCCTACCGGGACGCGCAGGGACGCTGCAGTGAACAATTGGCGGCGCAAGCGCGCGAGATCGCGCGGCTGCAGGCGCAGGCGATCCGCCTGCGCGCCGCCGTGGTCCGGCGCGACAGCGCGCTGGCCTGGGAAAAGGAAGACCGCGCGGCACTCGAACAATCGATTCCCGGGCTGCCCAGGCGCATCGAACTGGCGCGCGAAGTGGGCTCGCTGCAGGCGCGCATTCGCGATCTGATGCGCATGCGGGACGGCGGCGGACACAGTCCATTCCGCCCGCCCGCCGCTGCTCCGGAGCAGTCATGTGCCGGCGCCCCCGAGAACCTGGAAGCCAGCCTGGCCGAGGCGGACCTGGTGATTTGCCAGGCCGGCTGCATGAGCCACGGCGCCTACTGGCGCGTACAGGACCATTGCCGACGCACCGGCAAAGCCTGCGTGCAGGTCGAACAGCCCGATGCGATGCGCATCGGGCGCATCCACCGCGCCGCCGACGGCACCGCCACGGCGCACGTCACGCCCCACGAAGCCCTGTAGCCCAGGGCGGGTCGCGGCGTCTTCATACCTGCACAGGCGCGTGCCCGTTCAAGCAGCGTCGGCAGCGGGCGTGCCATCGCCGGCGCCACACGCCGACTGGGCAGCCAGCAATTCGGCGCCATGCTGCTGAGCCCAGCGGATCAGGATTTCGAAAGGCTGCTGCAGCGTCCGCCCCAGCGGCGTGATCGAATATTCCACGGCAACCGGCGACGTGGCGATCACCTTCCGGTTGACCAGGCCATTCCTTTCCAGCCTGCGCAGCGCCTCGGTCAAGGCCTTGTGCGTGATCGGATCGAGGCGGCGCTTGATCGCATTGAAGCGCGACGGCTGTTCGCACAGCACGGCCAGGATCAGCACCGACCATTTGTTGGCGATCTGTTCGAGCACAGGCCGGGTGCTGTTGATCTCGGCGAGCACGAGTGCGACGTCCTTGGACATGAGCGGTTTCCTCCTCTATATCTAGAATATATCAGGTGCGTAATTGACGCCAAATATACGAAATGTATCATTGCCTGGCAATCTTTCCAGGAGAAGCCTTCATGACCAACCCTGTTCAAAGCATCTCGAAACCTGCCATGGCCGCCCGCTTGTTCGCCGCCCGCTTGTTCCATGCCTTCTGGTTCGCCGGCGCGCTGGGCGCCGCGGCGGTGTCCGCGGCTGCCGCGCCGGCGCCTGCCCCTTCCGGCGCCGCCGCCGTCGCGCTACGCGAAGCCGTGGCGCGCCCGGCCATCGCCGGCATTGACGCGGACGTCCGGCTGCTGCGCCACACCATGCCTGGCGTGGCCGGCAAACCAGTCCCGGCCACCAGCCTGCTTCTCGTCCCGCGCGGGGCGCCGCCTGCGGGTGGATGGCCACTGGTCGCCTGGGAGCACGGCACCAGTACGCCAGGCCGGAAGACCTGTGCGCCCAGCCTCACCCCGGAACTCGACGGCGGCCTGACGCGCGACGGCTTCAAGAGCGATTATGCCTGGCAGCTCGCGCAGTTCATCGCGGCCGGCTATGCCGTGGTAGCGCCCGACCTCGAGGGCATCGGCCCGGATGCCGCCAGCCCCTATCCGCTCTTCTAAACTTACACAAAGCTAATCATAGTTAACTTTGCTGTTAGATTCCTGCTTCGCCGGGGCCGGTTTCGCCTCGCACTTGCGCGCAAGGCCAGCGCCATCCCCTCCACAGGCAATCACGGCGGAACTCGCCGCAACGTTCTTCAGATTCATGGCCGCGTTGACGTCGCGGTCGTGTGAAACGCCGCAGCCGGGACACGTCCAGCGGCGCTGGTGCAATGCAAGCATCGCGAACACGTAACCACAGCCAGAACATGTCTTGCTGCTGGGGCACCACCGATCGACCACAACGATCTGGCCGCCACGACGCTCGGCCTTGTACTGCAGCTGACGCCGCAGCTCGCCAAAACCCATGTCGGCGATCGCTCGCGCCAGACGATGATTTCGCAGCATGCCGCTGACATTCAAATCTTCGATGCCAATCGTATGAAAGCGCCGGGTCAGATTCGTGGTGAGCTGGTGCAGGCCATTGCGGCGGATATGGGCGATCCGTTCGTGCAGCCTCGCCAGTCTCAACTTTGCCTTCGCCCGGTTGCGTGAACCCTTGACCTTGCGTGCCAGGGCACGCGACAGCCTGCGCACACTACCCAGTAGAAGACGCAGTGCTTTTGGTCCATCCAGGGTTTCGCCTGTCGACAAGGTGGCAAGGTGCGTAATGCCCAAGTCCATGCCGACCACGCCTTGGTTTTCGGCAGGTGGCAACGGTGGATCCGGACAGTCGACAGTGATGCTGACGTACCAGTGATCGGCTTTGCGTGAGAAGGAGGCCGATACAATGTGGCCGGTAAAACGCAAGGCTTCGCGCATGCGTACCCACCCCAGCTTGGGAATACGGATGCGATGGCCGTCGACCTCGGATTGGTCGTTACTGATCGCGAACCGGTCATCGATACCCTTGCGACGGAACGTCGGGTAACGCGCGCGGCGAGCAAGGAAATTCTCGAAGGCGCGGCCCAGCTGCATGATCGCCAACTGCGGTGCACACTTGGTAACGTCCAGCATCCAGGGAAACTGTTCGCGCTTGATGCTGTTGAGTTGCCGCCGCAGTGCGGCCTCGTTCGGTGGTTTCAAGGTGGGATCCGCCTTGGATGCCGCATACTGGCGCCCCCATTCTGCCAGTGCCCAGTTGTAGGCGAAGCGTGCCGTGCCCGCCGCCCGCGCGAAGTAGGTGCGCTGCACATTATTCGGGTCGAGTCGGATCTGGTGTGCTAGCAGCATGACACACATCCAACGCCACCATGGCGTAAATTCCGCATTATCATGGCTACAAAATCGTCTCATCCAATATCAGCGTGTTCATATCGGATGAGACGGTGTAGATATGATTAAGTTCTGGCCTTGCAGTTAAAACCCTACTTTGTGCTGTCCAGCCTGGCCCGCTCGGTGGTCGCGGCGGTGGCCGCCGCCCGTCTCGCCGAACCGAACCTGGCCACACGGTGGGCGGTCGTCGGCCTTTCGGACGGCGGCCACGGGGGCACTGGGCGTGGAGGCCTATACACATGAAGCGCCCGGCACCCGGTTCGTCGGCAGCGCCGCGGCTGCCGCATCCACCCGGGACGAGGCGCTGCACAACCTGATGATGCAGCAATTCCAGGGCGCCCTGATGGCGACCGGGCTGGCCGTCATGCAGCCCTCGTTCGATCCGGCATCGATCATGGGACCGGACCTGGCGACGACCCTGCCCGCCTTCCGCGCGCTCTGCTCGGTGAAGGCGATCGGCACCATCGACGCCGCCGTGAAGGCCCGTGGACGCGCATTCGCGGGTCTCAAGCCCGGCTGGGAACGGCAACCCGCCATGCGCGCCTTCCTGGCGGCGAACGATCCCGCGGCAATGCCCGGCTTCGTCCTGCGCAAGCCGGTCCTCGTGCTGCAAGGCGGCGCCGACACCTTCGTCCTCGAATCCCTGCAGACGGCCTTCGTCGACCGCCTGAAACAGGCCAGCGTGCCGGTCACCTACCGGCGCTATCCGGATGCCGATCACTTCAGCATCCTGCATGCCGCCAATGCCGACGTGCTGGCCTTCCTGCGCCAGCGTCTCACTCCCTGAGCCAAGAAACGGGTCCAACCATGAATCCAATGACGAATCGCCGCGTGCTGCTTGCCAGGCGCCCCCGGGGCATGCCGGTTGCGGAAGATTTCACGCTGGTCGACGAGCCGGTGCCGGAAGCCGGCCCCGGCCGGCTGCTGCTGCGAAACCTGTACCTGTCGCTCGATCCCTACATGCGCGGGCGCATGAACGACGGCGCACACGGCTATGCCGAGCCGTACGCGCTCGGCGCGCCGCCGGGCGGCGCCACGGTCGCTCGCGTGGTGCAGGCCGGCATCGACGGCTATGCGCAAGGCGAGCTGGTGGTCGTGCCGGAGGGGGCATACTCGGCATGACCGGCTTCACGGCCTGGTGGGGACTGACCGCGATCGGTGAAGCGCGGGCGGGCGACACGCTGGTCGTCTCGGCGGCAGCCGGTGCGGTCGGCTCGACCGCCGGCCAGATCGGACGCCTGCTGGGCTGCCGGGTCGTGGGGATTGCCGGCGGCCCGGAAAAGTGCCGCCTCATGGTCGAGGAATATGGCTTCGACGCCTGCATCGATTACCGGGCGCCGGACTTCCGGGCCCGCCTCGCGGCGGCGGCGCCAGGCGGTGTCGACATCTATTTCGAGAACGTCGGCGGGGCGGTCCGCGAAGCCGTGTGGCCCCTGCTGAACACGGGAGCCCGCGTGCCGGTGTGCGGACTCGTGGCCAGCTACAACGGCGCCGCCGGTGCGGCCGCCGCCCAAGTCGATGACATGCTGATGTCGCTGATCCTCAAGCGCATCCGCGTGCAAGGCTTCATGAACGCCGACCACATCGGCGCCTTCGACTCCTTCGAAGCGCAGATGGGCGGCTGGCTTGCGGGCGGCCAGCTGCGCGCGGCCGAGTCCCTGGTGCGCGGTCTCGGACAGGCGCCGCAAGCCTTCATCGGCCTGTTCAGGGGCGACAACACCGGCAAGCTGGTGCTGCAGCTGGAAGACTGAACGGCTTATGCTCAGATATCGAGGTGCGAAATCAGGAGCCGCCTGTGCTCCGGCTCGCCCTCCTCGCCCTGCGCGCCCAGCGAAATCCCCACCGCCATGATGTCGATCAGCAGCAGCTGCAGGATGCGCGAAATCATCGACAGGAAGGTCGTGCTGTCTTCGCTGTGGTCGACCGCCAGGCAGATGCTGGCCTTGCGCGCCAGCGCCGACTTGCTGCTGGTGATGGCGATGACGTCGGCGCCGGCCGCGCGCGCGGTGTCGACGGCGTTCAGCAGTTCCGGCATCTGGCCGCTGGTCGAGATCGCGATGACGACGTCGCCGGGCCCGAGCAGCTCGGCGGCCAGCGCGAAC
>CAJYQM010000405.1 GCA_913777025.1 uncultured Massilia sp. | reverse complement strand
CAGACGGCGCGCACCCTTCTTGAGCCAGTGCAGCGCCATCTCGGCGGGATCTTCGGAGAACACGGTGGCGAGGTCCATATCGCCCTGTTTCAGGCGAACGCAGTGACCGTCTTTCAGGTCGATGGCGGGGATCAGCAGCATGGTCGTTGTCGGTTGGGTTGGCGGTGTTGGACGAGGAAGCTCAAGGATTCCAGTGGATGAAATTGCGATACAGGCGCAGCCCGGCGGCGGCGCTTTTCTCGGGGTGGAACTGGGTGGCGACGATGTTGTCGCGCGCGACGGCGCAGCAGTAGGCGCCGCCGTAGTCGGCTTCGCCGATCGTATCTTCGGGGTTTTCCGGCGCGGCGTAATAGCTGTGCACGAAGTAGAAATACGCGCCGTCCTCGACGCCTTCCCACAGCGGGTGCGCGCGGGTCTGGCGCACGCGGTTCCAGCCCATCTGCGGCACCTTGAAGCGCGAGCCGTCGGCCTGCAGCTTGCCGTCGAGCTGGAAGCGCACGACCTTGCCGGGCAACAGGCCCAGGCCGGGCGTGCCCTCGTTTTCCTCGCTCGCGTCGAACAGCATCTGCTCGCCCACGCACACGCCCATCACCGGGCGCGTCTTCATGGCGCGCAGCACGGCTTCCTCGGCGCCGGACTCGCGCAGGCTGCGCATGCAGTCGCGCATCGCGCCCTGCCCCGGCAGCACCACGCGGTCGGCGGCGTCGATGTCGGCCGCGGTGTTCGAGACGACCACGTCGGCGTCCGGATCGGCCGCGCGCAGCGCCTGCGCCACGGACCGCAGGTTGCCCAAGCCGTCGACCACAACAATCTTGTTCGTCATGATGGTGGATGGGCCCTTACAGGCTGCCTTTGGTCGAAGGAATCGTGCCCGCCGCGCGGTCGTCCAGCTCGGACGCCATGCGCAGCGCGCGGCCGAAGGCCTTGAACACGGTTTCGCACTGGTGGTGGGCGTTCACGCCGCGCAGGTTGTCCACGTGCAGGGTGACGCCGGCGTGGTTCACGAAGCCGCGGAAGAACTCGATGGTGAGGTCGACGTCGAAGCGGCCGATGGTCGCGCGGGTGAACGGCACATGCCATTCCAGGCCCGGGCGGCCGGAAAAATCGATGACCACGCGCGACAGCGCCTCGTCCAGCGGCACGTAGGCGTGGCCGTAGCGGCGGATGCCCTTCTTGTCGCCGATGGCCTTGGCCACCGCCATGCCCAGCGTGATGCCGGTGTCCTCGACGGTATGGTGGTCGTCGATGTGCAGGTCGCCCACGGCCTCGACTTCGAGGTCGATCAGGCCATGGCGTGCGATCTGGTCCAGCATGTGGTCGAGGAAGGGGACGCCGGTGTTCAGCTTCTGGCGGCCGGTGCCGTCCAGGTTGAGCGCGACGCGGATCTGCGTCTCGCTGGTGTTGCGCGTGATTTCTGCGGTGCGGGTCATTACAGGGAAGCCTTCAGGGCATTCAGGAATATGGAATTCTCTTCCGGGGTGCTGACCGTCACGCGGATGCAGTTGGCCAGCAAACCATGCATTTTACTCAAATTTTTAATCAATACCTTTTCCGCGAACAGTGTAGCGCAGGTGCGCTCGGCGTCCGGTACGCGCACGGTAATGAAATTCGCGCTCGAGGGATACACGGTCACGCCCGGCAGCGCCGCCATCGCGGCCGCCAGTTCGCTGCGCGCGTCGTTCAGGCTGGCGGCCTGGGCGTCCAGCACGTCGAGGTGGTCGAGCGCGAACTCGGCCGCCACCTGGGTCAGCACGTTGATGTTGTAGGGCGGGCGCACCTTGTCGAACTGGTCCAGCAGCGCCGGGGCCGCGGCCAGGTAGCCGAGGCGGATGCCGGCCAGGCCCAGCTTGGACAATGTCCGCATCACGACCATGTTCGGGTACTGGGGCAGGCGCTCCATGAAGCTGGTGCGCGCGAACGGCTGATAGGCCTCGTCGACCACGGCGATGCCGGTGTCGCCCAGCGCCTCGATGATGGCAATCACGTCCTCGCTGGCGAACAGGTTGCCGGTCGGGTTGTTCGGGTAGGCCAGGAACACCAGCGCCGGCTTGTGCTCGGCGATCGCGGCCAGCATCGCCGGCAGGTCCAGCGAAAAGTCGGCCTGCAAGGGCACGCCCACGTAATCCATGCCCGCGAACTGGGCCGAGCGCTGGAACATCACGAAGGCCGGGGTCGGGGCCAGCACCACGGCCCGTCCGCTTTTATCGTCCGGACTCTGGCGCGCGCAGGCGGTGCAAAGGATCGAGATGATCTCGTCCGAGCCGTTGCCGAGGATGACATCGTAACCGGCGGGCACGCCCAGGTTATCGCGGATCTTCTGCTTCAGCGTGGCGTAGGACGCCACCGGATAGCGGTTCAGGACGGCGTCGGCCAGGCGCGTGGCCAGTTCCGTGCGCAGCGGATCGGGCAGCTCGTAGGGGTTTTCCATGGCGTCGAGCTTGATGTAGCCGCTGGCGTCCGGCACCTTGTAGCTATGGCCGGCACGGACGTCTTCGCGGATCGTGTTGGCGATGAGGGTGTCGATGTCGGTCATTGGGTTACTCCTTGGGTGGCGTTGTCTACATTCTGATCGTTGGCGTCCGCACCGTCGCTCCCGCGCAGGCGGGAGCCCAAGTTTGTTTGCGGCATGCGTGCAACCTGGATTCCCGCCTGCGCGGGAATGACGGTCTTGGGGTCAGCGCTTGTTACAGCCTTGTCCTTTTTGCGGCCAGTCCCGGCCCGCTTCTTTGCCGGCACCGCCGGCGCGGCCAGGCGCTGCTCGATGATCGCGCAATAATCCGGGTTCAGCTCGAAGCCCGCGAAATGGCGCCCGAGCCGCTTGGCCGCCACCGCCGTGGTGCCGCTGCCCATGAACGGGTCGAGCACGATCCCGCCCGGCGGGCAGGACGCCTTGACCATGCGTTCGATGACTTCGAGCGGCTTCTGGGTCGGGTGGCCAACCCGTTCCGCATGCTCGCGGTGCAGGCGCGACACGCTCCACAGGTCTTTCGGGTTGTAGCCGACTTCCAGCCACTTGGCGCCGACGAAGATCGAGCGCGAGCGCGCCTTCTTGGTCGCCTCGTCATAGGGGATGCGCACGGCATCCAGGTCGAAATAGTAATCCTTGCGCTTCACGAAGAAGCCGATCGTGTCGTGCACCGAGCTGAAGCTGCGGGTGCTGCCGCCCATCGAGGGCACGCGGCGGTCCCAGATGATCTCGTTCATCATCGTCATGCGGCGCTTGAGCATGACAAAGATTTCCGGCGTGTTGCGCCAGGTGGAGAAGATGTACAGGCTGCCGTTGTCCTTCAGCTTGGGCAGCGCCGCATCGATCCAGGCTTCGGTCCAGACCAGGTAGTCCTCGGCACTGAGCTGGTCCGAATCGTTGCCGTAATCCTTGCCGAGGTTGTACGGCGGATCGGTCAGGATCAGGTCGATGGACCCGTCGGGGATGCGCGCCAGCCCGGCCAGCGCATCCTCGCAGAAGACCCGGTCGACCCAGTCCGTCATGGCGTGTTTTTCAGGCGGAGTTCCGCGCTGCGGGCGTGCGCCTGCAGTCCCTCTCCATAGGCGAGTTCGGCCGCCACCTTGCCCAGGGTCTGGGCACCGGCTTCGGACACGAACAGCACCGACGAGCGCTTCTGGAAGTCGTACACGCCCAGCGGCGACGAGAAGCGCGCCGTGCGCGAGGTCGGCAGCACGTGGTTCGGGCCGCAGCAATAGTCGCCCAGCGATTCGGACGAGAAGCGGCCCAGGAACATGGCGCCGGCGTGGCGGATGCGGTCGGCCCACTGCTGCGGTTCCGCAGCCGAGATTTCCAGGTGTTCGGCGGCGATGTCGTTGGCGATGTCGCACGCCTCTTCCATGTCGCGCACCAGCACCAAGGCGCCACGGTCGCTCATCGAAGTCGCGATCGTGTCCTTGCGCGGCATGGTCGGCAGCAGTTTGTGGATGCTGGCTTCGACCTTGGCGATGTAATCGGCGTCCGGGCACAGCAGGATGGCCTGGGCCAGCTCGTCGTGCTCGGCCTGGGAGAACAGGTCCATCGCCACCCAGTCCGGGTCGGTGGTGCCGTCGCACAGCACCAGGATTTCCGACGGGCCGGCGATCATGTCGATGCCGACCGTGCCGAACACGCGGCGCTTGGCGGCGGCGACGTAGGCGTTGCCGGGGCCGACGATCTTGTCGACCGCGGGAATCGTCTCGGTGCCGTAGGCCAGCGCGGCCACGGCTTGCGCGCCGCCGATGGTGATCACGCGCGTCACGCCGGCGATCGCCGCAGCGGCCAGCACCATCTGGTTCTTCACGCCGTCCGGGGTCGGCACGACCATCACGATGTCCTTGACGCCCGCGACCTGCGCCGGAATCGCATTCATCAGCACCGACGACGGATACGCGGCCTTGCCGCCCGGGACGTAGATGCCGACGCGGTCCAGCGGGGTCACGCGCTGGCCCAGCACGGTGCCATCGGCTTCCGTATAGGTAAAACCGTTCAATTCCTGCTTCTGGCGCTCGTGGAACACGCGGATGCGGTCGGCGGCCGTCTGCAGCGCGGCGCGCTGGGCGTCCGGCAGCGCGGCCAGCGCCCCCTGCAGCTCGTCCTGGGTCAGGTCGAAGGCGGCCATGCTGGCGGCGCCGCCCGGGATCCGGTCGAATTTGTTGGTGTACTCGAGTACGGCGGCATCGCCGCGCGCCTTGACGTCGGCGAGGATCCTGGCGACGGCGGTTTCGATGGCGTCGTCGGTTTCCGCTTCGAAGGCGAGCAGCGTGCGCAGCTGCTGCTTGAAGTCGGCGGCGGTGGAATCGAGCTTGTTGACTTGCACTTGATTGGCGATGTTCATGCTTCAGCCCTGACGCTTGGAGGCGCGTTCGAACGCCTCGATGATCGGTTGCAGGCGCTCGCGCTTGAGCTTGAGCGCGGCCTGGTTGACCACCAGGCGCGAGGAGATGTCCATGATCTTTTCGACTTCGACCAGGTTGTTGGCGCGCAGCGTGCCGCCAGTCGAGACCACGTCGACGATGGCATCCGACAGGCCGACCAGCGGCGCCAGTTCCATCGAACCATACAGCTTGATCAGGTCGACGTGGACGCCCTTGGCGGCGAAGTGCTGGCGCGCGGTGTTCACGAACTTGGTCGCCACGCGCAGGCGCGCGCCCTGGCGCACCGCGTTCTCGTAATCGAAACCGGCGTTCACCGCCACCGACATGCGGCAGCAGGCGATGCGCAGGTCGACCGGCTGGTACAGCCCCTCGCCGCCATGCTCGAGCAGCACGTCCTTGCCGGCCACGCCGAAGTCGGCGGCGCCATGCTGGACATAGGTCGGCACGTCGCTGGCGCGCACGATCAGCACGCGTACGCCAGGGTCGTTGGTCGCAAGGATCAGCTTGCGCGAGGTTTCCGGGTTCTCTAAGACTTCGATGCCGGCTGCGGACAGCAGGGGCAACGTGTCTTCGAAGATGCGGCCTTTGGACAGGGCGAGGATCAGCTGCGGGCTGTCCTGGGTGGTAGTGGTCATGTGACTGCTTTAATGTATGACGCTGCACTCGTCGCCCCTGCGAAGGCAGGGGCCCAAGTGCTGCTTGCATTTTGGCTGCGCCTCCAACTTGGGCCCCTGCATTCGCAGGGGCGACGTTGGTAAGACAGGCACCAAGCCAATGATAACTTTATTTGATCCGCACGATATCGGCACCCACCGCCGACAGCTTGTCTTCCATCCGATCATACCCGCGATCCAGGTGGTAGATGCGGTCGACCAGGGTCGTGCCTTGCGCCGCCAGCCCGGCGATCACCAGCGAGGCCGAAGCCCGCAGGTCGGTCGCCATCACCGGCGCGCCGATCAGGCGATCGACGCCCTTGATGAAGGCGGTGTTGCCCTCGGTGAGGATGTGCGCGCCCAGGCGGTTCATTTCCTGGACGTGCATGAAGCGGTTCTCGAAAATGGTCTCGGTCACGCGGCTCGGGCCACCCGCGATGGTGTTCACCGCCATGAACTGGGCCTGCATGTCGGTCGGGAAGCCCGGGTACTCCGTGGTGCGGAAGGACACCGGCTGCGGGCGGCCATCCATGCGGGCGCGGATCGAATCGCCTTCGACCTCGAGTTGCAAGCCCATGCTGCGCAGCTTGTCCAGCGCAACGTCGAAGATGTCGGTGCGGGTGCGGGTGATGCGGATGTCGCCGCCGGTGGCCGCCACCGCGCACAGGAAAGTCGCGGCTTCGATGCGGTCCGAGATGACCGCGTGCTTCGTGCCGTGCAGCGCCTCGACGCCCTGGATCACCAGGCGGTCGGTGCCGATGCCCTCGATCCGGGCGCCCATCGCGACCAGCATGTTGGCCAGGTCCGTCACTTCCGGCTCGCGCGCGGCGTTTTCCAGCACGGTCTCGCCTTCGGCCAGGGTCGCCGCCATCAGCAGGTTTTCGGTGCCGGTGACGGTGATCATGTCGGTGTGGATGCGCGCGCCCTGCAATTTGGCGCACTTGGCGTGGATGTAGCCGCCTTCGATCGTGATCTCGGCGCCCATCGCGCGCAAGCCCTTGATGTGCTGGTCGACCGGACGCGAACCGATCGCGCAGCCGCCCGGCAGCGAGACCTTGGCTTCGCCGAAGCGCGCCAGCATCGGGCCCAGTACCAGGATCGAGGCGCGCATGGTTTTCACCATCTCGTACGGCGCTTCGAGCTTGTCGATGCTGGCGCCGTTCAGGGTGACATTCTCGTCGTCCTGCGTCACCTTCAGGCCGGTCTGGGCCAGCAGCTTGAGCATGGTGCGCACGTCGTGCAGGCGCGGGACGTTGGAAAGTACGAGGTCGCCGGCGGTCAAGAGGCCCGCGCACAGGATCGGCAGGGCCGCATTCTTGGCGCCCGAGATGGGGATGTCGCCGTTCAGGCGCTTGCCGCCGGTGATCTGGAGCTTGTCCATGCTTATCCTTGGGTTGCGTATTCTTCGGGGGTCAGCGTCTTCATCGACAGCGCGTGGATTTCCTCGCGCATGCGGTCGCCCAGCGCCGCGTACACGATCTGGTGGCGCTGGATGCGGCTCTTGCCGGCGAAGGCGTTCGAGACGATGACGGCGGTGAAGTGCTGGCCGTCGCCCTCCACTTCCAGGTGGGTGCAGTCCAGGCCCTTGGAGATGTAGCCGTGGATCAGTTCAGGTGTGGTTGCCATAATGTTCAGGAATCCGGTAAGTCGTGGTGCTTGATACGGGGTGCTCGGTACTGGGTGCTCAGTGACGCAGCTTGTACCCGCGGCGCAGCATGTTGATCGCAACGGCGGCCAGCACCGCGAAGAACACGGCCACGATGGCCAGGCTGGTCCAGGGCGAGACGTCCGACTTGCCGAAGAAGCCGTAGCGGAACCCGTCAATCATATAAAAGAACGGGTTGAAATGCGAGACTGCCAGCCAGAACGGGGGCAGTTTCTGGATGGAATAGAACACACCGGCCAAAAATGTTGCAGGCATGATCAGGAAATTCTGGAAAGCGGCCAGCTGGTCGAACTTTTCGGCCCAGATACCGGCGATCACGCCCATGGTGCCGAGGATGGCCGCGCCCATCAGCGCGAACACGATGATCCACAGCGGCGCCACGAAGGACAGGTGGGCGAACCAGGCGGTGATGATGAACACGCCCGCGCCGACGGCCAGGCCGCGCACGATGGACGCGGTCACGTAGGCCGACAGGATTTCCCAGTGCGACAGCGGCGGCAGCAGGATGAACACCAGGTTGCCGGTGATCTTCGACTGGATCAGCGAAGACGAGGAGTTGGCGAACGCGTTCTGCAGCACGCTCATCATGACCAGGCCCGGGATCAGGAAGGCGGTGTAGTCGACGCCCTCGAGCATCTGCACGCGGCCCTCGAGCACGTGGCCGAAGATCAAGAGGTAGAGCATCGAAGTGACGACCGGCGCGGCGATGGTCTGGGTGGCGACCTTCCAGAAACGCAGGATTTCTTTGTAAAACAGGGTACGGAAACCCGTGGAAATGAAATTCATCGTACCGCTGCTCCAGCTTGGGATTCGCCTTCCATGATCTGGATGAAGATGTCTTCCAGGTCGGCCTGCTGCAATTGCATCTCGTCGATCTGGGCACCCGATTCGCGCAGGCGCGCCAGGATGCCTTCGACTTCGGCGTACTCGTTCACGCGCAGCGTGTACTTGTTGCCGCCATTGGCCTTGCCTTCGTCGTGCTCGTCGTGGGCAACCAGGTGGCGCAGCCCTTCCGGCAGCGTGCCGTGCTTGAGGTGCACGACCAGCGAGGAGCCGGACACGCGGCGCAGCAGCTGGGACATCGTGTCGAGCGCGACCACGTTGCCGGTCTTGAGCATGGCCACGCGCTGGCACATGGCCTGCGCTTCTTCCAGGTAGTGCGTGGTGAGCACGACGGTGTGGCCCTCGCGGTTCAGGCGCGAGATGAACTTCCACAGGGTCTGGCGCAATTCGACGTCGACGCCGGCGGTCGGCTCGTCGAGCACGATCACGGGCGGCTTGTGCACCAGCGCCTGGGCCACCAGCACGCGGCGCTTCATGCCGCCGGACAGGGCGCGCATGTTGACGTCGGCCTTGGCCGTCAGGTCGAGGTTTTCCATCACCTCGTCGATCCACTTGTCGTTGTTCTTCAGGCCGAAGTAGCCCGATTGCAGGCGCAGCGTCTCGCGCACCGTGAAGAAGGGGTCGAACACCAATTCCTGCGGCACCACGCCCAGGTTCATGCGCGCCTTGCGGAAGTCGGACACGACGTCGTGGCCGTGGATGCGCACGCTGCCCACGTCCGGCCGGATCAGGCCGGCGATGGTGGAGATCAGGGTGGTCTTGCCGGCGCCGTTCGGGCCGAGCAGGCCGAAAAACTCGCCTTGTTCGATACTGAGCGAAACGCCCTTCAGGGCCTTGAAGCCCTTGTAGCTTTTTTCGACGCGGTCAATCTGGATGGCTGCTGTCATTCGTTGGATGGCCCGGAGGATCGGAGGGGCTTGCGGGGAAACGAGCCATTATAGAAGAAAACGCCACAACCTTCCGGTTGTGGCGTTGTTTGGTAGGGTGGACGGGATACCCGACTCGCCGTCCGCGTCCACCCTACGCGCGTCCCAGCAATCCTTCGACGCCGTACAGGCTCGCCAGCGCATCGACGTTGGCCGGCACGTTGATGAACTTGAGTACCCGCCCCTGCGCCTGCGCCCGGCGCTGCCAGGCCAGCATCAGCGCCAGCGCCGACGAATCGGCGGACTTGACGCCGCCGAGGTCGAACACGGTTTCGCCGGCGGCCAGCGCCGCGCAGCCCTGGTCCAGCGCCGCTTGCGCGTTCTGGAAAGTCAGGGCATCCAGCGAGAGCATGGGATTCGCTTCCGCCATGGGCTTACTTGGCCGGGGCTTGCAGCGGCTTGCTGGCCAGCTGCTGGTTGCGGTCGCGCAGCTTCTTGATCAGGCCATCGATGCCGCCCTTGCTGATTTCGGACGTGAAGGTGCTGGTGTAAGTCTGGACCAGCCAGGCGCCGAGCACGTTGATGTCGTAGATCTTCCAGCCCTGCGCGCCCTTGGACAGGCGGTAGTTCAGGGTGATCGGCTCACCGCGGGTCATGTTGACCTGGGATTTCACCTCGACCTCGTTGGCGGCCGGGTCGGCGCGGAACGGCTTGAACTCCACCGTTTCATTCTTGATCTGGGCCAGCGCGCCCGAGTAGGTGTAGACCAGCAGGGTGCGGAACTCTTCCGTCAGCTGCTTCTGCTGTTCCGGGCTGGCCTGGCGCCAGAAGCGGCCGGCGGCCTGCTGGGTCATCTTCTGCGCATCGACGTAGGGCAGGATCTTGCTGTTGACCAGGTCCATGATCTTCTGGCGGTTGCCGGCCTGGATGTCCTTGTCGGCCTTGACGCTGTCGATCACTTCGGTGCTGACGCGCTTGACCAGCGCGTCCGGGGTTTCGGCGGCAGCCACGGCCGGCGCAGCGATCAGGCTGGTGGAGATGGCCACGGTGGCGGCGGTCACGATCAGTTGTGCGATGGGTTTCATGGTGTTCCTTTTGTCTGGTTGGGGCCTCCCGGGCGCGTACTCAGCCCGGCTCGGCCTTCGTTAACTACTTCTGGACCGGTTCGGATGACACGGGCGCCGGGGCCGGCGGGTTGTTGGGTGCCGAATCGGTCGCCGGTTCGGTGCCCGCCGGTGCCGGCGCCACGGCGTCGCCTTCCTCGCCCGGCGCCGCCGGCTTCTTCACGCCCAGCTTTTCCAGCCGTTCCGACACCTTTTCCTGGACCTGGTCGATCTTGCCCTGCACCTTGTCGGCGCGCTCCTGGGCCTTGTCGGTGTCCAGCACCTTGCTGGCGCGACGCTGCAGGTAACCGTCGCGGATGAACTCATAGCGGTCGAGGGCGGCATCTTCCAGCAGGTTCGAGGCGTCCAGCACGCTGGCGCGCTGGTCGACCGCGCGCAGCACGATGCCGCTATTGCGCCACGGCACGTCGTTCACGTGGGTCCACGCGTCGCCCCACCAGTCGCCCGGCAGCGCGGCCGTGTCACGGATCGTAGATGGGCCCAGAATCGGCAACATCAAGTAGGGGCCGGCTGGCACGCCCCAGTAACCCAGGGTCTGGCCCAGGTCTTCGTTGTGCTTGGCCAGGCCGGCCGGGGTGGCGATGTCGAGCACGCCGGCCAGGCCCAGGGTCGAGTTCACGGCAAAGCGGGTGAAATCGTTCATGCCGTCACGGCCCTTGAACTGGGCGAAGTTGTTGGCCGCGCTCCACAGGTCCGACAGGTTGCCGAAGAAGTTGTTCACGCCCGTCTGCACGAAGCTCGGGGTGACTTTCTTGTAGGCGGTGGCGGCTGGCTTCAGCGCCGTACGGTCGACCGCGTCGTTGAAGGTGAACATCGCGCGGTTGAACTTCTCGAACGGATCATTCGGATTGTTCGTCGTGGCGCAACCGCCCAGCAACAGGGAGACCCCGACGGCGGCCATCAAGCCGCGCACGCGGAGCTGGGCAGAGTCGTTGCGTTGTTTCATTGGTTTCCGTCCTTTCCGTCGGCTGCCTTGCTATAAATAAATTGATTAATCAAATCTTCCAGCACGGTCGCCGATTGCGTGCGGGTGATACGGTCCCCATCGGCGAGGTTGTTGGTATCGCCGCCGGCTTCGATGCCCACGTACTGCTCGCCGAGCAGGCCGGAGGTCAGGATCTTCAACGAGCTGTCTTTCGGGAACTTGTACGCCGGGTTGATATCGAGACGGACATTGGCCTGGAAGGTCTTGTCGTCGAAATCGATGGCCCCGACACGGCCGACCACCACGCCGGCGCTCTTGACGGGCGCCTGCGGCTTGAGTCCGCCAATATTGTCGAATTTCCCGGTGACCGCATACGTCTTGCTGAACGATATGGTGCTCATGTTACCGGCCTTGAGTGCCAGGAATAGGAGCGCTACCGCACCCAGCAGTACAAAAAGTCCGACCCAGACGTCAATGGATTTGCGATGCATAAGTTTTCCTAATATATATGGGCGTAAATTCAGCCGATCCGTATTACTTGTTGAACATCAGGGCGGTCATGACGAAGTCCAGCCCCAGCACCATCAGCGAAGCGATCACGACCGTACGCGTGGTCGCGCGCGACACGCCTTCCGGTGTCGGCTGCGCCTCGTAACCCTGGAACAGCGCGGTGAAGGTAACGGCCACGCCGAACACGAAGCTCTTCAGCACGCCGTTCAGGATGTCGCGGCGCACGTCGATATTGCCCTGCATCTGCGACCAGAACGCGCCTTCGTCCACGCCGATCAGCTGCACGCCGACCAGGTAGCCGCCGATGATGCCGATCGCCGAGAACACGGTGGCCAGCACCGGCATCGCGATCAGGCCGGCCCAGAAACGCGGCGCCAGCACGCGCTGGATCGGGTTCACGGCCATCATTTCCATCGCCGTCAGCTGCTCGCCGGCCTTCATGAGGCCGATCTCCGCGGTCAGCGAGGTGCCGGCGCGGCCCGCGAACAGCAGCGCGGTGACCACCGGGCCCAGTTCGCGCAGCAGCGACAGCGCCACCAGCTGGCCCAGCTTTTCGTCGGCGCCGAACTGGCTCAGCGTGTAGTAGCCCTGCAGGGCCAGCACCATGCCGACGAACAGGCCGGACACGGTGACGATCAGCAGCGAATAGTTGCCGATGAAGTGGATCTGTTCCGAGATCAGGGCCGGGCGCCGCAGCGCGCCCGGCGCCTTGCCCAGCAGGCCGCCGAACGAGCGCGTCACGAAACCGATGCGGGCGAACATGTCGATGACACCACCGCCGATTCCTGAAAGTAAGCGCTTGATCATCGCTTGCCTCCCAGGCCCAGGTCTTCGGCCAGCGATTTGCCCGGATAGTGGAAGGGCACGGGCCCGTCCGGTTCGGCATTGACGAACTGTTTCACGTAGGGGTCGGTCGAGCGGCGCATTTCTTCCGGCGTGCCGGCGGCCACGATCTTCCCTTGCGACAGGAAATACACGTAGTCGGCGATCGAGAAGGTCTCGTTCACGTCGTGCGAGACCAGGATCGAGGTCGAGCCCAGCGTATCGTTCAGGTTGCGGATCAGGTTGGCGGTCACGCCCATCGAGATCGGGTCCAGGCCGGCGAAGGGCTCGTCGTACATGATCAGGCGCGGATCGAGCGCGACGGCACGGGCCAGCGCCACCCGGCGCGCCATGCCGCCCGAAATCTCGTTCGGCTTGAGCTGCGCGGCATTGCGCAGGCCGACGGCATTCAGGCGCATCAGCACCAGGTCGCGCAACAGCTCTTCCGGCAGGTCGGTGTGCTCGCGTAGCGGGAAGGCGACGTTCTCGAACACGGTCAGGTCGGTGAACAGGGCGCCGAACTGGAACAGCATGCCCATCTTGCGGCGCAGGCGGTACAAGCCTTCGGTGTCCAGCTGGTTCACGTTCTCGCCATTGACGGACACGGTACCGCGTTGCGGGCGGATCTGGCCGCCGATCAGGCGCAGCACCGTCGTCTTGCCCGAGCCGGAGCCGCCCATCACGGCAATCAGCTTGCCGCGCGGGAAATCCATGCTCAGATTCGACAGGATGGGACGATCTCCATACGAAAAATGCAGATCGCGGATTTCGACGAGGTTGGACACGGTGAAATTTGGAATTTTGAGAATCTCGTATTGTAGTGCAGAAACGGCAATCCCTGCTTGACACCGACCATTTCTGGCTGAGTTATCGACGTGATATTACAACACTAATGAACAATGGGTCAGGTATTTTCGAGACATAAGTCCTTGTTTTTACTAACTTATGCATATCGATCATTGTTGCACTTTGCTAAATTTTCTTAACAAATTCCGTACGGAAACTAGGCTTCCGATAGGGTATGACCCGGCGCCGGACAGCGGCCGGCACGCGGATTTTTTTGCGTGTACACAGGTCCAATGGCAAGGATAACCGCAAGGAGCGGGGCATGCTTGCAAAGGCCGTGGTACGGATCGGCAATGGTGCGGCCGAGATGGAAGGCATGCTGGAATTACCGCCGCAGCGGGACCGCAGTGCACTGGGCATCGTGCTGTTTGCGCACGGCAGCGGCAGCAGCCGGCTCAGCCCGCGCAACAACTACGTGGCACGCGTCCTGCGCGAAGCCGGCATCGGCACCCTGCTGCTGGACCTGCTCACGCCCGACGAGGAAGGCAGTGTTGCCGCGCGCTTCGACATCGCCCTGCTGGCCGCCCGCCTGCGCACGGCTGCCGACTGGCTGCGGGCACAGGACGCCATGCTGGCGCTGCCCCTCGGCCTGTTCGGCGCCAGCACTGGCGCGGCGGCGGCCCTGCGGCTGGCGGCGGATCCCGCGGTGCCGGTGGCGGCTGTGGTGTCGCGCGGGGGCCGGCCCGACCTGGCCGGCGCGGAAGCGCTGCGTTCGTTGGAAGCCCCGACCTTATTGATCGTCGGGGGCGAGGACGATGGCGTCATCGACTTAAACCGGATGGCGTTCGAGCAGCTCGGTTGCCCGAAGGAGCTGGTGATCGTGCCCGGGGCCGGCCACCTGTTCGAGGAACCGGGCACGCTCGAGGAAGTCGCGCGGCTGGCGTCCGACTGGTTTGCCGGGCACTTTGCGCGCAACTTGCCATGATGCCGTCACGCAGATTCAATCATCTGCACGGAAGATCGATCTGCAAGCGATTCGAGTCAACTCGATGACGATTGGCGGAAGTGAAGGGACAGAGCACTGCAATGGATCACGGTGCGTCCTTGCGAGCACGGTCCTGCTCGTAGCGTTTGATGTACTCGATGACCTGTGAAGCGCCGGCCTCCGTATCAACAAGGTCGATGGGGAGCTGTCCGTTCATGTAAGGATTCGGCTCTTCCATCCATTTGAATGCCTTGCCTCGACCTCCGACGACAGGTGTCGCCAATGCCAGCACTTGCTCCAGCAAATCTGGTCTGGCATACCATGATTCAGGTTTGATGGTTGGCTTGCGTCCATCAATCACACGGGGCAGTTGTGCCTTCGCCAACTCTGCAGTACCGATATGTGAGCGAACCCAGTGTGCAAGTTCGGTCAACTCTGTATTAGGAATCCGTTCCTAATGCCTGGTAGGGATTACCACGCCAATCTTTACAGGGGTATGAGTACGAATCAGCTTCAGTGCTGGTGCGATGTCCGTATCGTTAGTGACGATAACAACCTGATCGACCGCTCCAGTAATTGCATCATGATAGGCTTGCAATGCCAAGTTAACATCGGACTGTTTTTCTTCCAGTTTCCAGACCAGCGTTTCCTTGCATTCGCGCGGCCAAACCTCTGGCTGATCTTTATTGATCAGTTTGGCTTTAGCTTCGGTTAAGGAGTAGTAGCCCTTGATGAGTTCGATTCGTTGATCGTACAGTTTACGAAGTGCCGTGTGATAACGCGCTTGCGACGAGACTGAGTCTCGCGCCTTCGCGGCCTTCTCCAGAATTTTTGCGGTGAAGAACTTAATGCTCAGCGGCAGCAAGGTGCTGGTAGCCGAAGCACTAGAAGGTAGAATATATTGCTCAAAGAGCACTAACAAATCGAGCCACTTGTAAGGCGTACCTTTTAGGCAGCCGTAATACAGGTTGTAGCCGTCGATGTATATCCGCGTACGCAGCGGCCCCATGGCCACCGAGGCTTCTGCCATTTTCGTTCCCTGGAAATGAAAAAACCGGCTTTCGCCGGCTTTTTCCCCCGCGCTCCAGATGGTCTAGCCACACCGGCGTCACGGATTAGTTGTTAGGATCAATATATCAGATTTGAGCAAAAACGCCAAGCATGTTTTTGCTCGCCCTCTCGCTACGATTTAAACGCCGATCAGCGCGGCAGTTCCGACGAACCCATCAGGAATTCATCGACCGCACGGGCCACTTGCCGCCCTTCGCGGATCGCCCACACCACCAGCGACTGGCCGCGGCGCATGTCGCCCGCCGTAAAGACCTTCGGGACCGAAGTCTGGTAGCAGGCCTCGCCATCGACGCTGGCGCGCACGTTGCCGCGCGCATCCTTCTGCACGCCGAAGGCATCCAGCACCTGCTGTACCGGGGAAACAAAACCCATGGCCAGTAGCACCAGGTCGGCTTTCAGCTCGAAGTCCGAGCCCGGCACTTCCTGCATCTTGCCGTCTTTCCACTCGACGCGGCAGGCGATGACCTTCTCGATTTTGCCGTTCTTGCCTTCGAAGCGCTTGGTGGCGACCGCGAAATCGCGCTCGCAGCCTTCCTCGTGCGAGGACGAGGTGCGCAGTTTCGTGGGCCAGTAGGGCCAGACCAGCGGCTTGTTCTCGTGTTCCGGCGGCATCGGCATCAGTTCGAACTGGGTGACGGACGCCGCGCCGTGGCGGTTCGAGGTGCCGACGCAGTCGGAACCGGTGTCGCCGCCGCCGATCACGACCACGTGCTTGCCCGTCGCCTTGATCTGGTCCTTGACCTTGTCGCCGGCGTTCACGCGGTTTTGCTGGGGCAGGAATTCCATCGCGAAATGCACGCCCTTCAGCTCGCGGCCCGGCACCGGCAGGTCGCGCGGCTGCTCGGCGCCGCCGGCCATGACCACGGCGTCGTAGTCCTTCGCCAGGTCTTCCGGGAAGATGGTTTCGCGGGCCATGTTGCTGACCGTGGTCGGGAAGTCCTTGCCGATCATGGTCGAGGTACGGAAGGTCACGCCTTCCGCCTTCATCTGTTCGACGCGGCGGTCGATCAGGTTCTTTTCCATCTTGAAGTCGGGGATGCCGTAACGCAGCAGGCCGCCGATGCGGTCGCTCTTCTCGAACACCGTCACGTCATGGCCGGCACGCGCCAGCTGCTGGGCCGCGGCCAGGCCGGCGGGGCCGGAACCGACGATCGCCACGCGCTTGCCGGTCTTGACGGCCGCCGGTTGCGGCACGATCCAGCCGTTTTCCCAGCCGGCGTCGGCGATCTTGCGCTCGATCGACTTGATGCCGACCGGCTCGTTGTTGATGCCGAGCGTGCATGCCGCTTCGCACGGGGCCGGGCAGATGCGGCCGGTGAATTCCGGGAAGTTATTGGTCGAGTGCAGGTTCTCGACGGCGTAACGGTAATTGCCGTGGTAGACCAGGTCGTTCCAGTCGGGGATCTGGTTGTTGACCGGGCAGCCGGTGTTACAGAACGGGATGCCGCAATCCATGCAGCGCGCACCTTGCACCTTGGCCTGCTCGTTGGTCAGGGTGATGGTGAATTCCTTGTAGTTCTTGAGGCGGGCGGCGGGTTCCAGGTGGTTTTCTTCCTGACGCTGGAATTCCATGAAGCCGGTGATTTTACCCACGGTGTTTTCCTTATTTATTCAGTTGAGAGCGCTCGCTCCGTATGGCAGCGCTTGCTCCGTCATCCCCGCGCAGGCGGGGATCCAAGTTCTGTTCGCATCTCGACTGCGCTACAAACTTGGGTCCTCGCCTTCGCGGGGACGACGTTGGTTAATGCGATGGTGAGTTCAGGTTGCGAATCCAGTTACGCCGCCAACTCGATCTTGTCGTTCGCCTCTTCCATACTGCTGTTGTGCATCTCTTCCAGCGCACGCTTGTACTCGGTCGGGAAGACCTTGACGAACTTGCCGCGGCTGTTGGCCCAGTCGTCCAGCAGGTTGCGCGCGCGGGTCGAGCCGGTGTGCTTGAAGTGGCGTTCGATCAGGCGTTTCAGGATGATCTCGTCCGACTCGCGCTCGCCGCCGCGGGTCTGGGCGTGCCAGCTGGCCTTGTCGGCCTGCTCCTTGGTCGGCAGCACGCGTTCCAGGTTCACCATGGTCGTGTTGCACTTCTGCTCGAACTCGCCTTTCGGGTCGTAGACGTAGGCCACGCCACCCGACATGCCCGCCGCGAAGTTGCGGCCGGTGTCGCCCAGCACCACGACGGTGCCGCCGGTCATGTATTCGCAGCCGTGGTCGCCCAGGCCTTCGACGACGGCCGTCGCACCCGAGTTGCGGACCGCGAAACGCTCGCCGGCCACGCCGTTGAAGAAAGCTTCGCCGGCGATTGCACCGTACATCACCGTGTTGCCGACGATGATGTTGTCCACGGCCCAGCCGCGGAACTCGGTGTTCGGACGCACGATGATACGGCCGCCCGACAGGCCTTTGCCGACGTAGTCGTTGCCCTCGCCCACCAGGTCGATCGTGATGCCTGCGGCCAGGAAGGCGGCGGCCGACTGGCCGGCCGTGCCCTGCAGCTGGATGTGGATGGTGTCGTCCGGCAGGCCGGCATGGCCGTAGCGCTTGGCGACTTCGCCCGACAGCATGGCGCCGACGGTGCGGTTCAGGTTCTTCACCGGCGAGATGAAGGAAACGCGCTCGCCCTTTTCCAGTGCCGGTTTCGCCTGCGCGATCAGCTTGTGGTCCAGCGCGCGGTCCAGGCCGTGGTCCTGGGCGTCGCTGTGCAGCAGGGCGCGCGGGCTGTCGACCTTCGGCTGGTAGAAGATGTTGGCAAAATCCAGGCCCTGCGCCTTCCAGTGGCCGACGGCGCGGCTCTTGTCGAGCAGGTCGGCACGGCCGATCAGTTCGTCATAGCTGCGGATGCCCAGCTGGGCCATGATCTGGCGCGCTTCCTCGGCCACGAAGAAGAAGTAGTTCACCACGTGCTCCGGCTTGCCCTGGAACTTGGCACGCAGGACCGGGTCTTGCGTCGCCACGCCCACCGGGCAGGTGTTCAGGTGGCACTTGCGCATCATGATGCAGCCCTCGACCACCAGCGGCGCGGTCGCGAAACCGATCTCGTCGGCGCCCAGCAGCGCGGCGATGACGACGTCGCGGCCGGTACGCATCTGGCCGTCGGCCTGGACGCGGATGCGGCTGCGCAGCCCGTTCAGCACCAGGGTCTGCTGGGTTTCAGCCAGGCCCAGCTCCCACGGCGTGCCGGCATGCTTCACCGACGACAGCGGCGACGCACCCGTGCCGCCGTCATGGCCGGCGACCACCACGTGGTCGGCCTTGGCTTTCGACACGCCCGCAGCGACGGTACCGATGCCGACTTCCGACACCAGTTTCACCGAGATCGAGGCGTTCGGGTTCACGTTCTTGAGGTCGTGGATCAGCTGGGCCAGGTCCTCGATCGAATAGATGTCGTGGTGCGGCGGCGGAGAAATCAGGCCGACACCCGGCACCGACACGCGCAGCGAGGCGATGTATTCGGTCACCTTGTGGCCCGGCAGCTGGCCGCCCTCGCCCGGCTTGGCGCCCTGCGCCATCTTGATCTGGATCTGGTCGGCCGACGACAGGTACTCGGCCGAGACGCCGAAGCGGCCCGACGCCACCTGCTTGATCTTCGAGCGCAGCGAATCGCCTTCCATCAGCGGGATGTCGGCGACGACGCGGTCCGAACCCAGGATCGAGGCCAGCGACTCGCCCTTGGCGATCTTGATGCCCTTGAATTCGCCCATGTAGCGGCGCGGATCCTCGCCGCCTTCACCCGTGTTGCTCTTGCCGCCGATGCGGTTCATGGCCACGGCCAACGTGGCGTGCGCCTCGGTCGAGATCGAGCCGAGCGACATCGCGCCGGTGGCGAAGCGCTTGACGATGTCCTTGGCCGGCTCGACTTCGTCGATCGGGATCGCACGGCTTGGGTCGATCTTGAATTCCATCAGGCCGCGCAGCGTCAGGTGACGGCGGCTCTGGTCGTTGATGATCTGGGCGTACTCTTTATAAGTGCTGAAGTTGTTGGCACGGGTCGAGTGCTGCAGCTTCGCGATCGCGTCCGGCGTCCACAGGTGATCCTCACCGCGCACGCGGAAGGCGTATTCGCCGCCGACGTCCAGCGAATGGGCCAGCACCGGGTCGTTGCCGAAGGCCAGCGCGTGCAGGCGCAGCGCTTCTTCCGCCACTTCGAACAGGCCGATGCCCTCGACGGTCGAGGACGTCCCCTTGAAGTACTTGTCCACCAGCGACTTGTTCAGGCCGACGGCTTCGAAGATCTGGGCGCCGCAATAGGACATGTAGGTCGAGATGCCCATCTTCGACATCACCTTCATGAGGCCCTTGCCGATCGCCTTGGTGTAGTTGTAGTGGACTTTATCCACCGCGATTTCGTGCGGCAGCGTGTGCGCCAGCTCGGCCAGCGTTTCCAGCGCCAGGTAGGGGTGGACGGCTTCCGCGCCATAGCCCGCCAGCAGGGCGAAGTGGTGGGTTTCGCGGGCCGAACCGGTTTCCACGACCAGGCCGGTCGAGGCGCGCAGGCCGCGCATCACCAGGTGCTGGTGGACGGCGGACGTCGCCAGCAGCGCGGGAATCGCCACCTGGTCGGCGTTCAAGGCACGGTCCGACACGATCAGGATGTTGTGGCCGGATTTCACGGCGTCGACGGCTTCCGCGCACAGCGAGGCCAGCGACGCTTCGATGCCTTCCTTGCCCCAGCCTACGGGATAGCAGATGTTCAGCTCATACGACTTGAACTTGCCGCCGGTGTGCAGGCTGATGTTGCGCAGGCGCGCCATGTCGTCGAAGCCGATCACCGGCTGCGACACCTCGAGGCGCATCGGCGGGTTGACGTTGTTGGTGTCCAGCAGGTTCGGCTTGGGACCGATGAAGGAGACCAGCGACATCACCATCGCTTCGCGGATCGGGTCGATCGGCGGGTTGGTCACCTGGGCGAACAGCTGCTTGAAGTAGGAATACAGCGGTTTGAGCTTGTTCGACATCACGGCGAGGGGCGAGTCGTTGCCCATCGAACCCGTGGCTTCCTCGCCCAGCACGGCCATCGGCGACATCAGGAATTTCAAGTCTTCCTGGGTGTAGCCGAAGGCTTGCTGGCGGTCCAGCAGGGAAATCGGCGCCTTTTCGCCTTGCGCCGGGATGTCCTTGGCGCGCCCCTGGGCCAGCTGCGATTCCGACAGCTTGATTTCGTTGAGCTTGATGCGCACCGACTTGATCCAGGCTTTATAGGGCTTGGCGTTCGAGTAGGTGTCCTTCAGTTCCTTGTCGTCGATGATGCGGCCGGCTTCCAGGTCGATCAGGAACATCTTGCCGGGCTGCAGGCGCCACTTTTTCACGATGCGCGATTCCGGGATCGGCAGCACGCCGGATTCCGAAGCCATCACGACCAGGTCGTCGTCGGTGACGACGTAGCGCGCCGGACGCAGGCCGTTGCGGTCCAGGGTACCGCCGATGTGGCGGCCGTCGGTGAAGGCCATGGCGGCCGGGCCGTCCCACGGTTCCATCATGGCGGCATGGTATTCGTAGAAGGCGCGCCGGTTCTCGTCCATCGTCGCGTGATTCTCCCAGGCTTCCGGGATCATCATCATCATCGCCTGGGCGATCGGGTAGCCGGCCATCAGGAGCAGTTCGAGCGCGTTGTCGAAGCAGGCAGTGTCCGACTGGCCTTCGTAGATCAGCGGGAACAGTTTCTGCAGGTCGTCGCCCAGCACGGCCGACTTCATGACGCCTTCACGCGCGCGGGTCCAGTTGAAGTTGCCTTTCACCGTGTTGATCTCGCCGTTGTGCGCGATCAGGCGGTAGGGGTGGGCCAGCGGCCACTCCGGGAAGGTGTTGGTCGAGAAGCGCTGGTGCACCAGCGACAATGCCGACACGCAGCGCGGGTCCTGCAGGTCTTTATAGTAGACGCCGACCTGGTCGGCCAGCAGCAGGCCTTTATACACCACGGTGCGCGCCGACATCGACGGCACGAAGAATTCCTTGCCGTGCATGAGCTTCAGGGCCTGGATCGCATGGCCCGACGACTTGCGGATCACGTACAGCTTGCGTTCGAGCGCGTCGGTAACCATCACGTCCGGACCGCGGCCGATGAAGATCTGGCGGATCACGGGTTCCTTGGCGCGCACGGTGGGCGACATCGGCATGGCGTCGTCGACCGGCACGTTGCGCCAGCCCAGCACGACCTGGCCCTCGGCGCGCACGGCGCGCTCGATTTCCTGTTCGCAGGCGATGCGCGAGGCGTTTTCCTTCGGCAGGAAGATCATGCCGACACCGTACTCACCCGGCGGCGGCAGTTCGACGCCCTGCTTGGCCATCTCGTCGCGGTAGTACTGGTCCGGGATCTGGATCAGGATGCCGGCGCCGTCGCCCATCAGCGGGTCGGCACCGACCGCACCCCGGTGGTCCAGGTTTTTCAGGATCAGCAAACCCTGTTCAATAATCGAATGGCTCTTGTTGCCCTTGATATGGGCGATGAAACCGACGCCGCAGGCGTCGTGCTCATTGGCGGGATCGTACAAACCTTGGGCAATCATGAAGGGCTCCACAGCATTTTATGAATATCGAAAAACGAGAATAGAGCAGAGCCGGATAAACATCAACCACAATAAATAGGGTCGGAGTAAAATTAAATTAAAGTCTGATCGTTCAAAAAATAAATGGGGACATGGTAAAAGAAGTCACCTCAGGATGTCCTGGACCGCCTTGATCACCACATCCGGATGGGTCAACTGCATCTGGTGGCTCGCATCCACCACCACGGTTTTCGCATTCGGGTACAGCCCGCGCACGAAGTCTCGGGTTGCTGAGTCCATCCGGAAGGCGCCAAAGTCGACCGGGATCGCGGTGGCATCCTTCGGCACATTGATCAGCCGGATGATCGGCTTGTCGTCGATGCCGCCCAGCGCCAGCACCGCCTCCCCGGTCTCGTCGATGCCTTCGATCTCGGCCCAGGCGGTACGGGAAAACGCCAGCCGCCCCGCGATGCGGGTCGCCAGCGGGAAGTCGGCGCTCTTCTTGACCACGCGCGGGTACAGCGAATCGACCAGCACCAGTCCCCTCACCTCGTCCGGATAGGCGCGCGCGAACAACTGCATGTACAGGCCGCCCAGCGAATGCCCGACCAGCACGTAGGGTGGCTTCAACCCCTTGTGGCGCAGCACGCGGCGCAGTTCCTCGACGATGGTGCGGCCATCGCGCGGCGTGGCGGCTTGCGCGCTGTTGCCGTAGCCGGGCCGGTTCCAGGCGAACACGGTGGCGTCGCGCGCGACGGCGGCCGGCACCGTGCCCCAGCCGGCGATGGTGCCGCGCGAACCGGCTTCGAACACGATCACGGCTTTCGCATCCGGATGGCGGATCGTCAGCGATTCGATGCGCTGGCCGCCGATGGTGTCGACCACGGTATCGGGCGGCGCGGCGTGGGCCGTGCCCAGGGCGAGCAACAGGGTGAGGACGAATTGCAGGACAAACATGGACATGGCGGCGCTCCTGTGTGATCGGTGGAGACGCCAGCATCGCAATCCAGGCGGGCCGGCGCAGCCGCCGTGCGACGGATCGACGGCAGGCGCGACGGATGGCAAGCCGCCAGGAAAACTACATCGCCTTGAACAGGTGGACGAAGGCGCGGCTTACCGGCAGCTCGCTGTCGTGGCCGCGCATGCGCAGAAACAGGCGGCTGGCGTCGTCGCGCCGGGTGCCGTCCAGCCAGGCCAGGTTGACGATGGTCGAGCGGTGCACCTGCCAGAACTGCGCCGGGTCGAGCTGGGCCAGCAGTTCGGCGATCGTGGTGCGGATCAGGTATTCGCCGCGCGCGCCCGTCACGACCGTGTACTTGTCGTCGGACCGGAAGAACAGCACCTCGGCCACGTCCAGGTGGTGCGTGCGCTCGCCCTGGCCGGCGCGGATGTAGCGCAGCGGTGCGCGGGCCCTTTGCTCCATCTGTGCCATCTGTGCCGGCTGCCCCATCAGGCGCCGCAGCGCCTCGGCCAGGGCGGCATCGGACGCCGCACCGGCCGGGGCCGCGCGCAGGCGCGCCACGGTGCGCGCCAGCCGCTCCGGCGCCACCGGCTTCAGGATGTAGTCGAGCGCGGCATGTTCGAAGGCTTGCAGCGCGTAGTCGTCGAAGGCGGTCACGAACACCACGCGAGTCCGCCCCTCGATGCCCTGCGCCACTTCGAGGCCGTTCAGGCCCGGCATCTGGATGTCGAGGAAGGCCAGGTCCGGTTCCAGTTCGGCGATGCGCGCCGCCGCCTCGACGCCGTTGCGCGCGATGTGCACCACGTCCAGGTCCGGCCACAAGGCCAGCAGCTGGTCGCGCAGGTAATGCGCCAGGTGCGGCTCGTCGTCGGCGATCAGGGCGCGCATCATGACGCCACCCCGGCCGCCACGCCGGCGCCAGTCCGGTAAGGCAGGTCGAGCACGGCGCGCGTGCCCGGGTCCGCCGCTTCCAGCGTCAGGCTGGCCCCAAGGCCGAACTGGGTCTGCAGGCGCGCGCGCAGGTTGGCCACCGCCATGCCGGCGCCGGGACGCAGGCGCCGGCTCGGCGCCGCCAGGCCCATGCCGTCGTCGGCCACGCGCACCCGCAGCCGGCCGTCTTCGACCTGCGCGCTGACCAGCACGCTGCCGCCGTCGAGCTTCGGCTCCAGGCCATGGTGGATGGCGTTTTCGACCAGCGGCTGCAGCATCAGGGCCGGCATGCGCGCCGCCAGGGCGGCCTCGCCCGCCTCGATGCGAAATTGCAGGCGCTCCTCCATGCGGATCTGGTAAAGCGCCAGGTAGCTGCGCGCCATTTCGATTTCTGAGGCCAGCGTGCTGTCGGTCTCGCGCAATTGCGTCATGCCGGCGCGCAGGTAGGCCGAAAACGTTTCCAGCATGCGCTTGGCGCGCGGCGGATCATAGTCCATCAGGCTTTGCACATTGGCCAGGGTATTGAACAGCAGGTGCGGTTCGATCTGGCCCTGCAGCAGGCGCAGGCGCGCGTCCAGGGCATCCTGCCGCAACTGCTGCTCGCGCAGGCGCGCACGCCACCAGACCCAGTTGGCGGCCATCACGAACAGCAGGAACACGGCAAACTTGGTCAGCGCCGCCGGCAGCGACGCGAACATCCCCCACACATTGAAGCCGACCAGGATCGGCACGATGGTGAAGCCGATCGTCATGCCCAGGATGATGCCGAACAGCGCCAGCGCGCTGAGCGCCATGCCGGCACGGATGTCGCGCACATCCGACATGCGCTCGACCAGCGCCGGCGGCAGCAGGCGCTCGGCCAGGCGCAGCGTGGCGAGCAGCGTGTGGACGATGCACAGGCAGATGCCGATGTTCGGCAGCAGCGACGCCATCCACCAGTTGGGCCGGTCGACGTGGCCGAACACGGCGACGGTCGACATCAGGCCCAGCGCCAGCGCAACCGCCAGCAGGGAGGCCGCCAGCAGGCGCATGCCGGTGGACACGCTGTGCGTGCGGCGCAGTTCCCACAGCGAGCGCCAGGCCAGGGGCAGGGTCGTTTTAGTTTGCATGCTGGCAAGTGTACCAGTGGCAGCAAGGCTGGCCAGCGGCAAGCGACGGATCGCCGCCCGGTGCGACCGCCGGCGCCTGGACGGCGCGAACGGCCTTCAGGATGGGGTGCCGTCCGTGTCGGGTGACTTGGCCTTGAACGGCCGTCCGCGCTTGGCTGGCAGGATCTGGCGCTGGGTCTTCTTCTCCAGCGCTAACTTGAATGCATGCGACCCCAGTGCCGCTCCCTTCAGCACCGCTTGGTCGATCGTCGCCAATTCCTCGGCCGACAAGCCCTGCTGTACCAGCTGGATGTACGCCGCCTCGCGCTGGAACGGCGTGTTGCCCAGTTCCCAGTACTTGATGTGGTCCGTGATCAGGCTGTCGGCATGGATGCCGGCGTGATGCGCATAGCTCGACCACGGATAATCCTGGGGCGCCTGTGCCTGCTGCACGCGCAACGGGTGCAGTTCGATGTAGCGCATGCAGGCCAGGAAGTACTGGGCCGGATCGATGACGGCGGTGCGGAAGCGCCCGCCGAACAAGGTGCCTGAGCGGCCGTGTTTGGCGTTGAACCAGGGCACGTAGAGGCGTCCGACCTTCTGCATCATCAGCGCCAGCCCATCCGCATCAAGTGGCGTGGCGAGTAATTGCAGCTGATCCGGCAGCAGCATCCAGGCATGGATGGCGACGTGGTAGAACTTCGCGCTTTCCTTCAGCCAGCCAAGGAATTGCCGGTAATCCTCGTCGTCGCGGAAGATGGCGATGTTGTCGTTACCGCGCTGGATCAGGTGGTGCGGCTGGTTCGGGATGATGAGGCGGGGCTGGCGGGCCATGGTCGTCGGTTACGGTCAGAATCCCGGTATTCTAGCCCAGCCCGAGCGCCCTGTCCCCATTTAATCTGAAACTATCGTTTCCATGCATCCACTTTGTCCCCAATTGATGAGACAGCGGCAGGCGGTGCCCGCCATCCTGTCCCTGATTCACGCCACCCGGATGAACACCCCGGCGAACGGCGGCTCCGGCCATACCAGGCGCCACACCTCGCGGCTCCTGAGGTGCAGGTACCAGATTTCGACATGGATGGGATCCGGAAGGTAGGGCTGGCCGACCGGCACCTGGCGCGCCATGCCGGCGCTGACCTGGCCCGTCATCCAGCGCTCGAAGCTGCGGAATTCGACGGGCGTCCGGAAGCTGGGGACCTCTTCCCACGGGCAGGCAGATTTCATGGCCGATCTCGCATGGCGCAAGAAAGCTCCAATATAGCCGGAATCGGGGGCACGCCAAGCGCGGGGTGCCGGCGGTAGCGCTAACTTGTGCGCTCAGGCCAGCGTGAAGCCGGCCGACAGGCTGTAGCCTTCGCCGTACGCACTGCGCAGCGGCAAGTCCTGGCCCAGGCCGGTGCGCGCCTTCTTGCGCAAACGATACACCAGCATATCGACGCGACGGCTGGCATCCGGGTCGTCGCCGCCCATGCCGGCCACGATCACCTGGCGCGGCACCGGCCGGGTGTTGATGGTCAACAGGTGCAGGAAGTTGCACTCTTTTTCGGTCAGGTCGATCACCTTGCCCATCAGCTCGAGCTGGCGCGCGGACACGCGCAGCGTCCACTTGATCGGCGCCGGGGCCGGCTCGCTCGGGCGCACGCGCCGGTCCAGCGCCTCGATATGGGCGGCCAGTTCCGGGAACTTGATCGGTTTGGTGAGATAGTGGTCCGCGCCCAGGCGCAGGCCGAGGATGCGGCTGTCGAAGGCAACCCGGCCGGTCAGCACCAGCAAACCGATCTCGGGATACAGCTGGCGCATGCGCGGGATGACATTGAAGCCGTCTTCATCCGGCAGGCCGAGGTCGAGCACCACCACGGCCGCGGGCGTGCGCGTCAGTGCCGCCCACATGTCGCCGGCGGTGGTCGCGATCGTTACTTCATGGCCCAGTTCCTTGAGAAAGTCGGCCATGTCGCCGGCATATTCGCCATTGTCTTCAACAATCAGTATTTGCGTCATGGGTTGGCCATGTTTCTATTGTTCCGTTTTCCCGCGCTGCTTTCTATTGTCGGGTGGCTACCCTCGTTGCCTGCCCGATTATCACTGCTGGTCCCGCTTGAAGCAAGATCTTTCGCCGGAGCATCTTGTGCGGGCAACCATAGGCGGAACTCGGCGCCGCCGCCCTTCGGCGCCACCACGCCGATCGTGCCCCCATGCACTTCCACCACCGACTGCGCCATGTACAGGCCGAGCCCCTTGCCGGGCAAACCGGCCGCGTTGGCACCGCGATACCCTTTCTCGAAGATGCGCGCCACGTCCTCCGCCGGCACGCCCTTCCCTTCATCGCGCAGGGCGAATTCGATCCCGCCGCCGCTCTGCCGGCCGCTCACGTGCAGCGCACTGCCCGGCGGGGAAAAGCGCAGCGCATTCTCCAGCAGCAGCTTGAGCGCCAGGCGCAGGCCTGCCGGCTCGCCGCGCAGCGCCGGCGGCAATGCTTCCGCATCGAGGCCGACCGGACGCCCGGCCACCCGTGCCTGGGCCACGATCTCTTCCAGCAGCAGCCGCGGCGCCACCGCGTTCGGCTGGCGCACGCGTCCCAGTTCCGCCATCCGCTCGGGCGACAGGTAGTCGTCGAGCATTGCGATCAGGCGGTCGGTGGCGGTCGCAATCTTGCGGTAGCGCTGACGCGTCGGCTCGTCGGCGTTCGCGCCCGTCGCTTCCAGCCGCTGGATCGCGCCGTCGATCGTCGACAGCGGCGTGCGGAATTCATGGTTCAGCATGCTTGCGAAGCGCTTCTGCTCGAGCGCGCGCGCGCGCCGCGCCGACAAGTCGCGCACCAGTCCGGCCAGCGACCGCGGCTGGCCATCGGCATCCAGCAGCAGGGTCGAGATCACCTCGACCGGCGCGATCCTGGCGTCCGGCCGGCGCAGGTCGAACTCGCGCACCACGCGCAGGCGCGAGCCGTCGCCTTCGGCAAAGCGGCGCAGGCGCTCGGGCAAACCGGCACACAGGGCGGCAAGAGGGCCATCATCGCCTGCTTTCAGCTGTTGTTCAATATCTTTTATACCATAACCCAGCATGGCATCGGCGCCGCGACTCAGGTAGACCAGGGTATTGGATGCGCAATCGAGGATGAAGGCAAGATCGCCCCCGAGTTCGGCAATGGTGCGAAAGGCTTCCGTTGTGGCAAGCGCCGCCTGGCCAGGATCTGGGACGCGAGCATTGCGGGTCATGGACGCCTTAATTGCAAAGAAGAATTTGACGAGTATAGTGTCGGGCTTGCCGGTTGCATAGACAATCGCCATCGAGGCGTTGCTTCTACGACGTATGCATAAATAAAAAGGCAAGCCCTGAGGCTTGCCTTTTGTTGTACTCACAATGAAATCTGAGCGCTTCAGTCTTCCAGCGGTGCGAAGATCGCCTGCAGGTCTTCTTGCGTCAGCGCCATCTTCTGCGATTCCCCTTCGGCCAGGATCGACTGCGCCAGTTCCGACTTCTTCTGCTGCAGCAGCTGGATCTTTTCTTCCAGCGTGCCTTTCGCGATCAGTTTATACACGAACACCGGCTTGTCCTGCCCGATGCGCCAGGCGCGGTCGGTGGCCTGGTTTTCGGCCGCCGGGTTCCACCATGGGTCGTAGTGGATCACGGTATCGGCCGCGGTCAGGTTCAGGCCGACGCCGCCGGCTTTCAGGCTGATCAGGAAGATCGGCACCGCGCCCTGCTGGAAGGCGGCGACTTGCGCCGAACGGTCGCGCGTCTCGCCGGTCAGGATGGCGTACGGAATATTCCGTGCATCCAGTTCTTCCTCGATCAGGCCGAGCATGCTGGTGAACTGCGAAAACACCAGGATCTTGCGGCCTTCGCCCAGCAGGTCGTCGACCATCTGCATCAGGTCGGTCAGCTTGGCCGACACGGCCGCGGTGTTCTTCTTGGCCGGCATGGCTTTCACCAGGCGCGGGTCGCAGCAGACCTGGCGCAGTTTCAAGAGCGCTTCCAGGATCACGATCTGGCTGCGCGCCACGCCCTTGCGGTCGATTTCCTCGCGCACTTTCTTGTCCATCGCCAGGCGCACCGTCTCGTACAGGTCGCGCTGGGCGCCCGAGAGTTCGATGCGGCGGATCATCTCCGTCTTTTCCGGCAGCTCCTTGGCCACGTTTTCCTTGGTACGACGCAACAGGAAAGGCTTGATGCGGCGGTTCAGCAGCGCGCGGCGCACCGGGTCGTCCTGGCGTTCGATGGGATGGCGGAACTGGCTGTTGAAGGTCTTTTCGTCACCCAGCAGGCCCGGCAGCAGGAAGTGGAACTGCGACCACAATTCACCCAGGTGGTTTTCCAGCGGCGTGCCGGACAGGCACAGGCGGTGGCGCGCATTCAGCGAACCGGCCGTCTGCGCCGCCTTCGAGCGCGTGTTCTTGATGTAGTGCGATTCGTCCAGGATCACCAGGTGGTACTCGTGCTCGCGCAGCTTTTCCTCGTCGCGCGGCAACAGTGCATAAGTGGTGAGCACGATGTCGGCCTGCTCGATCTGGTCGAACAAGTCCATGCGCTCCTTGCCCTGCAACAGCAGCACCTTCAGGCTGGGGGCGAAGCGCGCGGCTTCTTCCATCCAGTTGGCCATCAGGCTGGTCGGGGCGATCACCAGCGCCGGCGCGGTCAGGCGGCCCGCTTCCTTTTCGGTCAGGATATGGGCGATGGTCTGCACGGTCTTGCCGAGGCCCATGTCGTCGGCCAGGATGCCGCCCAGGTCGTATTCGCGCAGGAATTGCATCCAGGCCAGGCCGTCCAGCTGGTAGTCGCGCAGGCTGGCTTGCAGGCCTTTCGGCGCCTCGACCTTCTTGACCTTGCCGAACTGGCTCAGCTTGCGGCCAGTCTCGCGCAGGCGTTCGCCGCCGGTCCAGTTGAAATCGGTACCGCGCGCCAGGTCTTCCAGGCGCGCCGCGTCCAGCGTCGACAGGCGGACCTTGGCCTTGATCTTGTCGTTGAAATACAGCTCGCCCAGTGTGGAGAGGATCGGCTTGACGCGGCCCCAGGGCAGCGCCACGCGCAGGCCATCGGGCAGGGTCGCCAGCATCTGGTCGGCTTCGCCGTGGAACGCCAGCACTTCCGGGTTGAAATCCAGCGGCGTGCTACGGATCAATTGCACCAACACGGGCAGCAGCGGCACGCGCTTGCGGTTGACCACGATGCCCAGTTCCAGCTCGAACCAGGCGTTGCCGGCTTCGGGCGGTTCCTCGATCTCGGCGTACCAGTCTTCAACCGGCACCACGTCGTAGCGGTACTTGGGCGACTTTTGCACGTGCCAGCCAATGTCCGACAGCGCGTCCAGTTCGTTTTCGGCAAAGCGCAGCCAATGCGCCTGGCTATCCAGCAATTGCGCGCCAGCCAGTGCCGACAGCGGCGCCGTGGCCGGCTTGCGGAAACCGATCTCGTGCAGCATGTCGAGCGCCGCGGCTTCGAAGGCGTCGTTGCGCTGGATAACTTCGGTGACGTCGCCAATCTGGCGCACCACGCGCTGGGCCGGGTCGAAGGACACGCGCTGGCCGTCGTAGTCGAAGGACAGCACGGCGAAATCCTGCCAGCGCTGGCCATTGCCTTCGGCCACCGGGATGGCATCGAGCAGCAGGTGCGGCTGCGGCTTGACGTCGGTGCGGATGCGCTGCGTGAGCGGCTGCGGCAGCGGCATCAATTGCTGCAGGCCGTGCGCCAGCAGCAGCTGCGACACGCGTTTCTTGTCGTTGCCGGATAGCGGCGGCGCCTGCGACACCAGCGCCTGCAGCTCGCCCAGCGAAATGTCGATACCGCCACGGTTCAGGGCCAAAGGACCGCAGGACAGATTGTCGATGTACCACGGCGGATCGGTTGGCAGCATGTAGTCGACCAGGTCGGCGCCCGGGTGGTTCGCGCCCTTGGCCGGTTCCACCGACCAGCCGAGCTTGGCGATGCGGCCTTCGTCGCGCCAGGTGAGATTGGCCTGGCGTACCGGACCGGCCTGCAGCGGATACAGCAAGCCATTGCTCATGTCCGACCACGAGTTGGCCCACAGCAGCTTGCCCTGCGCCAGCAGTTGCTGCAGCAGGATGGCGCCGACCTTGCCCTTGGGTTCGGTGGCGCTGGTGCTCTGGTTGGAGCCGCTGCGCATGGCGATGAAGAAACGGACCAGGTCCTCATCCTCGCCTTCGAGGTAGGCGGGCGGCGCCGACAGCAGCGAAAACACTTCGCCGACCGGGCTGGCCGAAGCCACGTCCCCGTTCGGGCGCAGGCGCGCCTTGCACAGGCACACCGCGACATGGCGGCCGCCGCTGGTCGGGGCCATGACGTAAACAAATTTGTACTGAACAGCCTTGGGGTCTGCGACTTCGGCGGTCAGCTTGGGCTGGGGATGCGCTGCCGCTTCGACCCTTTGCAGCCAGCTCAACACCGGGGCGGGCAGGGCGGGGGCGCGGGCGGGCGCTCGAGCCGGCGGTGCTTCGCTGGTGTCGTCGCGGTGAAAATCAACTGTGTGCATGGGGTCTCACGAGTCCAAATTTGAAAAAACAACAACCATCATTATCCGTCATGCAGCCCGAACTGTTTTGTTCGGAATCGCACGTAGCGGGGGAAACTTTACGAGTCGAAAGGATCAAAAGTTACACTCTTCCGCAGCTTTTTGCCACCATGTCAGGCGGCAATATCTATTCGTGTCACATGGAATCCACCGGATCGGTTTGCGCATCGCGTCCAGCTCATCATTTTTTGCATAGATATCAACCAGTTATGAACCTTGCATGGGTATTACGCGACGATGCGCCATGCCGGGTCACTCAGGTGTTGCACGAAGAATGAGGACAGCGCTTCGACCTTGGCGGGGCGCGTGCGTGCCGACGGCGTGACGAAATACAGGCCGCCGCGCGGCAGGGTCCAGTCGCTCAGTATCGGGACAAGCCGGCCATCGCGTACCTGATCGGCACAAATGAACTCGGGGAACTCGGCGATCGCCAGGCCATCCAGCACGGTCGGCATCAGGGCGTCGGAATTCGTCACCCGCAGCGGGCCGGCCGGCTTGACCTTCACTTCCTCGCCGGCGGCGTTGGTAAAGCGCCACACGTCGCTGCGCGCACGGTAGGCATAGCCCAGGCAGGCATGCGCATCCAGCTCGGACGGATGCGTGGGCGTGCCGTGCCGCTCGAGGTAGGCCGGCGCGGCCACCACCAGCGGCGATACCCGGCACAGGCGGCGCGCCACCAGTGACGAGTCCGGCAGCACGGCGATGCGCAGCGCGGCATCGAAGCCCTGCCCGACCAGGTCGACCTGGGCATCGCCCAGGTGCAGGTCGATCGACACCTCCGGGTATGCGCGGAAAAAGGCCGGCAGCAAGGGCGCGACCCAGCGCAGGCCGAAGGACATCGGCACCGACAGCCGGACCAGGCCGCGCGGCCGGGCCGACATCTCGCGTGCCGCGCCTTCGGCCGCTTGCGCTTCCTGGACCACCCGCCGGGCATTTTCCGCCACCGTTTCACCGAACTCCGTCAGCGCCAGCTGGCGCGAGCTGCGGTTCAGGAGGCGCGCGCCGAGCCGCTCCTCGAGCCGGGCCACGCCGCGCGACACGGTCGCTACCGACACGTCGAGCGCGCGGGCGGCGCCGGCAAACGAACGCTCTTCGGCCACCCTGGCGAACAGCGCCAGGCCCTCGAAATCAGGCAATTTTGATATCGACATTTTTGCAAAGATAGTTTGCGATCGATGCTATTTTAATCGTTGGGCAGCCCCGGTAGCATGGTTCACATCGGACGAACAAAAACGGTCCGTGACCTGAAACCGACTGACGAGGATTCCATCATGACCCGCAAACTCGACAACAAGATCGCCCTGATCACCGGCGCCACCAGCGGCATCGGCCTGGCCACCGCCAAGCGCTTCGCCCTCGAAGGCGCGCAGGTGATCATTACCGGCCGCCGCCAGGCCGAACTGGATGCCGCGGTGGACGCCATCGGCCACGACGCTGTTGGCCTGCGCGTCGATTCGAGCGAACTGGATGCCCTGGACGGCCTGTACGACACCATCCGCACCCGCTTCGGCCGCCTCGACGTGCTGTACGCGAATGCCGGCGGCGGCTCGATGCTGCCGCTGGGCCAAATCACGGAAGAACAATATGACGACACCTTCGGTCGCAACGTGAAAGGCACCTTGTTCACCGTGCAGAAGGCGCTGCCGCTGCTGGCGCAGGGCGCTTCGGTGATCCTGACCGGCTCGACCGCCGGCAGCTCCGGCACCGCGGCCTTCAGCGTCTACGCCGCCAGCAAGGCGGCGATCCGCGCCTTTGCCCGCAACTGGATCCTGGACCTGAAGGACCGCGGCATCCGCGTCAACACCATCAGCCCGGGCGCCACCCGCACGCCGGGCCTGGTCGAACTGGCCGGCGACGACAAGGATCAACAGCAGGGCTTGCTCGACTACCTGGCGTCGCAGATCCCGCTGGGCCGCGTCGGCGAGCCGGACGAGATCGCCAAGGCCGCGGTGTTCCTGGCCTCCGATGACGCGAGCTTCGTCAACGGCGCCGAGCTGTTCGTCGACGGCGGCCAGGCGCAGGTCTGATTCACGCCTGTCCGGTGGCGAAATAGGACAGGAACATCGACACCGACGCCTCGATGATGCGTGCCTGCTCCTCGGGACCGAGGGGCGCGGCGCCCATCGTCACCTGGGGCCAGAAGGCGAAGGTCTTCAATTGCCCCTGCAGCAGGGTCGAGGCAAAGCCCGGATCGCCCGGTTTCAGTTTGCCGTCGGCCTGCGCCGCGCGGATCCAGGCGGTGGGCCCCTCCTCGCGCTCGCCCAGGCGCGCGAACACGGCGCGCGCACGCTCGGGCGCACGGATCGCCTCGGCGACGGCGACCCGCGCCAGGCCGATGAAATCCACGTCGGCCAGCGTGCCCATCTTGAGGGTCAAGAGTTCGGTCAGCTGCTCGCGCAGGCCGATATCGGGCCGGTAGGCCAGCTCCAGCAGGCCGGCGCTGCTTTGGAAAAGTTGCAACAGCGTTTCCGTGAACAGCTCTTCCTTGCTCGGGAAATGGTTGTAGACCGTGCGCTTGGACACCCCGGCGGCGGCAGCGATCCGGTCGACGCTGGTGGCTTCGAAACCGCAGGCGCGGAACTGCTCGGCCGCTGCGGCGAGAATGGCCATGCGCTTGCGGTCGGTAAGGCGGGTCGGTGCGTTCATCCGATAATTCTACACCGCACAGTTTACTTTTTCAGAAATGAAAACTACACTGTGCAGTATACATTTATTGAATGCCATTGCCCATGCGCATCCTGTTCACCGCTGTCCTGCTTGGAGTCCTGCTCACCATGGCCTATCCCACCCTGGCGTCGACGCCATCCGTACCCGAAGCCTCGCCCCAGTTCCATGACGGGAAGTTCCGCAATCCGGTTCCCATGCATGAGCACAGCCTGGGCGAGATGGCACGCCTGTGGTGGTCCTTCACGTTCGACAAGCCGTCCGGCACCGTGCCCGCCCAGCCGATCCCGGTGCGCCCCTTGACCCGCGAAGCCGTGCTGGCGGCGCCGGACAACACCCTGTTCCGCCTGGGCCATTCGACCATGCTGATCAAGCTGGGCGGTAATTTTTACCTGACCGATCCGGTGTTTTCGCAACGCGCCTCGCCGGTGCAATGGGCCGGGCCGGCACGCTTCCACGCGCCGCCGATCAGCATCGATGAACTGCCGCCGATCCGCGCCGTGATCCTGTCGCACGACCATTACGACCACCTCGACCATGCCGCCATCATGGCGCTGAATGCCAAGACGGCGGTGTTCCTGACCCCGCTGGGCGTCGGCGAGCGCCTGGTCAAATGGGGCGTCGATGCCGCCAAGGTGCGCCAGTTCGACTGGTGGCAGGGTACCGAGGTCGACGGCGTGCGCCTGGTGGCGACGCCAGCCCAGCACTTTTCCGGCCGCGGCCTGGGCGACCGCAATTCGACGCTGTGGGCATCCTGGGTGATCCTGCACAAGGACTTGCGCGTGTTCTTCAGCGGCGATACCGGTTACTTCAAGGGCTTCAAGGACATCGGCGAGAAATACGGCCCCTTCGACGTCGCCTTGCTGGAAACCGGCGCCTATGACAAGCAATGGCCGGACGTCCACATGCAGCCCGAGGAAACCCTGCAAGCCTTCCTCGACCTCAAGGGGGAATGGCTGGTGCCGGTGCACAACGGCACCTTCGACCTGGGCCTGCACCGCTGGCAGGAGCCCTTCGATCGCATTACCGCGCTGGCCGAAGCGCGCGGCGTGCGCATGGCCACGCCCGAAATGGGCGAGGCGCTCGACCTGGCGCAGCCGCAGCCGGGCCGGCGCTGGTGGCGCGGGCTGGAGTAAGCGCTCAGGCTGGCGGACGCAGCAACTGTTCGATCTGGCGCTGGCAGGCTGAGGTACCGCAGGCTGCTACCGAAGCGGCTGCCCGCTGCGACTGTTGCAAACAGGCCGCTCGCCACTTCCCATCCTTTTTGAGCTAGGTCATCATTTAGCCATGATGACCTTCTCGCAATACAAGCTTTGCAAAACCATCCCCGGCCGTCTGGCAGGATTGCTGTTTCTGGCAAGCTGCCTCGGGGCCTGTTCGCGCAGCGGTGACGCCGGCCCCAAGCCTCCACCCGGCAAGGTGAACTCCACGGCGGCGGCCCTCCCGGTACCGGCGGCCACCGCGGTCGCGCCCGTGGCACCGTCCATGCCGGCCAAGCCCGACACGGCGCGGGACAAGGAATTGATGCAGGCGATTTTCGAAGATGCCTACAACCCCGGCACCGGCCAGGCACTGGCCGTGGTCCAGGACGAGGGCAAGGATGCGTATTGCCTGATGACCCTGGCTGCTTCGACCGAGCTGCCCGACGGGCGTACCGTCGTCATCACGAATGGCGCGCCATCCGACGAAAAGGGTAACGATCTGGCCGGCCATGCGTCGCCGGGCATGCTGAACGTGTACACCTTGCGCCGCACGGAGACCGGCTGGAATGTCCTGGAGCGCCGCGAAAATGTCACGACCCTGGGTTCGATGGGCAATTTCGGCGAAGTCAGGTGGATCAGTCTCGGCCCCGACAAGCCGGGCTTCATCGTCTCTTCGGGAGGTGTCTGGCAAGGCTATGCGATCAGCTTTGCCGACATCTTCGACCTGGGCCATGGCGTGCGCCATCTGGGCAGCGTGAAGGAAGCCTCCAGCAGCAGTGGCGCCTGCAGCCCGGAAAAAGACGAATGCTGGGACATCGACAGCAGCATCCGGGTCCTGGACGTCCAGGCCGATGCCTACCCGGACCTGCAAATCGACTTCAAGGGCAAGCGCTTTCGCGTTACCGAAAACAAGAGCGGCGACTACGTCGAGCATCCCAAGGGCACGATCCAGGAAAGCGCCCGCTATCGCTTCGACGGCAAGGAATATGTGCTGGTCTCAGGAATCAACCCGGTGCCCGACATCTGAAATGCCCCCGCTGTCAAGACTGGCATAACGCCCGCGTTTGCGTATCATTGCCGGTTCGACTCACTGACTCACCTACGCACCATGCTGCCTTCGATCGAACAACGCCTCGCCCTGGAACTGTCCGCCAAACCGGCCCAGGTGGCCGCCGCCGTCGCCTTGCTCGACGAAGGCGCCACCGTCCCCTTCATCGCGCGCTACCGCAAGGAAGCCACCGGCGGCCTGGACGACATCCAGCTGCGCCTGCTGGAAGAGCGCCTGCGCTACCTGCGCGAACTGGAAGACCGGCGCGCCGCGGTCATCGCCTCGGTCACCGAGCAGAACAAGATGACGCCGGAGCTGCTGGACGCCTTCCAGCACGCCGAAGACAAGACGCGCCTGGAAGACCTGTACCTGCCCTATAAACAGAAGCGCCGCACCAAGGCCCAGATCGCGATCGAAGCCGGCCTGCTGCCGCTGGCGGATGCGCTGCTGGCCGATCCGTCGCAGACGCCGGAACAAGTTGCCGCCCAATACCTGCGCGAGGCCTTCACCAACGCCGATGGCGTGAACAACCCGGGCGTGGCGGATGCCAAGGCCGCGCTGGACGGCGCGCGCCAGATCCTGATGGAGCGCTTCGCCGAAGATGCGGAATTGCTGCAATCGCTGCGCGAATACGTGCAGGAGCACGGCGTGGTCGAGTCGAAGGTGGTCGAAGGCAAGCAGGAAGAAGGCGAGAAGTTCGCAGACTACTTCGATTATTCCGAAACCCTGGCCACCGTCCCCTCGCACCGCGCGCTGGCGCTGATGCGCGGCCGCCGCGAAGGCATCCTGGACGTGACGCTGCGCCTGGATTCCGAAGAAGAAAAGCCCAAGTGGGACGCGCCGCTCAACCCCTGCGAGAACCGCATCGCCGCGCGCTTCGGCATCAAGGGTGCGGGCCGCCCGGCCGACAAGTGGCTGCTCGACACCGCGCGCTGGACCTGGCGCGTGAAAAGCTTCATGTACATCGAGACGGAGCTGATGGGCTTGTTGCGCGACAAGGCGGAGCTTGATGCCATCCAGGTGTTCGCGCGCAACCTGAAGGCCCTGCTGCTGGCGGCGCCGGCCGGCCCGCGCGCGACCATGGGCCTGGACCCGGGCCTGCGCACCGGCGTCAAGGTGGCCGTGGTCGACGCCACCGGCAAGGTGGTCGACACCGCCACCATCTACCCGCACGCGCCGCGCAACGACTGGGACGGTGCGCTGCACACGCTGTCGAAACTCGCGGCGAAGCACAATGTATCCCTGATCTCGATCGGCAACGGCACCGCCTCGCGCGAGACCGATAAACTGGCCCAGGACCTGATCAAGCAGCAACCGGAGCTGAAGCTGACCAAGATCGTGGTGTCGGAAGCCGGCGCCTCGGTGTATTCGGCCTCGGAATTCGCCTCGCGCGAACTGCCGGAACTGGACGTGTCGCTGCGCGGCGCGGTGTCGATCGCGCGCCGCCTGCAGGATCCGCTGGCGGAACTGGTGAAAATCGACCCGAAATCAATCGGCGTCGGCCAGTACCAGCACGACGTGTCGCAGACCCAGCTCGCGCGCCAGCTCGACGCCGTGGTCGAGGATTGCGTGAACGCGGTGGGCGTCGACGTCAACACGGCCTCGGCGCCGCTGCTGGCGCGCGTGTCCGGCCTGTCCTCCAGCGTGGCGCAGAGCATCGTCAACTACCGCGACCAGAAAGGCGCTTTCACTTCGCGCGCGGCCTTGCTGAAAGTACCGCGCCTGGGCGACAAGACCTTCGAACAGGCGGCAGGTTTTCTCCGCGTGATGAATGGCGAGAACCCGCTGGACGCGTCGGCGGTGCACCCGGAGTCGTATCCGGTGGTGCAGAAGATCCTGGCCGACATCCAGCGCGACATGAAGGCCGTGATCGGCGATACCACCCTGCTGAAGTCGCTGAACCCGGCCAAGTACGCGGACGAGAAGTTCGGCGTGCCGACCGTGTCCGACATCCTGAAGGAACTGGAAAAGCCGGGGCGCGACCCGCGTCCGGAATTCACCACCGCGACTTTCAAAGAAGGCGTCGAAGAAATCTCGGACCTGCGCCCGGACATGATCCTGGAAGGCGTGGTGACCAATGTGGCGGCCTTTGGCGCTTTTGTCGACATCGGCGTGCACCAGGACGGCCTGGTGCACATCTCGGCGCTGTCGAACACCTTCGTGAAGGATCCGCACACGGTGGTCAAGGCCGGCCAGGTGGTGAAGGTGAAGGTGCTGGAAGTGGACGTCAAGCGCAAGCGCATCGCGCTGACCATGCGCCTGTCCGACGGCGCGCCGCAGGGGGGATCGCAACCGCAGCAGCGCGGCGACCGCGAGGACCGCAAGCGCATGGACCAGCAACAGCAGCGCCAGGAGCGTTCCGCGCCCCCAAGCGGCGGTGCCATGGCCGCCGCTTTCGCCAAGCTGAAGAAATAACTTGGATCCCGCCAAGGGGGCCGCCTAGGCCGGGGATGACCTGGCGGGTTAACCCCGCCAGGTCAGGCGGTAAACCTGGCGGGTCGTTTTCTTATAAAATGCCGGCATCCACGACTTTTACCTGAGGCGACACAAATGAGCGACGTACAAACCTGGATCAAAGAAACCGTGACCAACACGCCGGTCGTGCTGTTCATGAAAGGCACCGCCCAGTTCCCGCAGTGCGGCTTTTCCGGCCGTGCCATCCAAATCCTGAAAGCTTGCGGCGTCGATAACATCGCCACCGTCAACGTGCTGGAAGATGCGGAAGTGCGCCAGGGCATCAAGGAGTTCTCGAACTGGCCGACCGTGCCGCAGCTCTACGTGAACGGCGAGTTCGTCGGCGGTTCCGACATCATGACGGAAATGTACGAATCCGGCGAACTGCAGACCCTGCTGAAAAAGAACGGCTGATAGGAATGGCTGACCCCAGACCACGCCGCTTTGTCGTCGCCATCACCGGGGCGACCGGCGCGGTCTACGGCGTGCGCCTGCTGCAACGGCTGGGCGCCTGCCCCGGCGTCGAGACCCATCTGGTCATCTCCGACGCCGCCACCCTCACCCTGCACCAGGAAGTCGGCCTGCAGCGCAAGGATGTCGAAGCGCTGGCCCACGTGGTGCACAAGAACCGCGACATCGGCGCGTCGATCGCCAGCGGCTCGTTCCAGACCGATGGCATGGTGATCGCACCTTGCTCGATGAAAACCCTGGCCGCGGTGGCCCACGGGCTGTCGGACAACCTGATCACGCGCGCCGCCGACGTCATCCTGAAGGAGCGCCGGCGCCTCATCATGATGGTGCGCGAGACGCCGTTCAACCTGGCGCACCTGCGCAATATGACCGCCGTCACCGAAATGGGCGGTATCGTCTTCCCTCCGCTGCCCAGCTTTTATAACCGTCCGGCCACCATCGACGAGATGGTCGACCATACGGTTGCGCGCGTGCTCGACCTGCTCGGGGTCGACAACACGCTGGCGCCGCGCTGGGCGGGCATGAAAGAGGGTGCGTAAGCCCTGCTGGGCTCAGCCCTCTCCGTAGCGCTCCTTCTCCGCTTGCCTGGCTTCCCGGGCGTCTTCGATCTTCCTGCGCTGCTCGTTACGCTTGCGCATGATTTCTGCGTGCTGCTGCGCCGTCATCGGCGGCGCGGTCATTAGGTCCTTCAACTGCGCGGTATTGCTGTAGTTATTAATCATGAGGCGACTGCATCCTTGTTGACTGATAACACTGGTCGGGCCAGAAGCGCCTTGATTATGCGCGAGACTCGGCAGTTTGTGCCGTTCGCTTGAAGAAAAATTGCAGCGGGGAAGGAATAGAACAAGGGCCCGGGGTTCGATGAACGCCGGGCCCTGTAGCGGAAGTCTTACTTTTGCTGATGATTCATGCGCACCAGCATACGAATAAACTCGCGTGCCAGCTGCTTGTGATGCTCATCAAGACGTTGCAAATCTGCGATTAATTTGACGTCTGCGGACTCGAAACGGGCCGCGCCATCGCCCCCCTCGCCGTTCACCGCGGCGTTTTCCGTGCCGCCGAAACGCAGCCAGTCAGCCGGTACGCCCAGCCACTGGGCGATCATGCGCAGCTTTTCCTGGGTCGGGATCGCTTCCCCGACGAGCCACTTGCGTGCCGCATGGACCGTGATCGGACGGCCTTCGAAGCGAATGTTGAATTCGCGCGCCAGGCGTGTCGGGCTGTCGGGGGAATAGTGGGCGTTTTTCAGGGCTTGCTGCAGCCGCTCGCTGAAGCTCTCCCTTTCGTTGGTCGAATTCATGGGTGGGACTAATGGTTCATGCAAAGCCGTCAATTTGGTCGCTCCTTTAATCAGACCGTCTGTGACGACAGGACAAGGCTGGAAGTCACAAATATGTGAGTATTCATCGATTCTCACATGCTGTCCAGCAATTCTCAACCTTTTCGGTCCTTGATTACTTAAGTGTGAAAAATATCCTACAGGAAAAAGAAAACGTTTGCTTAGAATAATTCCAGGCATGCAAAGCGCACAGGCAGCCTCTGGAGCCTGCCTGTCATGCTGGCGCGCACGAATAGAACGTGACGCCATGCAAGTTTTAGCGTGAGTAAACTGTTGCTTTATGGCATCTTAGCCACTTGGAAGCGGATTGCGCCATCGTCGCCGGTTACACGCTGCAAGCTACCGTCCTGCCAGAGCAGGTGCAGGTGGGCCAGCGCCTCGCCGAGGGCAAAGCTCAGCTGGTGGGCGTCCAGCTGGCGCCGGAACATGATCGGCACGATGTCGACCGCGGACTGGGGCGTGGCGCAAGCGGCCAGCACCTCGTCCAGGCGTGCCGCATGGTGCTCGCGCAATTGCCTGATGCGGGTATGCAGGCCGCGGAAGGGCTTGCCATGCGAGGGCAGCACCAGCACGTCGTCCGGCAGGCCGGCAAACTTGTCCAGCGAGGCCAGGTACAGCTGCAGCGGATTGCCTTCCGGCTCGACCGCGAACACGGAGACGTTGGTCGAGATGCGCGGCAGCACCATGTCGCCGGACACCAGCACGTTCAGCGCCTCGCTGTACAGCGACACGTGTTCCGGCGAGTGGCCGAAGCCGGTGATCACGCGCCAGGCCAAGCCGCCGATACTCACCGGCTGGCCGTCCTGCAGCCGGGTGTAGGCGGCCGGGACAGCCGGCACCAGCGACGGGTAGTAATTCTTGCGGCTCTGCATCTGCTCGAGCATGCCGGCATCCAGCAGGCCGTGCTTCCTGAAATGCGGGATCGCCGACGGACCGTCGACGCCCGGCAAGGCCGCCGCCATCATGCGCGCGAAGGCGAACTCGGCGGCACTGGTCCAGAACGGGGCATCGAAACGGTCGCACAGCCAGCCGGACAGGCCGACGTGGTCGGGGTGGCAGTGGGTGGCGAACACGCGCAGCAGCGGCTGGTCCTTGATCGGGCCGTCAAACAGTTGTTCCCATGCCAACCGGGTGGCCTCGGTGCCGGCGCCGCAATCGATCAGCGACACGCCCTGGCGGCCATCGGCCGTGTCGTCCAGCAGCCACAGGTTGATGTGATCGAGCGCGAACGGCAGCGGCATGCGCACCCACCGGATGCCGGGCGCCACCTGCGTGACGGTGCCGGGCGCCGGGACCAGGTCGCCGAAAGAATAGGACAGCTGGGATTCGAGAGCGTTCATGCAAAGGTCTTTCGTGTTGTGACAGGCGCGGCGCGCTACAATGCATCGACGTTACGTTGACGTAAACGGAAAGCGAGCCGGATGTTGCGATTCTAAGCGATTCCCGGCACCGCCACTTCTCGACCCTGCAGGACACCATGGCCATTACCTATACCATCGCCGAACTGGCGCGCGAATTCGATATCACGGCACGCGCCATCCGTTTCTATGAAGACCAGGGCTTGCTCAGCCCGACACGCGAGGGCCAGGGCGGCCGCAACCGCGTCTATACGCCGCGCGACCGCACGCGCCTGAAACTGACGCTGCGCGGCAAGCGACTGGGCCTGACGCTGTCGGAGATCAAGAGCATCATCGACATGTACGAAACCCCGAAGGACACGGTGGCCCAGATCAACCGCTTCCTGGGCGTGCTGGCGCACCAGAAGCAGACGCTGGAACAGCAGCGCGCCGACATCGAGATGTCGCTGGCGGAAATCGCCGTGCACGAGGAAGAGTGCAAGCGCCTGCTGGACGAGGCGGACCTGCCCGCCGAGCGCGACGCGGCCTGACGCGAGCGCGCCACGAGTTGACGTTTACGTTAACGTCACTCCGCGCTATCATGCCGCATCGCATCCATAACAATCCAGACGAGACGAGGACGACATGCTGCACCTTCCAGGCTTGAGCTTTGACCACGGCGACGACATCGCCGCGCTGCGTGAAGCGGTTCAACAGTTCGCGGCGAGCGAAATCGCCCCGCGCGCGGCCGAGATCGACCGGTCCGACCAGTTCCCGATGGACTTGTGGAGGAAGATGGGCGAACTGGGCCTGCTGGGCATCACTGTCGGCGAGGAATACGGCGGCACCGGCATGGGCTACCTGGCGCACATCGTCACCATGGAAGAGATTTCGCGCGCCTCGGCCTCGGTCGGCCTGTCCTACGGTGCCCACTCGAACCTGTGCGTCAACCAGATCAAGCGCAACGGCAACGAAGAACAGAAACGCAAATACCTGCCCAAGCTGATCTCGGGCGAGCACGTCGGTGCTCTCGCCATGTCCGAGCCGAACGCCGGCTCCGACGTCGTCAGCATGAAACTGCGCGCCGAGCTGAAGGGCGACCGCTACGTGCTGAACGGCACCAAGATGTGGATCACGAACGGCCCGGACGCCGATACCCTGGTCGTCTACGCCAAGACCGACATCGACGCCGGCCCGCGCGGCATGACCGCCTTCCTGATCGAAAAAGGTTTTAAAGGGTTTTCGATCGCCCAGAAGCTGGACAAGCTGGGCATGCGCGGTTCGCACACCGGCGAGCTGGTGTTCCAGGATTGCGAAGTGCCGGTGGAGAACGTGCTGGGCGGCGTGGGTAAAGGCGTCAACGTGCTGATGTCGGGCCTGGACTTCGAACGCACCGTGCTGTCCGGCGGCCCGCTGGGCATCATGTCGGCGTGCATGGACGTGGTCGTCCCCTACATCCACGAGCGCAAGCAGTTCGGCCAGGCCATCGGTGAGTTCCAACTGATGCAGGGCAAGATCGCCGACATGTATTCGACGATGATGGCATGCCGCGCCTACGTCTACGCCGTCGGCCAGGCCTGCGACCGCGCCACCGGCCCCGAGCAGGTGCGCGCGCTGCGCAAGGACGCCGCCGGCGCCATCCTGTACAGCGCCGAAAAGGCGACCTGGATGGCCGGCGAAGCGATCCAGACGCTGGGCGGCAATGGCTACATCAACGAATACCCGGTCGGCCGGCTGTGGCGCGACGCCAAGCTTTACGAAATCGGCGCGGGCACCAGCGAGATCCGGCGCATGCTGATCGGGCGCGAGCTGTTCGGCGAAACTATGTAAGTTTTTTGCAGGAGAAGTGGAGTGGAGACGAGGATTGCGACAATAGAGCCGAAAAGGCCGCCGCAAGCCTGATCATCTTGAAACGTCGTTCCCGCCTGTGCGGGAACGACGATTTTCAACCGCGAGCCCCCGATGACCCAGCCCACCTTCCCCAAGCTGCTCTCGTCGCACATCGCCTACGACATCGCGCGCACCATTCTCGACGGCTTCGACCGTCACTATTCCCTGTTCCGCGAAGCCAGCCAGGCTGCCCGCAGCCACTTCGAGACCGCCGACTGGCAGGCCGCCCAGCAGGCCGCGCGCGAACGCATCGATTTTTACGACAAGCGCGTCCAGGAATGCGTGCAGGCGCTGGAACGCCAATACCCGCGGCAGGACCTGAACGACGACACCTGGCGCGAAACCAAGCTGCACTACATCGGCCTGCTCACCCACCACAAGCGCCCGGAACTGGCCGAAAGCTTTTTCAATTCCGTCAGCTGCCAGATCCTGCACCGCAGCTACTACCGCAACGATTTTATTTTCGTGCGCCCGGCCGTCTCCACCGACTACATCGAGACGGAAGAGCCGCAGCCGACCTACCGCGTCTACTACCCGGCGCGCGACGGCCTGTGCGGCGCGCTGCAGCGCATGGTCACGAATTTTCAGCTGGCTCGCCCGTTCGCCGACCTTGCGCGCGATGTCGCCCGGGTCGAAGCGCGCATGAACGCGCAGTTCGGGCTGGACCGGCTGGAGTCGAACCAGCAGCTGCACGTGCTCTCCAGCCTGTTCTTCCGCAACAAGGGCGCCTACATCGTCGGCCGCGCCATCAACGGCGCGCGCGAATTCCCCTTCGTGGTGCCGATCCTGCACGACGACGATGGCCGGCTGGTGCTGGACACGGTACTGACCGACCAGGAACAGGTCTTGATCCTGTTCTCGTTCACGCGCGCCTACTTCATGGTCGACATGGAAGTGCCGTCGAGCTACGTGCAATTCCTGCGCAGCCTGATGCCGCGTAAACCGCGCAGCGAGATCTACACCGTGCTCGGCCTGCAAAAGCAGGGCAAGACCCTGTTCTACCGTGACTTCCTGCAGCACCTGAAGCACAGCTCGGACGAATTCCGCATCGCGCCGGGCATCCCGGGCCTGGTGATGCTGGTGTTCGAACTGCCGTCCTTTCCCTATGTATTCAAGGTGATCCGCGACTGGTACCCGCCGCCGAAGGACACCACGCGCGCCCAGGTCAAGGACAAGTACCTGCTCGTGAAGCACCACGACCGCGTCGGGCGCATGGCCGACACGCTGGAATACTCGGACGTGGCCTTTCCGCTGGCGCGCTTTTCGGAAGCGCTGCTGGCCGAACTGCGGCGCACGGCGCCCTCGATGGTCGAGGTCGAAGGCGACCGCCTGATCGTGAAGCACCTGTACATCGAGCGGCGCATGGTGCCGCTGAATATGTTCCTGCTCGACGCCGAACACCAGGGCGACGACGGCCAGCTCGAGCACGGTATGTTCGAATACGGCAATGCGATCCGCGACCTGGTCGCCGCGAACATCTTCCCCGGCGATATGCTGTATAAAAACTTCGGCCTGACTGGCCACGGCCGCGTCGTGTTCTACGACTACGACGAAATCGAATACCTCACCGACTGCAATTTCCGCGACATCCCGGCCCCGCGCAACGAGGAAGACGAGATGGCGGCCGAGCCCTGGTACCCGATCGGCCGCCACGACGTCTTCCCGGAACAATTCGCGCACTTCCTGCTGTCGAACCCGAAACTGAGAAACGCTTTCATGCGCCACCACGCGCCCCTGCTCACGCGCGCCTGGTGGCAGTCGCACAAGGAGCGCATCCTGGCCGGCGAGGTCGAGGACGTGTTCCCGTATCCGCAGCACATCCGGTTCTGCCGGACCCGCAATCAACAAGCCAACCTGAATGGAGACACACAATGAACAATGATCCGATCGTCATCGTCGGCGCCGCCCGCACCCCGATGGGTGCCTTCCAGGGCGATTTCTCTTCCAAGACCGCCAGCGACCTGGGCGCGGTGGCGATCCAGGCCGCCGTCGAGCGCGCCGGCATCGACCCGGCCAAGGTCGAACACGTCTACTTCGGCAACTGCCTGATGGCCGGCCAGGGCCAGGCCCCGGCACGCCAGGCGCTGATCAAGGCCGGCCTGCCGGTCTCGACCGGCGCGGTGACCCTCTCCAAAATGTGCGGCTCGGCGATGCAGGCCGCGATCTTCGCGCACGACGCCTTGAAAGCCGGCAGCGCCGACATCGTCGTGGCCGGCGGCATGGAGTCGATGACCAACGCACCCTACCTGATCCCGAAGGCGCGCGGCGGCTACCGCATCGGCCACGCGCCGATGTTCGACCACATGATGCTGGACGGCCTGGAAGACGCCTATTCGCGCAACGACAAGACGGGTGAAGGCCGCTCGATGGGCACTTTCGCCGAAGAGTGCGTGGCCACTTACCAGTTCACCCGCGAAGACCAGGACAACTTCGCCATCACCTCGGTCAAGCGCGCGCAGGCCGCCAACAACGACGGCTCCTTCGATTGGGAGATCGCGCCGGTATCGGTCGCGAACCGCCTGGGCGAGCAGATCATCGAAAAGGACGAAGGCCCGCTGAAGGCCAAGGTGGACAAGATTCCTTCCTTGAGGCCGGCGTTCAAGAAGGAAGGCACCGTCACGGCCGCCTCCTCGTCCTCGATCAACGACGGCGCCGCCGCGCTGGTCATGATGCGCGAATCGACCGCCAGCGAACTGGGCTTGACCCCGATCGCGCGCGTGATCGGCCATGCCACCCACGCACAGGAACCGAATCTGTTCACCACGGCCCCGATCGGCGCGATGAAGAAGCTGTTCGAGAAGACCGGCTGGACCTCGGGCGAGGTCGACCTGTTCGAGATCAACGAAGCCTTCGCCGCGGTGCCGATGGCCGCCATGCGCGACCTCGACATCCCGCACGACAAGGTCAACATCCACGGCGGCGCCTGCGCGCTGGGCCACCCGATCGGCGCCTCGGGCGCGCGCATCGTCGTCACCCTGCTGGGCGCCTTGAGGAAGACCGGCGGCAAGCGCGGCGTGGCCTCGCTGTGCATCGGCGGTGGCGAGGCGACGGCGATGGCGATCGAGATGGTGTGATCGTCCGCGGATGCGTTCCGGGTAGCGTGGACGGGTTTACCGTCCACGCGGTGATTGTTGACGGCTGTCGATTCGTGCACGATTTCGGAGCCTCTATCTATCACCGCGTGGACAGCGGAGCTGACTCGCCGTCCGCGTCCCCCTACCCGAGACGCATCTGTTTCGAAAACGATGTATGGTGACGATCTGTCATCCATATACAAGGAGCGTTTCCATGTCCACCGTACTCATCCTGGGCGCATCGCGCGGCATCGGCCACGAACTGGTCCGTCAATACCGCGCCGACGGCTGGCGCGTCATCGCCAGCGCGCGCAAAGCGGAAGACTGCGAGGCGCTGCGCCGGCTGGGCGCCGAGGCGCACCAGCTCGACGTCACCAATGCCGAAGCCATCGGCGGCCTGGGCTGGAAGCTGGACGACGAGAAGATCGACCATGCCTGGCTGGTCGCCGGCGTCTACGGTCCGACCCACAACGGCTTCCCGACCCAGCAGGACTTCGACAGCGTCATGCACACCAACGTGCTGGCCGCGATGCGCCTGCTGCCGATCGTCGCCCCGCTGGTGGCCAACGCCCGCGGCAAGCTGGCGGTGATTTCCTCGCGCATGGGCTCGATCGGCGAGCGCAGCAGCCCGGACGGCTCGCTGTACCGCGCCAGCAAGGCCGCACTGAACTCGGTGCTGGCCGACGCCGCCCTCAGCTACGGCCCGCAGGGCGTCACCTGCGTCAGCTTCCACCCGGGCTGGGTCCAGACCGACATGGGCGGCAGCGGCGCCGCCCTGACGGTCGAGGACAGCGTCAAGGCGCTGCGCGCCACCCTGGCCGGCGTCGACGCCTCGCGCAACGGCGCCTTCCTGAACTACGACGGCAAACCGATCGCCTGGTAAGGCGACACCACAGAGAATAGAAGAGACAATGATCCTTAGCGATGAACACCAGATGATCCGGGACGCCCTGCGCAGCTTCGCGCAGGAGCGCCTGGCGCCGAACGCCGCGCGCTGGGACCGCGAACACCACTTTCCCAAAGCCGAATTGCAGGAGCTGGCACAGCTGGGCGCCTTTGGCGTCGCGGTGCCGGAAGAACATGGCGGCGCCGGCCTCGATTACGTGGCGCTGGCGCTGGTGCTGGAAGAGATCGCGGCCGGCGACGGCGGCACCTCGACCATCATCTCGGTCAACAACTGCCCGGTGTGCTCGATCGGCATGACCTATGCGAACGCGGCGCAGAAGGAACAGTGGCTGCGGCCACTGGCCCAGGGCACGATGCTGGGCGCCTTTGCCCTCACCGAGCCGCACACCGGCAGTGACGCGGCGGCCTTGCGCACGACCGCTGTGCGTGTAAGTAGCGGCGACGGCAACCACTACGTCCTGAACGGCAGCAAGCAGTTCATCACCAGCGGCAAGCACGGCGACGTCGCCATCGTCATGGCGGTGACGGATAAGGCGGCGGGAAAAAAGGGCATCAGCGCGTTCTGGGTGCCGACCGACACCCCCGGCTACATCGTCGCCGGCATCGAAGAAAAGATGGGCCAGCACTCCTCGGACACGGCGCAGATCGTGTTCGACAACTGCCGCATCCCGGCGCAGAACCTGATCGGCGAAGAAGGACAAGGCTACAAGATCGCCTTGTCCGGCCTGGAGGGCGGGCGCATCGGCATCGCCTCGCAATCGGTCGGCATGGCGCGCGCGGCCTACGAGGCGGCGCTGGCGTACGCAAGGGAACGCACCAGCTTCGGCAGCCCGATCTTCGACCACCAGGCTGTCCAGTTCCGCCTGGCCGAGATGGCGATGCAGATCGAGGCCGCGCGCCAGCTGATCCTGCATGCGGCGGCGATGAAGGATGCTGGATTACCCTGCCTGAAGGAAGCGGCGATGGCCAAGCTGTTCGCCTCCGAGATGGCCGAGCGCGTGGTCTCCAGCGCGATGCAGGTGTTCGGCGGCTACGGTTACGTGGCCGACTTCCCGGTCGAGCGCATCTACCGCGACGTGCGCGTGTGCCAGATCTACGAGGGCACCAGCGACATCCAGAAGATCCTGATCGCAAGGGCGTTATAGATGCGGGCCCGCTTCTCCGGCATCGCGCTGCTGGCCCTGGCCGGCCTCCTGGACGCCCATGCGGCGGGCTTCGACTGCAAGGCCGCCGCCACGCCCACCGAACGCGCCATCTGCGCCGACGCCACGCTGCGCCAGCGCGATGCCGCACTGGCGGAGGCGTATGCGAAAGCGCTGGCGGCGTCGCCGGACCTGCGCGCCGAGCTGCGCCAGCAGCAACGCGACTGGCTGACGGCGAGGAATGGCTGCGCTGCGGACACGCCTTGCCTGGCGAAGCAGTACGACCAGCGCATCGCGGCCCTCGGCATGCCGGACAAGGCCGATCTGGAAGCGCTGGACGAATTGCGCCAGGCGCTGGAGCGCTTGCGCAAAACGGATCCCGAGCTGCCTCTCGACAAGCTCATCGACAAACTCGGCAGCGCACCGGGCGGCACCGACTTCGCCAACGAAGACGACCCCGGCGATACATCCGAGCCGGCCCGTTTTCCGCGCAAGCGTCCGCGCGGCGTCAGCGAGGCCGAATGGCGCGCACTGCTGGCGTCGAAGGTCGATGGCGGCGGCGAGAACGGCCAGGCGAGCTACACCCTGGTGGACATCGACGGCGACGGCCTGCGCGACCTCGTCATCGACAGCTATACCGGCGGGACCGGCCTGTTCAACACCGTCAGCGTATTGCGCCAGGCAGGCGGCAGGTTCACCGTGCCCGGCGCCGGACCGGCGCCCGCGACACCGGCCTCCCCCGACGAACCGGACGCCTCCTATCTGTACGCGGTCAATGGACGCGGCAGCAACCAGGCCGCCAAGTGGATCCGGCTGCGCGGCCGCGTGCTTGTGATCTACCGCGACAGCCAGTACGGGGAGGACAATCTCTACCTGCTGCGCCCCTGGCATGGCAAGGGCCAGGTGCCGCACCTGCGCATCCGTTACCGTTACCGCTTGTCGGTGTCCGCAGTCCAACAAGAAGAGGGACGCGCCGCGACCCGCCTGCCGCCGGCGCTGCACGGGGCACTGAACAAGGCTGTCGCCTCGGCCGCCGCGCTCGGCAATGAGCAGCCCGTGGCGCGTACCACGCCGATCTGTCCGCTCCCTGCCGGTGCCTCGGAAGACATGCGCGAAGCCAATTTCAGCTACGGCACGGGACATTACACCATCGAAGAGATCGCCGATGTGCCGGTCCAGGTCGGCACGCAATGCTATATTGGACGGCTCAGGGACTGGTTTGGCGGCTATACGCCGAAAAGCGGCCTGGATGCCCAGATCTGCATACGCAAACCGGAAGACCTGTCACCGCCGGAGGAAACGTGTTATACGGTAGAGGGACCCAGGACCGTCGCCGGCATCACCGCGGGTGTGGGTCCGTTCCCGCATTAACCGAAACAATTGCAGCATGACCTTTTCCCAGCCCACGCCTGGCTTGGCCACGGCCGCCACGCCCGCCATCCGCATGGCCGGCGAAGCCGACCTGGCTCCCTTCTTCGCCTACCTGGACGACCACCTGCGCGACAACGGCCGCGGCGGCACGCCGCTGTTCCAGCCGCTGCCGCCCGGTGAATCGCGCATGCCGCCCGGCCTGCGCCTGGCCTTCATCCGCGGCCTGCAAGTGCCGGTCGGCGAACCGGGCTGGCGCCGCCTGTGGCTGGCGCTCGGGCCGACCGGCAACATCGTGGGCCACATCGACCTGCGCAGCCGCCCGGAGCAGGCGGCGCGCCACCGTACGATGCTGGGCATGGGCGTGCACCGCCTGTACCGGCGGCGCGGGCTCGGCCGGCAGCTGCTCGACACCGGCGTCGCCTGGGCCCGGTTTGAACCCGGCCTGGACTGGATCGACCTGGAAGTGCTGGCCGATAACCGGCCGGCGGTCGAGCTCTACCTGCATGCCGGCTTCCGGATGATCGCGCGCATCGAGGATATGCTCAGGGTCGATGGCGCCGGCTGCGACCTGTGCTACATGAGCTTGAAGCTGGCCTGAGGGCCAATCAGAAGCCTTCCAGCACGATCTTGCCCTGCGCCCGGTTCGACTCGATCAGCGCGTGCGCCCGTTTCAGGTTCTCGGCATTGATGGTGCCGAAGTTCTCGTTGACCGTGGTGCGGATCGTGCCGGCGTCGACCAGTTCGGCGATGCGGTTCAGGATCACGTTCTGCTGCGCCATGTCGGCGGTATTGAACAGCGAGCGCGTGAACATCAGCTCCCAGTGCAGGGACACGGCTTTTCTCTTGAACTTGCGCACGTCGATCGGGGCCGGGTCGTCGATCAGGCCGAATTTGCCTTGCGGCGCGATCACCTCGACGATCTGGTCGAAGTGGTGTTCGGTGTGGGTCAGGCTGATCACGTAGTCCGGTGCCGGCAGGCCGGCTTTGGCGATTTCCTCGGTCAGCGGCTTGCTGTGGTCGATCACGTGGTGGGCACCGTGCTGCAGGGCCCATTCGCGCGTTTCAGGACGCGAAGCGGTGCCGATGATGGTCACCTGCGTCAGCTGGCGCGCCAGCTGCACCAGGATCGAGCCGACGCCACCGGCGGCGCCGATCACCAGGAGGGTCTTGCCCTTGCCGGCGCCGTCCTGCGGCACCTCCAGGCGGTCGAACAGCATTTCCCAGGCCGTCAGGCCCGTCAGCGGCAGCGCGGCGGCCGGGCCGAAGCCGAGCGACTTGGGCATGTGGCCGACGATGCGCTCGTCCACCAGCTGCAGTTCGCTGTTGCTGCCGGCGCGCGCGATCGAGCCGGCGTACCAGACGCGGTCGCCCGGCTGGAACAGGGTCACGTCCGGGCCCACGGCCTTGACGATGCCGGTCGCGTCCCAGCCCAGCACCTTCCACTCGCCGTTCTCGGGCTTGGCGCTCTTCCTGATCTTGGTGTCGACCGGGTTGACCGACACCGCGTGCACCTCGACCAGCAGGTCGTGGCCTTGCGCGACGGGCTCGGGCAGGGTGATATCGACCAAGGCTTGCGCGTCGTCGATGGGCAGGGTGTTCTGGTAGCCGATGGCTTTCATGGCGTCGTCCTTCATGGTTGTCGGTTGTCGATGGCTGTCATTCTGACCAGTCCGGCCTTTTTGATAAACTGCGCAATCCCGAATTCACTTTCAAAAATCCATTGAAGATCCGCAGCGTGCAGGACCTGGAAATTTTCGTCGCGACGGCCGAGCACGGCAGCCTGTCGGCGGCGGCGCGCCAGCTCGACCTATCGCCGGCCGTGGCCAGCGCCGGCCTCAAAAGGCTCGAGGCCGACCTCGACACCGCCTTGTTCGTGCGCACCACGCGCAGTATGCGCCTGACGCTGGCCGGCGAGCGCCTGCTGGCGCGCGGCAAGGCGCTGCTGGACGGCTTGCGCGAGGCCGAGGACGAGCTGCGCGCGGGCCAGGGCGGCATCGAAGGGCAATTGCAGATCTCGATGCCGTCCGACCTCGGCCGCCACGTGGTGCTGCCCTGGCTGAACGAATTCCAGCTGCGCCATCCGGGCGTGTCGCTGCGCCTGCAGCTGACCGACCGCGTGGCCGACATCTACCGCGAGCCTGTCGACATCGGCTTGCGTTTCGGCACGCCGTCGGAGTCGAGCATGGTCGCCCTGCCGCTGCTGGAAGACAACCGCCGCGTTCTGTGCGCCGCGCCGTCCTACCTGGCGCGCCACGGCGTGCCGGCCTCGCCGCATGAGCTGGCGGCGCATAACTGCCTGTGCTTCATGCTGGACGAGGCCGTGAACGACCGCTGGCGCTTCCGCCAGGGCGGCGAAGAGATCGAGGTGGCGGTGCGCGGCGACCGCGTGGCCGACGATTCCGAGATCGTGCGGCGCTGGGCGCTGGCCGGGCTGGGCATCTGCTACCGCTCGCGCATCGACGTGCACCAGGACCTGGCCAGCGGCAAGCTGCGCCTGCTGCTGCCGGACTGGGAAGGCAGCAACGTTCCTTTGTACATGGTGCTGGCCAGCCGCAAGCAGGTGTCGCCG
>CAJYQM010000404.1 GCA_913777025.1 uncultured Massilia sp. | reverse complement strand
CGTGTGCTCTTCCGATCTCGTCGGCGGGGTGCTGGGCGCGCGGGGCTTCAAGCACGTCGGCTGGCTGGCGACGGTGCCGCTGGCCGTGCTGCTGGTGCTGCTGGCGATCGTGCCGGCGCTGGACGACCTGCGCCGGCTGCGGTAGGGTGGACGGCTTGGCCGTCCACGCGGTGATACGCGACGGCTCCGCTCACGTGCACGATATCGGGGCTGATGACTATCACGGCGTGGACGGGGAACCCGTCCACCCTACGCCCGCCCGAGCGCGCGTTCGCGCCAGGCGCCGGGATTCATGCCCGACCATTCGCGGAAGGCGTGGGTGAAGGCGCTTTGTTCCCGGAATCCCAGCAGGAAGGCGACGTCGAGCAGCGACAATCCTTCCTGGCGCAGGTAATCCATGGCCAGCCCGTGGCGCGCTTCGTCGAGCACCTGCTGGAAACTGGCGCCGGCGTCGGACAGCTTGCGCTGCAGCGTGCGTGCCGACATGCCCAGGTCCGCGGCAATGCCGGCCAGGCGCACGGGGTCGTGGGCCAGGTTGCGCAGCACGGCCGCGCGCACCTGGTCGACGATGCCGGCGCACGCCGACGCGCTGGCCAGCGTGCGTTCGCGCAGCAGGCGTTCGGCATGCTGCTGCAGCACCGGGTACAGGCCGACGTCCGCATTCGCCACCGGCATCGCCAGCAGCGCGGCGTCGAGGGTGGCGACGTGGGCCGGCGCATCGAAGCGCGGTACGACGCCCAGCACGCGCTCGTATTCGCCGGTGCCGGTTTCGCAAGCATGGGCAAACGCCACCGCGCGCGGCGCCAGCGGCTCTCCTGCCAGCCAGGAACCGAACACGCGGATGCCGGCGAACACGCTCTCGACCAGGTGGCGGCTGGCCTGCGGGAAGCGGCTGATCCAGGTGTAGTGCGCCAGCATGCCGTCCAGTCCCAGCTGCGAGCGACCCAGGTCGTGGGCCAGCTGTTCGTAGCGCTGCGTCAGTTCCAGTGCCTGGCCGAAATTGGCGCAGGCCAGCAGCACGCCGCCGTAGACGCTGTAGGTGCCCAGCCGGACGCGCTCGCCCACGTGCAGGCCGAAATGCGGGTCGCGGCAGAGCCGCGCGCCGGCGTCGAGCAGGGCGATGTAGTCGCGCGCCGGCAGCGCCTCCGGCAGCGGGTCGAGCGCGAGCCGGTCGAGCCCGGCACCGGCCGCCAGTGCGCGCGTGTCGACACCCTGCGCGGCCGCGGCGTCGATCGCGGGCTGCAAATAAGCGCCGGTGACGCGGGGCAGGGGTGTTGGCGTGGTTGAGCAAGCGCTTGGCATGGATGCGCAATACCTGGGGTGAGTTTGTCTTTATGCTATCTGGTCTATTGCCAGCAGTATAAAAAAGATGAGCCGAAAACACGAGCGGAAAAACGCCCGCGGCGACGTGCGCATGGGGATGCGATGAGACGCTGGAACGGCTGGGGTGACGACAGCATCGAGATGGCGCTCGCGCCCGAGGCGCTGGCTTACCTGGAAGCGCGCATCGGCCCGGGCGCGGCGCCGCGCGACACGGCCTTCGACGCCGCTTGCGCCGCCATCCCGCCCGGCCGCCTGCCGCCGCACCGGCTCGTCGACGCCAGCCCGGCCACGCGCCTGACCCACGCGCTGGGCCAGAGCCTGCCCGACTGGCTGCGCCTGCGCCACGGCCGCGTCGAGACCGAACCGGACGGCGTCGCCTTCCCGGAAAGCGGCGAGGACGTGCGCGAGCTGCTGCGCTACGCGCGTGCCCACGGCGCCGCGGTCGTGCCCTACGGCGGCGGCACCAGCGTCGCCGGCCACCTGGAAGCGCTGCCGGGCCGGCCCACGCTGTCGATCGACATGAAACGCATGCGCGCGCTGCTGTCGCTGGACGAGGACGCGCGCCTGGCGACCTTCGGTGCCGGCGTCGCCGGTCCCGACCTCGAAGCCCAGCTGCGCGCGCGCGGCTACACGCTCGGCCACTTCCCGCAATCCTTCGACTACTCGACGCTGGGCGGCTGGATCGCCACGCGCTCGTCCGGCCAGCAATCGCTGCGTTACGGCCGCATCGAGCAGCTGTTCGCGGGCGGGCGCGTCGAGACGCCGGCCGGCACCCTCGACATCCCGACCTTTCCGGCGTCGAGCGCCGGCACCGACCTGCGCGAAATGGTGCTGGGCTCCGAAGGGCGGCTCGGCATCCTGACGGAAGCCACGGTGCGCATCAGCCCCTTGCCGGAGCATGAAGCCTTCCACGCCGTGTTCTTCCCGGACTGGGAGCGTGCCGAACAGGGCGTGCGCGCCATCGTGCAGGCACGCTACGGCCTGTCGATGCTGCGCCTGTCGAACGCGCTGGAAACGGCGACCATGCTGACCCTGGCCGGGCATGCGCGCCAGGTGGCGCTGCTGGAAGGCTATCTGCGCCTGCGCGGCGCCGGCGAGGGCAAGTGCATGCTGCTGGTCGGCGCCAGCGGCGAAGCGGGGCAGGCGAAAGCCGCCCTGAAAGCCGCGCTGGCGCTCGCGCGCCGGATGGGGGGCGTGCATGCGGGACGTGGCCTGGGCGAGCGCTGGGAGCGCGGGCGCTTCCGCAACGTCTACCTGCGCAACGCGGCCTGGGCGCGGGGCTATGCGATCGACACCGTGGAGACCGCGCTCGACTGGCCGCGTGTGACCCCGGCGATGGAGGCGATCGAGGCGGCCGCCCGCGCCGCGCTGGCGCGGCAGGGCGAGCGCGTGCACGCCTATACCCACCTGTCTCACCTGTATCCGCAGGGCGCCAGCGTGTACTCGACCTTCATCTACCGCCTGGCCGGCAACTATCAGGGCGACATGGCGCGCTGGCGCCGCCTGAAGCAGGCGGTGTCCGGCGCCATCGTCGAGGCCGGCGGCACCATCAGCCACCAGCACGGCGTCGGCATCGACCACGCGCCCTGGCTGGCCCACGAAAAGGGCGCGCTCGGTATCGGCGCGATGCGCGCGCTGTTCGCCCACTTCGACCCGGAAGGCTGCATGAACCCGGGCAAGCTGCTGCCGCTATGAGCGACCCGTGGAAGCACGGCGGCCGTGCCGGCGTCCCCGCCGTGTTCGCGCGCGAGTGGGACGTGCTGGTGATCGGCGGCGGCATCAGCGGTGCCGGCGTGCTGCTGGAAGCCGCGCGGCGCGGCCTGCGCGCCCTGCTGGTGGAACAGCGCGACTTCGGCTGGGGCACCTCGAGCCGCTCGTCCAAGCTGGTGCACGGCGGCCTGCGCTACCTGAAGGATGGGCACTTGCGCCTGACGCGCGAATCGGTGCGCGAGCGCGAAGCCTTGCTGCGCGACGCGCCCGGCCTGGTCGAGCCGCAGGGTTTCGCCTTTCCGCACTACGCCGGCGCACGGGGCCGCCGCGGCTTCCTGGCCGGGCTGGCCATCTACGACGGGTTCGCCGGCCGGCGCCGGCGCCACTGGATCGGGCCTGAGGCGTTCCTGATGCTGGCGCCGAACGTGCGGCGCGAAGGCCTGCGGGGCGGCATCGTCTACGGCGACGCCCGTACCGACGATGCTCGCCTGGTCCTGCGCGTCCTGCGCGAGGCCCAGTCGCACGGCGCCGAGGCGGTGAACTACGTGGCGGCGCGCTCGCTGATGCGGGAGGGTGGCCGCGACGACGGCCGGGTCGGCGGCGCGATCGTCCAGTGCGCGCTCGACGACGGCCTGCACGAGGTTCTGTACGAAGTGCGGGCCCGGGTCGTCGTCGACGCCACCGGCGCCTGGTCCGGCCCGCTGCACGGAAAGGGCCCGCGCCTGCGTCCGCTGCGCGGCAGCCACCTGCTGCTGCCGGCCTGGCGCCTGCCGCTGGCGCAGGCCGTCAGCCTGATGCACCCGCAGGACGGGCGTCCGGTGTTCGCCTACCCGTGGGAGGGCGCGACCCTGGTCGGCACCACCGACCTCGACCATGGCGAGCCGATGGCTGCGGAGGCGCGCATCACCCGGCCCGAGGTCGATTACCTGCTGGCGGCGCTGCGGGCGCAGTTCCCCGCGCTCGGCCTGACGGAAGCGGACGTGCTGGCCACCTTCGCCGGCGTGCGCCCGGTGATTGCCGGCCACGACGGCGCGGCGCCGTCCAGCGAAGGGCGCGAGCACGCGGTGTGGAGCGAACCGGGCCTGGTGGCGATCGCCGGCGGCAAGCTGACCACCTTCCGCCGCACCGCACTGGATGCGCTCAGGCTGGCCCGGCGCGAGCTGCCGGACTGGATGGATCCGCTCGATGCGCGGCCGGTGTTCGTGCCGATCCCGCTGCCGCACACGCCGCGCAAGCTGCCGCCTTCGCTGCTGCGGCGCCTGCACGGCCGCCTCGGTGCCCATGCCGCGGCGCTGCTGGAAGGGGCGCGCGCGGACGAACTGGCGCTCATCCCCGGCACCGAAACCGCCTGGGCCGAGCTGCGCTGGGCCGCCCGCGCCGAGGCCGTGCATCGCCTGGATGACCTGCTGCTGCGCCGTACCCGCATCGGCCTGCTGCTGCGCGGGGGTGGGGAGGCGCACATGGCGCGCATCCGCGCGGTCTGCCAGCCGGAGCTGGGCTGGACCGACGCGCGCTGGGAGCGCGAGCAGGCGGCCTACCTGGCGCTGTGGAAGTCGCATTACAGCCTGCCCGCTTGAACAAATTCGACCATGCCTGAACCGCTTATCCTCGCCATCGACAACGGCACCCAGAGCGTGCGCGCCATCCTGTTCGACCTGCGCGGGAACATTGTCGCCCGGTCGCAGGTCATGCTGGACGCCTACTTCTCGACCCATCCCGGCTGGGCCGAGCACGACCCCGAGGATTACTGGCAGGCCCTGTGCCGCGCCTGCCGGGGCCTGTGGACGCAGCCCGGGGTGCGCCGCGACGCGGTGCGGGGCGTGGCCGTGACCGCCCAGCGCGGCACCGTGGTCAACCTGGACCGCGACGGCCGCCCGCTGCGTCCGGCCATCACCTGGCTCGACCAGCGCAGGACCAGCAGCGTTCCGCCGCTCGCCTGGTGGTGGCGCGCGGCTTTCAGGCTGGCGCGCGTGGACGGCACCGTCGATTACCTCCGCGGCGAGGCCGAGGTCAACTGGATCAAGGCGCACCAGCCCGACGTCTGGGACGCCACCCACAAGCTGCTGCTCCTGTCGGGCTGGCTGAACTACCGCCTGTGCGGCAGCTACGTTGACTCCAGCGCCTGCCAGGTCGGCTACCTGCCTTTCGACTACCGGCGCCGGCGCTGGGCCGGGCGCCACGACTGGAAGTGGCAGGCGCTGGCGGTCGAGCCGCGCATGCTGCCGGAGCTGGCCGAGCCGGGCGAGCGCCTGGGCGCGATCGGCGCCGCCGCCAGCGCGGACACCGGCATCCCGCAAGGCCTGCCGCTGCTGGCCGCCGCCGCCGACAAGGCCTGCGAAGTGCTCGGCGCCGGCTGCCTGGCGCCCCACGTCGGCTGCCTGAGCTACGGCACCACGGCCACCATCAACACCACCAGCGCGCGCTATACGGAAGTCACGCCCTTCGTGCCGCCTTATCCGGCGGCGCTGCCCGGCGCCTACAGCAACGAGGTGCAGGTCTACCGCGGCTACTGGATGGTCAACTGGTTCAA
>CAJYQM010000403.1 GCA_913777025.1 uncultured Massilia sp. | reverse complement strand
GCGCAGCTCGTGGCCGAGCATGGCCAGGAACTCGTCCTTGGCGCTGCTGCGCGCCTCGACCGCGCGCCGTTCTTCCATCTCGCGCACCAGGCGCTTGTTGGTGGCGGTGAGCTCGGTGGTGCGCTGGGACAGCTTTTCGGCCTGGCGCTTGAGCTGTTCGTTCTTCGTTGCCAGCGCCACGAAGACCTGCACCTTGGCGCGCAGCACCTGCGGGATCACCGGCGTGAACAGGAAGTCGGCGGCGCCGCGCTGGTAGGCCTTCAGGCGGTCGATCTCGTCGGCCAGGAAGGCCGTCACGAAGATGATCGGGATGTCGGCCGAGCGCGGGCGCTGGTGGATCGCCTCGGCCGTTTCGAAGCCATCCATGCCCGGCATGTTGACGTCCAGCAGGATGACGGCGAAATCGTTGCGCAGGACCTGGCGCAGCGCATCCTGGCCCGAGCGCGCCGACAGGACTTCATAGTTGCTTTCATCGGCCCATTGTTCGAGCAGGCTGGTCAATGCAAGCAGGCTGGCGGCGTCGTCGTTGACGACGAGAATCTTCGGCTTATCGGTGTGGGACACGGCGTTTGTGCTGGGCGTCAGTACAGGTTTGGCAGGCTCTGGAGGATATCAGACGATGTCCAGGCGCAAAATAATTTCATAATGACTGTTGCATTTAGTCATGATATCACGGCCTTTTCGATATAAAAAATCAATCGTGTGCGTGCGGCGCGAAGCATGGTTCGGTGCCGCACATACGCCGGTTTTGCCGTGTGCGATATTGGAAACGTGTCTGATTCAACCGTGTCAATGGAGAGACAGGCGCCAACTTGAAAGGACAGACATGAATATCCAAATCATCGTAAACGACACCCATCACGACAAATGCTTCCGCGAACTGGTCAACCAGCCGGTGACCGCGCTGCGGGGCATGACCGAACAGCAGGCTGCCGCGCTGCGCGATGCATTCGGCATCAACACCATCGGCGACCTCGCCGAGCTGAAGGTCGTCAAATGGGCGCGGGCCATCCGTACCATGGCCAGCGCCGAAGCCGAGCCGACCGAATCGGTGGCCAAGGAAACCCTGATCGACGACGCTGTCGAAATGACCTTCCCGGCCAGCGACCCGGTCGCCATCGAATCGAGCATCACCCGTATCGAAGTCCCGCCGGAGAAGGTCGATGCCAGCACCGACCACCAGTATGCGACGACGATCGAAGCCAACAACGAGGAAGCCCTGGGTCACCGCGCGCTGGGGCCGGGCGGCGAGCGCAAGGCCGGCGAAGCCTGATTCCATTCCTTTGGTTCCGTTTCCATCAGCGGGTGCAGCCTTTCGGGCTGCGCCCGTTTTCGTCTTGCTGCTAGTTACGCGCTCATCGTAAACCCGCTTGCCGGCCGAGTCGCCACGTCCATACAAAACGTTACACTTTAGCGGCAACTTTGTGACACTGCTGCCATAAATGCAAGCTCCCCGCATGCGGCGGGGACCATGGGAAAGGCAAGACCGGTGTAGGCTCAGCGATGTTGCGCCAGCTCGGCAGGCTGGGCCGGGGAGGGCGTCGGCAACTGCGGCTTGACCGCCTGGGCCGCCTGGCGCGCGGCGCTGCCATTGGCGCAGAAGCGGTTCTTGCCGGCGCGCTTGGCTTCGTACAGCGCATAGTCGGCAATGCTGATCAGGTCGGCCACGTTTTCGGCGTCGTCCGGATACATGCTGATGCCGATACTGGTCGACAGCTGCAGCGTCAGGTCGTTGATGAAGAAGGGTTCGGATAGCGCCTCGACCAGCTTGGCGGCCGGGCCCTGGGCGTCCGCCAGGTTGTGGATGTCGCCCAGCAGCACGATGAATTCGTCGCCGCCGAGGCGCGCTACCGTGTCTTCCTTGCGGGAGTTGGACAGCAGCCGCTGCGACACCATTTTCAGGATCTCGTCGCCGTAGGCGTGGCCATAGGTGTCGTTGATCGCCTTGAAGCCGTCCAGGTCCAGGTACATGACCGCGGCCTTGTGGTGGTTGCGGCTGGCGTGCTGCAGGGCAGTTTCGATGCGGTCTTCCAGCAAACGCCGGTTCGGCAGGCCGGTGAGGGCGTCGTGCAGCGCCAATTCCTGCTGGGCGCGGCTGTACTGGGCCAGCTCCTTGTACAGCAGGCGCACTTCAAGCATGTTGTGGATGCGTTTGTGCACCTCGAGCAGGTCGAAAGGCTTGCTGATGAAGTCGCGCGCGCCGGCTTCCAGCGCCGCGATCTTGAAACTCGGTTGGGCGGTCAGGGCCAGCACCGGCAGGTAGCCGCCCTGTTCAATTTCCTTCAAGCCTTTCATGACCTGGAAACCATTCAGGCCCGGCATTTGCAGGTCGAGCAGGATCAGGTCGTAATTGTGTTCGCGATGCAGGGGGCAAACCTGTTCCGGGAGCATCGTCGAACTGACGTCGGCGTAGCCCTCCTCCCGCAATATCTCTTCCATCAATTCGATATTGTCCGGGGAATCGTCTACTACCAGGATCTTGGCGTTCAGGATGTCTTGTCGGCTCGGCATGCGTACTCTCTTGAAATCAGGGTTGGCATCCGTTCAATATCTTTGAAAAATGCCAACTTCAGCGCAACATTGCATAGTCTAACAAAACACAAAGAATTTCTTGTAGGACAGCGCCGCGTGTGCGGGTAGGAACATCAAACAGTTAGCGAACGCCGTTCTGTCCCAGTGCCGGCGCTGCCACGCGGTTGACCAAGGGGGCCGAAGGACCGACCACGGACGCCACCGAGGCGATCAACTCGCTCGGCTCGACCGGCTTGGAAATATGCGCCATGAAGCCGGCTTCGAGCGCGCGCAGCCGGTCTTCGGAGCGGGCAAACGCGGTGAGGGCAATCGCCGGCACCTGGCCGCCGGCTTCGCGCGGCAGCTGGCGCACCCAGTCGAGCAGCTCGAAACCGTCGACTTCGGGCATGCCGAGGTCGCTGATCATGAGATTCGGCGGCGCTTCCTTGAACT
>CAJYQM010000402.1 GCA_913777025.1 uncultured Massilia sp. | reverse complement strand
CGAGCACCCGGTGGCCCTGCAGCTGGGCGGCAGCGACCCGGCCGACCTGGCGAAAAGCGCGAAGTTGGGCGAGCAGTGGGGCTATGAAGAGATCAACCTGAACTGCGGCTGCCCGTCCGAGCGCGTGCAGAAGGGCGCGTTCGGCGCCTGCCTGATGAGCGAGCCGCAGCTGGTGGCCGATTGCGTCAGGGCGATGCGCGACGCCGTGTCGGTCGACGTCACGGTGAAGCACCGTATCGGCATCGACTACAACGAGGAATACGGTTTCGTGCGCGACTTCATCGGCACCATCGCCGACGCCGGCTGCCGCACTTTCATCGTGCACGCCAGGAATGCCGTGCTGAAGGGCCTGTCGCCGAAGGAAAACCGCGAGATCCCGCCGCTGCGCTACGAAGTCGCCTACCAGCTCAAGCGCGAGTTCCCGGACCTGGAGATCATCATCAACGGCGGCATCAAGACGAACGACGAGATCGAGCAGCACCTGCGCCACGTCGACGGCGTGATGATCGGGCGCGAGGCCTACCACAATCCGTGGCTGATGGCCGACTGGGACAGGCGCTTCTACGGCGACGCCGCGGCGCCGGACCGGACGCGCGAACAGGTGCTGGAAGCGATGATCCCCTACATCCGCGGCCAGCTCGAGCGCTACGGCCCGCTCGGCCTGCGCCTGAACAGTATCACCCGCCACATGCTCGGCCTGATGGCCGGCCTGCCGGGCGCGCGCGGCTTCCGCCAGACCCTGTCCGATTCGCGCAAACTGGCCAGCGGCGATCCCGCCCTCCTGCTCGAAGCCGCCGGCCGCCTGCGCCACGCCTGACCCCGCCTTCCATGTCCGTGGCATGCGCCACGGACATCTTCCCTCACCGTTTCCTGTTTTCCTATCGCCAACGCGGCTGGCTTACGCATTCCTTTCGTTGTCGTAAATGCACCACGAATGGCTATTGATTGTGATAAAAACGATAAGTCGTGCGGTGCTTTCTTGTGCTCCATGTATCATGATTAACTTTCAGTGACGCCGCAGGGAGCCATGTCGACTACCGCCGTTCCTACCGTATCCGTCTGCATTCCGTGCTACCGGGGCGCCGCCCACCTGGGCGCGGCCATCGCATCGGTACTGGCCCAGACCTTCACCGATTTCGAACTGGTCATCATCGATGACAACTCGCCCGACAATACCGCCGAGGTCGTTGCCGGCTTCGACGACCCGCGCATCCGCTACCTCAGGAATCCGGCCAACCTGGGACCGGAAGGCAACTGGAACCGCTGCCTGGACGAGGCGCGCGGACGCTATTTCAAGCTCCTGCCCCAGGACGACCTGATCGCGCCCACCTGCCTCGAGCAGCAGGTCGCGGTCCTGGAACAGGATACGGCGCACCGGCTGGCGCTGGTGTTCTGCGCGCGCACGATCCTGGACGCGCGCGACCGCACGGTGATGGTGCGTGGCTACCCGAAGCGCGACAGCGGGGTCGTCGATGCGCGCAGCCTGTTCCGGCAATGCGTGCGGCGTGGCACCAACGTCATCGGCGAGCCGGGCAGCGTGCTGTTCCGCCGCGAGAGCGCGGCCCTGGCCGGCCGCTTCGATGCCAGCATTCCCTACGTGCTCGATCTCGACTACTGGGTGCGCCTGCTGTGCCACGGCGACGCCTGGTACATCAAGGAACCGCTGGCCTCGTTCCGCGTGTCGGTGGGCTCGTGGAGCGTGCGCATCGGCGCGCGCCAGAGCCTCGAATACCAGATGTTCATCCGCAAGCTGGCGGTGAACCGGCGCTTTGCCGCCAGCGGGCCGGACATCCTGGTCGGCAAGCTGATGGCGAAGGTCAACGCCATGCTGCGCTCGGTGCTGTACCGGGTGCTGGCCATGCATGCGGTCAAGCCATGACCTTGTTGCTCGGATTCTGGCAGCGGCACCGCTGGCTGCGTTTCCTGGTCATGGGCGGCATCAACACGGGGTTCAGTTATGGCGTTTATGCGTTGCTGGTGTACTGCGGCCTGAACTATGCGGTGAGCAACCTCTGTTCGCTCATCCTCGGCATCCTGTTCAGCTTCCGCACCCAGGCCGCCTTCGTGTTCCAGCAAGGAGGGCAGGGCCTGTTCATGCGCTACGTGATGGTGTGGACCGTCCTGTATCTCTCGAACATCGCGATGATCGGTTCGATGATGCGGATCGGTGCGAACGCCTATACCGCCGGGGCGCTGGCCATCGTGCCGACCGCCGTGCTGTCGTATTTCTTGCAGAAGTCTTTCGTGTTTTCCGGGGCCCGGCACGGCTGAAACGTGCGGGGTGAGTGCGCAGCACCTTACATGCGATGTGGGATGTGAATGCAATCTGCCGCAGTACTGGAAGGATCACCCTGGCTGACGGCGCGCGTGGCGCGTGCCGGCCTGCTGTCGACGGCGTCGCTGTTCCTGTTCCTGTGCGCCTGGCACTGGCGCGTGACGGGCGGCTTGACGCTGCCGGCCTGCGCCGTGCTGGGCTTGCTGCTGGCGCTGTACCTGGCGTACGGCCACCTGTTCCTGGTCCTTGCCGCCGGCTGGTTCCGGAATGTCGTGGGCCTGCCCTTCCAGCTCCTGTGCGGCTTTTTCCTATGCAATAGCCTGCTGTTCGTGCTGGCGCTGTGCTCGCCGTTCGGGATGGCCGCCAACCTGGCCATCCTCGCGCTGGCCGCCGCCGCCGGTACGTTTGCCGTGCGCAAGCGCGGGCCGCGGCCCATCGCCGACACGGCGCGCGGCGACGCGCTGGCGGCCTGGACGGCGATCGCGATTGCCGGCCTGGGGGCCACGGCCTGGTGCGGCGACGTCCAGGCGCCGCTGCAAGCCCAGGATGGCGTGACCGTGGTCAAGGTCTGGAGCGATGTCTACATCCACGCGCGCGAAATCAGCGTGTTCGCCCAGGCGCATGGCCTCTCGACGATCCACGACATCAAGCTGGCCGGCGGCCCGGCGCCGCTTTACCACTTCGCCAGCTACCTGTCCGCCGCCGCCGTCAACGCCCTGGGCGGGGCCGGCGCGATGCAGGCCTATGCCAGCTTCCAGCTGCCGTTCGGCATCCTGCTCACCGGCCTGGCGGCGTATTGCCTGGCCGGCAGCGTGTTCGGCCGCTGGGCCGGCACCGCCGCGGCAGCCGCGGTGGTGCTGTTGCCGGATGCCTTCCTGCAGGGCTTCCAGAACCGCTACCTGAGCTATTACTTCCTGTCACAGGTGAACTTGGGCATGTTGTATGGCATCGCCTGCGTCGCGCTGGCCTGGCTGTTCGTGCTCGACGGCGTCCGCCGCGGCGTGCTGCGCACGATGTTGCTGGGCTATGGCTTCCTGGCGCTCTGCCTGTTCTACAAGGCCCACATCTTCGTGGCGAACAGCTACCTGCTGATGATGTTCCCGATCCTGTTCTTCCCATCCCTGCCGCCGCGCCGGCGGGTGGCGATCGGGATCGCGGCCACGCTGTTCTTCGTGGCCGTCGTGGCCTGGTCGCAGTCCAACCCGCGGGTGCCGGTGCTGCGCCTGGACGGCAGCGGCATCAGCTGGTACCTGGTGCAATTGCTGCACGATTACGATCCCGGCGTCCTGAAAAGCTTTTTCACCCGGGTGCTGCTGCGGGAAACGCATGCGAAACCGGTACAACTGCTGGCTGCGCTGGCGATGATCTCGGTGTCGACCTTCGGCTGGTGGCTGCTGGCGCTGCCGGTGGCCGTCGCCGGCGCCTGGAAGAAAGACGCCCTGCCGGTGCTGTGCTTTCCGCTGCTGGTGGTGGCCAACTACCTGGTCATGACGGTGGGGCTGGCGATCGACACCCGCGGCGTGGGCACGCCGGACGAGCTGCACAACCGGCCCCTCGTCTGGGCCTATTTCGTGGTGGCCGCATGGAGTGCCGGCTTGCTGTGCCGGGCCTGGGGCAGGGAGGTGGCGGCCAGGCGCGCGCTGGCGGCGCCCTTGCTGGCCGCGCTTGCCGTCGCGCTCTGGGGCGCATGGCGCATGGCGCCGGACCTGCAGACCTTTCCCGCCCGCAGCGGCAACGAGAGCTTCCGTGCCGCCAACGCGGTGCCCGCCTGCCTGGTCGATGCCGGCGCCTTCGTGCGCACCCACGCCGCCCCCGGGGACATCGTCGTGGATGCCGCCGGCGATCCCCGTTTCGTGCTGACGGCCCTGTCCGAACGCCAGCTGTACGTCGGCGCGCTGGGCTTCGGCGGCGCCAACCGCGAGCAGCAGGCGCGGCTGGCCGACGTGCGGCGCTTCACGCAGATGCCGGATGCGGCGCAACTAGCCCGCTTTGCCGCCACCCACGGCATCGCCTGGTTCCTGGCGCAGCCGGACACCGTCCTTGCGTGGCCGGGCGAGGTCGCCCGGCGCCACGCGAGGACGGTGTCCGGCTGCGCCAGGAACCAGGCGATGCCGTGGGTGGCGGCAAAGCGGGCTAGTTGCGCCGCATCCGGCATCTGCGTGAAGCGCCGCACGTCGGCCAGCCGCGCCTGCT
>CAJYQM010000401.1 GCA_913777025.1 uncultured Massilia sp. | reverse complement strand
GCGCCACGATGCGGTCGAGCGCGGCCTGCAGCGCGTCGCAGTCGAGCGTGCCCTTCAGGCGCAGCGCCACCGGCATGTGATAGGCGGCGCCGGCGGCGTGGTCCAGGCGGTCCAGGAACCACAGGCGCTGCTGTGCGAACGACAGCGGCAACGCCGCGTTGCGGTCGGCCGGCGCGATCGTACCCAGGTTCGTCTGTACCGCGGTCGCCACCGCCGCCGAGAAGCCGGCCAGAGTCGGGCTGTCGAACAGGTCGCGCAGCGCGACTTCGACGCCCAGCGTCCTGCGGATGCGCGACACCATCTGGACCGCGATCAGCGAGTGGCCGCCGATATCGAAGAAGTGGTCATGGCGGCCGACGCGGGTGATCTTGAGCAGATCGCACCAGATCGCGGCCAGCTCGGTCTCGACCCGTCCCTGCGGCGCCTCGTAGTCCTGCACGGCGACCAAGTCGAAGGCCGGCAGGGCCTTGCGGTCCAGCTTGCCGTTGGCGTTGAGCGGCAGTCTCTCGATCATCATGAAGCCGGCCGGAATCATGTACTCGGCCAGGTGGGCCGACAAGTGCTGGCGCAGGGCCGCCGCCGTAGGTTGGGCGCCGTCTTCGGCGACCACATAGGCCACCAGGCGTTTGCCCCCGGCCGCGTCGGCGGCAGCGACCACCACCGCTTCGCGTACCCCGGTACCGGCGCGCAGGGCGGTTTCGATCTCGCCCAGCTCGATACGGAAGCCGCGGATCTTGACCTGGAAGTCGTTGCGGCCGATATAGCCGAGATTACCGTCCGGCAGCCAGCGTGCCAGGTCGCCGGTGCGGTACATACGCGCACCGGGCTCGGTGCCGAACGGATCGGCCAGGAAGCGTTGCGCGTTCAGCTCGGGCCGCTGCAGATAGCCGCGCGCCACCCCGGTGCCGCCGATGAAGATTTCGCCGACCGCGCCGAAGGGCACCGGCTGGCCGTGCGCGTCGAGCAGGTAGATGCGGGCATTGCCCAGCGGCCGGCCGATATGCGCCGTGGCATCCGTGGCCTGGATGCGGCCGATGGTGGCGTCGACCGTGCACTCGGTCGGTCCATACATGTTGTGGAATTCGATGCTGCCGGCCTCGCGCAGTTTGCGCCACATGTCCTCACCGATCGCCTCGCCGCCGATCAGCACGCTGCGCGGCCGATAGCCCGGCATCTCCAGCAGGCCGGCGGCAAGCAGGACTTCCAGCTGCGACGGCGTGCAATCGAAGGCATCGATACGATGCGCCTCGAGGAAGTGCAGCATGGCCTCGCCGTCGGCGCGGATTGCCTGCGGAATGATGAACAGCGTGTGGCCGGACAGCAGCTGCAGTATTCCCTTGAGCGACATGTCGAAGGCGTACGACGCGTTCAAGGCAATGTGCGCGCCCTGCGGGCAGGTGGCATGGGTCGTGTCGACCATCGCCTGCCAGAAGTTGACTGCGGAACGGTGCTCGATGCCGACACCCTTCGATTGGCCGGTCGAGCCCGACGTATAGATGACGTAGGCCAGGTGGCGGCAATGCAGGCCGAGCGCGGCCGGATCGGGATTATGGTCCGGGCGGGTACCCAGCACCGCGCGATCGCGCCGGCCGTCTAGCGTGATTTCGCGCATCAGGCTGGTGGACGGCAAGACGTCCTGCAGGCTTTCCTGGGTCAGCAGTACCACAGCACCGCAGTCGCCGAGCATGTAGGCCAGGCGTTCGGGCGGATTGGTCGGATCCAGCGGCACATAGGCGGCGCCGGCCTTCATGATGCCGAGCAGGCCGACGATCATCTCGACGCCGCGTTCGACGCAGATCGCCACACGATCATCGGGCCGCACCCCGCAGCCTATCAGGTGATGGGCCAGCTGGTTCGCGCGGCGGTTCAATTCGGCATAGGTCAGCGTGGTGCCGTCATAGGCGACCGCGACGGCATCCGGCACCTGTGCGGCCCGCGCTTCGAACAAGTCGTGTACCAGGCGGCCGTCCGGGAACGCCGCCGCGCTTGCGTTGAGGTCCGCCAGCACGCGGCGCTGCTCGCCCGCGTCGAGCACCGGGACCCTGGAGACGAGCAGCGCAGCATCGCTGGCCATGCCCTCCAGCACGGTGCGGAAACGGCTGGCGATAAGCCCGGCCGTACCCTCGTCGAACAGGTCGGTGGCATATTCGAGACTCCCGTACAGGCAGCCGTCGGCCTCGATCATGCGCAGGCTCAGGTCAAACTGGCAACCGGCCGGCGCCAGCGCCACTTCCTCGACCGACAGGCCCGGCAGGGTCAGCGCACCGCCACGCGGCGTGTTGTCGAGGCTGAACAGTACCTGGAACAAGGGAGTATGGCGGGTACTGCGCGGCGGCTTGACTGCCTGGACTACCTGGTCGAACGGCAGGTCCTGGTGCGCGAAGGCGTCCAGCGTCACGCCGCGCACGCGTTCGATCAGGGCGGACACGCTCTGCTCGTCGCCGACCGCCACGCGCAGGGCCAGGTTGTTCACGAAGAAGCCGATCAGGGACTCGACTTCACGGCGCTGGCGGTTGGCGACGGTGGTGCCGATCACGACATCCTGCTGGCCGCTCATGCGGGCCAGCAGCACGGCCCAGCCGGCCAGCAGGGTCATGAACAGGGTCGCGCCATGGCGCCGTCCCAGTTCGCCCAGGGCCGTGCTCAGTTCGGCCGGCAACTGGAACGCGATGTTGCCGCCGCGGTAGCTGCGCACCGCCGGACGCGGGCGATCGGCCGGAATCTCGAGCAATGCCGGCGCACCGTCCAGGGTGGCCTTCCAGAAATCGGTCTGCTGCTGCAATGCGTCGCCCTGCAGCCTGGCGCGCTGCCATGCGGCATAATCGGCATACTGGACCGGCAGCGGTGGCAAGGGATCCGCCTGCGCCTGGCTGAACGCGGTGTACAGGGCGCTCACTTCGCGGACCAGGACCGCATTCGACCAACCGTCCGAGATGATGTGGTGCATGGTGATCAGCAGGACATGCTCTTCATCCGACAGGCATAAGAGCTGTCCACGCACCAGCGGTCCCTGCTCCAGCGAGAACGGTGCACCCGCCTCCTCGGCGGCGATGCGTGCGACCGTGCTTTCCGCCTGGGCCGCATCGAGCACGCTCAGGTCGCGTTCCGACAGTGCGAAACCGCTGTCCGGCGCCGCGATCACCTGCACCGGCTGGCCATCGGCCGCCAGCGCGAACGTGGTGCGCAGGTCTTCATGGCGCGCCACGATACGGTCGAGGGTGGCGCGCAGCGCTGCCTTGTCCAGGCGGCCGCGCAGGCGCAGTGCGGTCGGCAGGTGATAGCCGGCGCTCGCCTGGCGATCGATCCGGTCGACGTACCACAGGCGCTGCTGCGACCAGGACAGCGGCAGCGCGGCACTGCGGTCGGCACGCGGGATGGTCTCCAGCGAACCGGCCGCGGCACCGGCGGCGACCTGGGCGAAGCCGGCCAGGGTCGGGGCACCGAACAGGTCGCGCAGTGCCACTTCGACATTGAATTCCTGGCGCATGCGCGACATCAGCTGGACGGCGAGCAGCGAATGGCCGCCGAGTTCGAAGAACTGGTCATGCCTGCCGATCGATTCCACACCCAGCAGTTCCTGCCAGACCGCGGCGATCGCGGTTTCCAGTCCTGGGTGCGGCGCTTCGTAGGCATGCAGCGCCAGCGCCGAGCGGTCCGGCGCCGGCAGCGCCTTGCGGTCGATCTTGCCGTTCGGGGTCAGCGGCCAGGCGTCCAGCGTCACGTAGGCCGTCGGCAGCATGTAGTCCGGCAGGCGGGCGGCCAGGCGCTCGCGCAGCGCATCGGCATCCGGCGCCATCCCTGGTCCGGCGAGCAGGTAGGCCACCAGGCGCTTCTCCCCCGGCTGGTCTTCGCGCGCCAGCACCACCGCTTCGCGCACATCGGCGCAGGCCGCGAGCTGGGTCTCGATCTCGCCGGTCTCGATGCGGTAGCCGCGGATCTTGACCTGGAAGTCGTTGCGGCCCAGGTAAGCGATGTTCCCGTCCGCCAGCCAGCGCCCCAGGTCGCCGCTGCGATACATGCGTCCGCCCGGATGGAAGGGATCGTCCAGGAAGCGCTCCCGGCTCAGCTCGGGCCGGTTCAGGTAGCCGCGTGCCACGCCCGCGCCGCCGATGTAGATCTCGCCGGCGACGCCGACCGGGACCGGCTGCAGGTGCGCGTCCAGGATATAAATGCGGGTGCGCGCGATCGGCCGCCCGACCGGCACTTCTCCGCCCTGCGCGCCGTTCACCTCGAAGGCGGCGCATCCGACCACGGTTTCGGTCGGGCCGTATTCGTTGACGATGCGGGTGGCCGGGGCCAGCGCCTGCCAGCGCGCCACGGTCGATGCCGGCAAGGCCTCGCCGCCGGCCACGAACAGCAGCGGCGGGCACGCCGCGCCGGCCTCGCCCAGGCGTTCGCCCAGCACATGCAAGTGTGACGGCGTGATCTTGACCAGGGTATGCGCGCGGCAGGCGGGCACCAGCGCTTCCAGCGTCTCGATCTCGCGCTCCTCTTCCACCAGGATCGCGCTGCCGCCCGACAGCAGCGGCAGGTACAGGCTGGTAATGGTAGCATCGAAGGCGAACGGCGAGGATACGATCGCGTCGCATGCGCCGTCCGTATAGGCGCCGAGCGCCCACTGCAGGTAGTTCGCCAGGCCGCCGTGCTCGACCATCACGCCCTTCGGCAATCCGGTTGAACCGGAGGTGTAGATCACATAGGCCAAGGCACCGGCGGAGGTGGCCACGTCGGGATCGTGGACGGGCTGCGCCGCCAGCCTGTTGCGCGGTCCCGCCGGCTCGTCGAGCGCCAGCACCCGGACCGTGCCGATCACGGGCAGCACGTCTTCCACCTCGAGTTGGGTCAACAGCGCGACCGGAATGCAATCGGACAGCATGTGTCCGAGCCGTTCGGCCGGCTGGGACGGGTCCAGCGGCACGTAGGCGGCGCCGGCTTTCAGTATGCCCAGCATGGCCGCCACCATCTCGACGCTGCGGCGCATGCAGATGGCGACGCGGTCGTCCGCGCGCACGCCCAGGCCGATCAGGTAATGGGCAAGCTGGTTGGCTCGGCGGTTCAATTCCGCGTAAGTGACACGCTGCGCGCCGTACACCAGCGCCACCGCATCCGGTGTGGCGGCGGCCTGGATCTCGAATGCCCGGTGCGCCGGCAGCGCCGGCGGCATGTCCAGCGCGCTGGCGCCGAATCGGGCCAGGACCTGCTCGCGCTGGTCCGCCCCCATGATGTCCAGGCGGCTCACGGCCTGGTGCGCATCGGCGGCCATCGCGGCCAGCACCGAGCGCAGTTGCGCGGCGATGCGCTGCGCGCTCGCCTTGTCGAACAGGTCGCTGGCATATTCGAGGGTGCCGGCAATGACGCCGGCGTTGTCGGACAGCGACAGGGTCAGGTCGAACTGGCTGCTGGCGCGCGACTGCTCGACGCCGGACAAGCGCAATCCCGGCAGCTCGAGCGCACCGCCGACCGGTGTATTGTCGATCGACAGCAGTACCTGGAACACCGGCGCGTGGCTCATGCTGCGGACCGGCTTGAGCGCATCGACCACCTGCTCGAACGGCACGTCCTGGTTGGCGTAGGCGTCGAGCGTATCGGCCTTCACCCGGGCCAGCAGTTCGGCCACGGTCGGATCGGCGTCGAGCCGTACGCGCATGGCGATGTTATTCACGAAGAAACCAACCAGGCTTTCGATCTCGCGGCGGCGGCGGTTGGCGACCGAGGTGCCGACGATGACGTCGGACTGTCCCGACAGCCGGCCCAGCAGCACCGACCAGGCCGCCAGCACCGTCATGAACAGGGTGGTGCCGTGGCGGCGGCACAGCGCGCGCACGGCATCGCTCAGCTCCGCGCCGAGTGCGATACCGATGGTATCGCCGCGGTAGCTCTGCACCGCCGGACGCGGACGGTCGGTCGGCAGCGCCAGCAATTCGGGGGCGCCGGCCAGGCTGCGGGTCCAGAAGTCGACCTGATCCCGCAGCAGGTCGCCCTGCAGCCAGCCGCGCTGCCACACCGCGTAGTCCGCATACTGGATCGGCAGCGGCGGCAACGGGTCGGGCAGGCCTTGGCAGAATGCCGTATACAGTGCGCTCACCTCCTGGACGAGCACGCCGGTGGACCAGCCGTCGGAAACGATGTGGTGCTGCGTGATGAGCAGTATGTGGTCGTCCTCGGCCAGGCGCAGCAGCTGGCCGCGCACCAGCGGTCCGCCGGCCAGGTCGAACGGCGCGCCGACTTCGGCGGCGCTGATGCGTACAAACTCGGCCTGTTGCGCCGCGTGGTCCAGATGCCCGAGGTCGGTGGATGCCAGGCGCAGGCCGATGTCGGGCGCTGCGACCACCTGGAACGGCTGGCCGCCGGTGCTGGCGAAGGTGGTCCGCAGGATCTCGTGGCGTGCAACGATGCGGTCGAGCGTGGCTTGCAGCGCGTCCCGGTCGAGCCGGCCTTCGAGCCGCAAGGCCACCGGCATGTGGTAGGCGGTGCTGGCCGCATGGTCGAGCTGGTCGAGGAACCACAGGCGCTGCTGCGCGAACGACAGTGGCATCGGCGCCGTGCGTGCGGCCGGCACGATCTCGCCCATGTCCGCCGCCGCGGCCTGGCCGACGCTGCGCGCGAAATCGGACAGGGTCGGATGCATGAACAGCTCGCGCAATCCCACCTCCAGGCCGAGTCGTTCGCGCACGCGCGAAGCCAGCTGCACCGCCAGCAGCGAATGTCCGCCCAGTTCGAAGAAGTGGTCGTCGCGCCCGACCTGCTGCAACCCGAGCAGCTCCTGCCAGATACCGGCAATGACCGTCTCGACGCGTCCCTCGGGTGCGCTGTAGCCGCGCAGCGCCAGCGCGGCGGCGTCCGGCGGCGGCAGTGCCTGGAGATCGAGCTTGCCGTTCGATGTCAGCGGGAAGGCGTCGAGCGTGACGAAGGCGCTCGGCACCATGTACTCCGGTAAATGCGCATTCAGGGCCGCACGCAGTTCGGCCGGCACCACGCTGCATCCTTCATAGGGCTGCACGTAGGCGACCAGGCGGGCGGCGCCGGGACTGTCCTCGCGGACCCGCACCACGGCATCGCGCACGCCAGCGCATGCGCTCAGGCGGGTTTCGATCTCGCCCGGTTCGATCCGGAAGCCGCGCAGCTTGACCTGGAAGTCGTTGCGGCCCAGGTAATCGATGCTGCCGTCCGCCAGCCAGCGGCCGATGTCGCCGGTGCGGTACATGCGCGCGCCCGGCGCGGCATCGAAGGGGTCGGGCAGGAAACGCTGTGCACTCAGCTCGTCCCGGTTCAGGTAACCGCGCGCGACACCGGCGCCGCCGATGTGGATCTCGCCCTTGACGCCCTGCGGTACCGGCTCGCCGTACGGGTCGAGGATATAGATGCGCACGTTGTCGAGGGCACGGCCGATGTTCAATGGGCTGCCGTCGCGCGTCAGTTCCTGCACGGTCGCGTTGACGGTCGCCTCGGTCGGACCGTAGGCATTGAACAGCGCCGGGGTGTAGCCGCCGCGGCGGAACCAGCGTTCCAGCGCGGCGACATTGACGGCTTCGCCGCCGACCATCACCTGGCGCAAGGTGGGCGGCAACGCCACTTCGCGCTCGGCGCTGGCCAGCCGACTCCAGAAACTGGCCGGCAGGTTGGCGACGGTGACGCGGTATTGGCCGCACAGGACGCCGAAGGCCGCCTCGTCGCCGAGCCAGGCATCGCTGCGCAGCACCAGGGTGGCGCCGCTGCAGAGCGCGCCGAAGATTTCCTCGACCGACATGTCGAACGTCGGCGCTGCGAACTGCAGGATGCGGTCGGTCGGGGCCAGGCCGTAACGGCGCTGCAGCGCGGCGATCTGGTTGCACAGTCCGGCGTGCTCGACCAGCACGCCCTTCGGCAGGCCGGTCGACCCCGAGGTGTACAGCACGTACGCCAGCCGGGTGCCCGCGTCGTCCTCGTGCCCGCATGCGGCGGTGCCCGGATCGGCCGCGTCCGAACCGGCCAGCGTGGCGGCATCGTCGAGCAGCAGGACCGGTACGCCGGCCGGGGGCAGCAGCGCCAGCATGCGCTGCTGGGCAACGATGGCGGCGGGACGGCTGTCGTCCAGCATGAATGCCAGGCGCTCGGCCGGATAGGCCGGATCGAGCGGCACGTAGGCCGCGCCCGCCTTCAGGATGCCCAGCAGTCCCGCCACCATCCAGGGGCTGCGCTCGACGCAGATCGCCACCCTGTCCTCGCGCCCCACACCCTGGGCCGCCAGCCAGTGCGCGACCTGGTTGGCGCGCGCGTTCAGTTCGGCATAGCTGAGGCATACGTCGCCGTCGATCAGCGCCTGGGCCTGTGGTGTTGCCGCGGCATGGTCTTCGAACATCTGGTGCAGCAGGCGGCGCGCCGGACGCGGGGCGGCGGTCCGGTTGAAGCCTTCGAGAATGGCCAGGCGCTCCTGCGCGTCGAGCAGCGGCAGCGTACCGACCGCGCGCCGTTCATCGGCCACCATCGCGGCCAGCACGGATTTCAGCTGCGCGACGATGCGCCGTACACTGGCCTCGTCGAACAGGTCGGTCGCGTATTCGATGGTGCCGCCAATGATGTCGCCGGCGTCGGAGAACGAAATCGACAGGTCGAACTGGGTGGTGCCGTGATCCTGGGCCATCTGCTGCAGCGTCAGCCCCGGCAACGCGAGTTCGGCCCCTCCCGGCGTGTCGTTCATGCTGAGCATGACCTGGAATACCGGGCTGTGAGCCATGCTGCGGGCCGGCTGCAGCACTTCGACGATGTGCTCGAACGGCAGGTCCTGGTGCGCATAAGCGCCGAGCGTGGCTTCCTTCACCCGGGCCAGCAGGTCCGCGACGCTGGTGCCGCCGTCCACGTGCACCCGCAGCGCCAGCGTATTGACGAAGAACCCGATCAGGCGTTCGAACTCGCTGCGCGAGCGGTTCGCGACCGGCGTGCCGGTGACCACGTCGGCCTGGCCGGACAGGCGAGCCAGCAACACCGACCAGCCGGCCAGCAGGGTCATGAACAAGGTGGTGCCATGGCGCCGGCCGAGCTCGCGCAGCCCCGCCGTCAGCGCGGCATCGAGCTGCAGGCCGACCCCGGCGCCCGCATAGCTTTGCACCGGCGGACGCGCGCGGTCGGTCGGCAGGTCGATCAGCTCCGGCGCGCCGGCCAGGTGGTCCTTCCAGAACGCGATCTGCTGCTGCAGCGCTTCGTCGCGCAGCCAGCCACGCTGCCAGGCGGCGAAGTCCGCATACTGGATGGGCGGCAGCGGCAAGGGGTCGGGCTGCCCCTGGCTGAACGCGGCATACAGCGCGCTCAGCTCCTGCACCAGCACGCCGACCGACCAGCCGTCCGAAATGATGTGGTGCTGCGTGATCAGTACCACATGCTCCTGCGGCGCCAGGCGCAGCAGTTGTCCACGGATCAGCGGCCCGGTCTCGAGATCGAAGGGCGCCGCGATCTCGGCGCCGCCGATGCGCTCGATGGCGGCCTGCTGCGCCTGCGTGTCCAGCGCGCTCAGGTCCACGTGGGCCAGCGTGAAGCCGCAATCGGCGGGGAGGATCTGCTGGCACGGCTCGCCGCCGTTGCTGGCGAAGCGCGTACGCAGCACTTCATGGCGCGCCACCACCCGGTCCAGCGCCGCCTGCAGGGCCGCCGTGTCCAGGCACCCGCTCAGGCGCAACCCTGCCGGCATGTGATAGGCGGCGCCGGCAGCGCGGTCGAGCCGGTCCAGGAACCACAGGCGTTGCTGGGCAAACGACAAGGGCAATGGCGCGTCGCGGTCTGCGGCCGGGATCGGCGCGCGGTTGGCGGCGGTCCGCGCCGGCGCCGATTTCTGGAGCTGGCGCAGCAGCAGTTCACGTTTACGGTTGCTCAGGGTGGTGCCGGTTTGCGTATTCATAAGTGGCGGGCGCTTTCAGGTATCTTGTTTGGGATCGGAGTTCTCAGGCGGCTTCGGCCGCCAGCATCATTTCCACTTCTTCATCTGTCATGGCGTCGATATCGGCGCTCAGCGCGTCGATGTCCTCGCTGCTGAACTGCGCCAGCTGGGCCAGCTGGACCGCCTCCGCCAGCGCGGCGAGCGTCGGCGCCTTGAACACGGCGATCAGCGGCACTTCCGCGCCCAGGGCGTCGCGGATGCGCGCGACCAGCCGGGTCGCCAGCAGCGAGTAACCGCCCAGTTCGAAGAAGTGGTCATCGCGGCCGACGCGCTCGACGCCGAGCAATTCCTGCCAGAGCCCGGCCAGCAGGATTTCCAGCCCGCCCTGCGGCGCCTGGAACGGCCGGGCCACGAATGCGCTCGCATCCGGTGCCGGCAGGGCCTTGCGGTCGATCTTGCCGTTGGGCGTGAGCGGAAATGCCGGCACCATCACGTAGGCGGACGGCACCATGTATTCGGCCAGGCTGGCCGACAGCTGGCTGCGCACCTCTGCGCAGGACGGCGCGGCATCCGCCTCGGCGACCAGGTAGGCCACCAGGCGCTGCACCCCCGGGCTGTCTTCGCGTAGCACGACCACCGCCTCGCGCACGCCGTCGCAGGCGGCCAGGCGCGCTTCGATCTCGCCCGGCTCGATGCGGAAGCCACGCAGCTTGACCTGGTCGTCGTTACGGCCGACGAAGTCGAGCCGTCCATCGGCCAGCCAGCGCCCGAGATCGCCGGTCCGGTACATCCGGGCGCCGGCTTCGGCAACGAAGGGATCGGGCACGAAGCGTTCGGCCGTCAATGCCTCGCGGCCGAAGTAGCCGCGCGCCACGCCGGCACCGCCGATATGGATCTCGCCGGTCACGCCAGGCGGCACCGGCCGGCCGGCGCGGTCCAGGACATGGATCCGCACGTTCGCCAGCGGCATGCCGATCGGTACCGAACCCTCTTCCGTTCCGCTGCAGCGATGCACGCTCGCGCACACCGTCGTCTCGGTCGGTCCATAGGAATTGAACAGCGCGTGGCGCGGCGCGAAACGCTGCACCAGTGCCGGCGGCAGCGGTTCGCCGCCGGTGATCATCACCAGCCGGCCGAGCTGCGCGTCCGGCGGCAATGCGCCGAGCACGGCCGGCGTCGCGTGCAGATGCGAGATCACGTGGTGCGCCAGCGTGTGCGGCAGCGCGCTGCCCAGCAGCTGCTCGCGCGGCGCCAGCACCAGGCAAGCGCCGGCGCACAGCGCGATCATCACTTCGGACACGCACACGTCGAACCCGAAGGCGAGGAACTGCAGCACGCGGCTGTCCGCATCCACACCGTACACGTCGATCAAGGCCGGTATCAGGTTGCACAGGCCGTCGTGGTGGTTCATCACGCCCTTCGGCTTGCCAGTCGAGCCGGAGGTATAGATCAGGTAGGCGAGGTGTCCGCCGTGCAGTCCGGCGACGCGCGGCGCCGGGTCGTGCTCCGGCGCGCCGTCCAGGCCGGCTTCGTCCAGCGCCAGGACCGGCACGGTGTCGGGAAGATCCGGCGCGACGCCCGGCTGCCTGAGGACGCAGACCGGAGCGCTGTCCTCGAGCATGTAGGCCAGGCGCGCCTGCGGATAGCCCGGATCGAGCGGAACGAAGCAGCCGCCGGCCTTCCACACACCCAGCATGGCGGCGACCATCTCGATGCCGCGCTCGGTACAGATCGCGACACGGTCGTCGGGACCCACGCCCAGGTCGAGCAGGCGGTGCGCGATCCGGTTGGCCAGGCCGTCGAGCTCCAGGTAAGTCAACTCGCGGTTGCCGAACACCAGCGCGGTGGCCGCGGGGTGCTGCCGCACCCGGGCTTCGAACAGGCGATGCGCGAGCTCCCCGCCAGTGCGCGGGCGGGCGGTCCGGTTGAAACTCTCCAGCAGGCGCTCGTGTTCGCGGGTCAGCAGAGGCAGGCTGCTCACCCGCTGCGCCTCATTCGCCGCCATGCCCGCCAGGAGGGTCCGGAAATGCTCGGCGAAGCGCGCCACGGTGGCGGCATCGAACAGCGCGGTCGCATATTCCAGCATGCCCGATACCGCCGTGCCGTCGTCGTGCAGGGCCAGCGTCAGGTCGACCTGTGCCGTGCGGCGCGCCTGCGCGATCGGGGTAATGCTCAGCCCGGGCAAGGCCTGCGCCGACGCGGCCCCTGTATTCATCGTCAGCATGACCTGGAACAGGGCGGCATGGCTGGTGCTGCGTACCGGCTGCATCATCTCGACCACCTGCTCGAACGACAGGTCCTGGTGCTCGTAACCGTCCAGCGCGACCTGTTTCACGCGCGCCAGCAGGGTCGCCACGTCGGGGTCGTCTTCGATGCGCACGCGCAGCGCCAGCGTATTGACGAAGAAGCCGATCAGGCCTTCGGTTTCGGCGCGGCGGCGGTTGGCCACCGGCGTGCCGACCACGACGTCATCGCTGCCGGACAAGCGCCCGAGCAGGACCGCCCATGCCGCCAGCAGTGTCATGAACATGGTTGTGCCGTGGCGCCGGCCCAGGGCGCGCAGGTCCCGGCACAGTCCTTCGTCCAGCGTGAACGCCAGGCTGGCGCCGGCATGGCTCTGCTGCGGCGGGCGCGGGCGATCGGCAGGTAGTTGCAGCAAGGCCGGCGCGCCTTCGAGGTGGCGTTTCCAGAACTCGGCCTGGCGGCGCAGGACCTCTCCCTGCAGCCAGCCGCGCTGCCACACGGCGTAGTCTGCATACTGGATCGGCAGCGCCGGCAAGGGATCGGCAGTGCCCCGGAGGAAGGCCGCATACAAGGCGCCGACCTCGCGCACCATGATGTCGGTCGACCAGGCATCGGAAACGATGTGGTGCTGGGTTATCAGCAGCACATGCTCGCCCTCGCCCAGGCGCAGCAGCCTGCCGCGCACCAGCGGCCCGGTGGCCAGGTCGAACGCTTGCTGCTGCTCCGCGGCCGCGATGCGCTCCAGTTCGCCCTCGCGTACCCCTTCGGCGAACTGGCCGAGATCCGCATACGACAGGCTGAAGCCGGCCGCCGGTGCGATCCGTTGCACCGCCTGCCCATCGACGGCCGGGAAACTGGTGCGCAGGATCTCGTGGCGCGCGACCAGCCCGTCGAGCGCCGCCTGCAACGCGCCGCGGTCGAGCGTACCGCTCAGGCGCAGGGCGAGCGGCATGTGATAGGCGGCGCCGGCGGCATGGTCGAGCTGGTCGAGGAACCACAGGCGCTGCTGGGCGAACGACAGGGCCGGGGCGCTGTCGCGGTCGCACGCAGCGATGGCATCACCGGTGGCCGCATGCACTGCGCGACCGGCCTCGATGCGCGCGGCCTGGCCGGCAACGGTCGGGATCTCGAAAAGCTCGCGCATCGGCAGCTCCACCGCGAACGTCGAGCGGATACGACTGGCCAGCTGCGCGGTGAGCAGCGAATGGCCGCCGAGCGCATAGAAATCGTCGTCGATGCCGACCGGGGCGAGCCCGAGCAGGTCCTGCCACAGCAGGCACAGGCTCTGTTCGGCCGCCGAGGCGGGCGCGCGGTACGCGGTCGCCAGCGCCGGACGTCCGTGCGCGGCGGACACCGGGCTGGCGGACGGCACGGCCACGGCGGCATCCGGTTCCACCACGGCGGCGGCGGGAAGCGGCAGGTCGCGCCGGTCCGGTTCGATCCAATGGCGGCTGCGTTCGAACGGGTAGCCCGGCAGCGTCGCGCGCAGGCGCTGTTCGCCGCGGTAGAAGCCGGCCCAGTCGACCTGTGCGCCGGCCATCCACAGCCGTCCGAGCCCATCGATGACCGAAGCCGCGCTGCAGGCCGTGCTGCCGCGGCGCGGCAGCATGCCGACCGTAACCGGCGCCACGCCGGCCTCGCGCCGCGCCAGGTTGACCAGGGTGGCGCCGGGACCGACTTCGACCAGAACCCGGCCCGGCAACGCCAGCGCCCCCGCCAGGCATTGACTGAACTGGACCGTGTTGCGCAAGTGCGTGACCCAGTATTCCGGATCGCAGACGTCGGCGCCGGCCGGCTGGCCGTCGAGGTTGCGCAGGTAGGCCAGGCGCGGCGGCTGGAAGTCGACGCCGGCCAGGATGGCACGGAAGGCCGGCAGCACCGGATCCAGCAGGCCGGAGTGGAACGCATGCGAGACCGGCAGGCGGGTCGCTTCGATGCCGTCACGCGCCAGGCGGACTTCCAGCGCATCGATCGCGGCGATGCTGCCGGCCAGGGTGCAGGCGGCGCCGCCATTGACGCCGGCCAGCCAGACATCGTCGCCCAGCAGCGCGCCGGCCTGCGCCGCGGGCAGCGGCAGCGCTAGCATGGCGGCGGGCGGCAGCGCGGAAATCAGGCGTCCGCGCGCCGCGACCAGCGCCAGCCCATCGGCGAGCGAAAACACGCCGGCCAGGCAGGCGGCGACATATTCGCCGACGCTGTGGCCGACCATCAGGTCCGGCCGTACGCCCCAGGCCATCAGTTGCGACGCCAGCGCATATTCGATCACGAACAGTGCCGGCTGGGTGAACTCGGTGCGGTCCAGCTGCGCCGCGGCCTCGGCCTGCCGGTCCGGCGCCGGGAACAACAGCGTGCGCAGGTCGAGGCCGAGATGCGGCATCAGCAGTTGCGCGCACTCGTCGACACAGTCACGGAATCCGGCTTCGGCCCGGTACAGCGCAGCACCCATGCCGGCATACTGGGCACCCTGCCCGGGGAACAGGAACACGACCGGCGCGCTGCCGTTCGCGGCCGCCTCGGCCGCCTCGGCCGGCGTGCGCAGGGCGTCGATCGCGACGGCGACGCTGCCGGCGGTCAGCGCGCGCCTGTATCGGAAATGGCGGCGGCCGCAGTGCAGGGTGAACGCCACATCGGCCAGCGGCG
>CAJYQM010000400.1 GCA_913777025.1 uncultured Massilia sp. | reverse complement strand
CGCGCGACCATCTGGCCCAGGTCCTTCAGGTGCACGTGGCCGGGCACGAACTGGGTGAAGGAGTCGACCACGGCGATGATCGGTTTTTCGAAGTCGCCATCCTTCATGCCGGTGGCGCGCCACAGGGCGCGGGCGCCCGCCATGTTGCGGCCTTGGGTGGTGGTGCGGGAACGGTAAGTCGGCATGGGGAATCTCCTAGGGCTGCTTCGACAGAGTCAAAACCCTAGGGTGCCGTCTGGGCGGTGATTTGTCCAATATAGGTTTTCGGCGTCTGTGATTCATTTTTCGAATCACTGCGCATTTTGAAGGTCGCGACGACTTCGGTCAGCTTCCCGGCTTGGCCGCGCATGCTCTCGGCCACCGCCGCCGCGCGTCCGACCAGCGCCGTATCCTGCTCGGTCGCGCTGTCCATGTCGGCGATCACGCCGCGCACCCTGGCGATGCCGGCGGCCTGGTCCGCGCTCGCATGATCGATCGCCCGCAACAGGCCGGCCACGCGCTCGACCCGCTCCAGGATCTGGCGCATGGTGGCGCCGGCCGCGGCCGTGATGCTGCTGCCGGCCTCGATGGTGCCCGTGGTGTCCTGCACCAGTTGCTTGATCTCGCGCGCCGCCGCCGCCGAATGCTGGGCCAGGTTGCGCACCTCGGCCGCGACCACGGCAAAGCCGCGCCCTTGCGCCCCGGCCCGCGCGGCTTCCACCGCCGCGTTCAGCGCCAGGATATTCGTCTGGAAAGCAATGCCGTCGATCATCGCCGTGATGTCGCCGATGCGCGCGGCCGAGGTACGGATCGTATCCATGCGCGCGACCATCTGGGCGACCGCACCGGCGCCTTCCTTCGCGACATCGGATGCGGCAACGGCCAGCGCATTGGCATCGGTCGCGTTCGCGTGATTCTGCTGTACCGCATCGAGCAGCTCGGCCATCGAATCCACGGTCTGGTGCAGGCTGCGCGCCTGCCGTTCGCTGCGCCGGGCCAGGTCCCGGTTGCCGGCCGCCAGCTCGCCCGAGGCGTCGTCGATGCGGCGCGCGCTGTCCAGCACTTTCGCGACCGTGCTGGAAACGCCATCCGTCATGTGGTTCAAGGCGTCGAACAAACGCCCGATCTCGTCACCGCGGCGGTGCGCGATGACGCCGCTGAGGTCGCCGGCGGCGACGCGCTCGGCCAGGTCGACCGCCGCCTGCAGTGGCCGCACGATGCTGCGCGTCAGCAATGCCCCGGTGACACAGCCAACCAGCAGGGCCAGCGCGCCCAGGCCGATCAAGAGCTTGCGGCTGAGCGCAAAGGCGCTGGCCGAACTGTCCGCCAGCGCATGGGCTTCGCGCGTCTGGCGCGCCAGTTGGGCTTCGAGGGCGCCGGTCCAGGCGTCGAAGGTCTTGGCGAGTTCATTGCCGGCCAGCTGCTCGACGTCCTGGGTCTTGCCCAGGTCCTTGGCTTGGAACACTTGCTTGCGCACCGAGACGTAAGCCGCCTTGCGCCGGGCCGCATCGTCGAGCAGGCGCCGCTCGTCCGGGGTGGAGGGCAAGGCCTGCAGGCGCGCCTCGATCGCGGCCGCGCTCTGTTCGCCGCGCTGCAGCTGCGCCTGGAAATAATCGCCGACTTCGAGGCTGTCGCTGCGCGCGATCGACACCGCGCGCACGCCGTTCAGGCGGACGACGCCCAGCAATTCGGAAATCATCTGCTGGCGCGCCAGCTTGTTGTCGACGAGGTCGCGCGTGGTGGCATCCGCGGCCTGCATGCGCCACAGGGCGACGATGGAGACGATGACGATGGCCAGGGAGACGACGGCAAAGGCGCCGAGGATCTTGGTGCCGGTCTGGAGTCGGGAGAAATTCATGGTGGAGACGGGGGCTGGGTGTGGCGGCAGTATAGGATTGCCGTATGACAACCTCGTGAACCCCATGAGCGAAAAAAAACCCGCGCCTCGGCGCGGGTTTCTGCGGTATCGCTACGAGAGCGATTACTCGATCTCGACCGTCTCGACCGGTTCCGGCGGCGGCGGGACGTCGCCTTCCGGGAACTCGAGGAACACATCGTCCTTCTCATTCAGGTCGACCGTGACGCGGCCACCGTTGACCAGGCGGCCGAACAGCAGTTCGTCGGCCAGTGCCTTGCGGATCATGTCCTGGATCAGGCGCGACATCGGACGGGCACCCATCAGCGGGTCGAAGCCTTTCTTCGCGAGGAACTTGCGCAGTTTCTCGGTGAAGACCGCTTCCACCTTCTTCTCGTGCAGCTGCTCTTCCAGCTGCATCAGGAACTTGTCCACGACGCGCAGGATGATTTCCTCGTCCAGCGCGCGGAAGCTGATGATCGCATCCAGGCGGTTGCGGAACTCCGGCGTGAACATGCGCTTGATGTCGGCCATCTCGTCGCCTGCCGCCTTCGAATCCACGAAGCCCACCGAACGCTTGGTCAGGCTTTCGGCGCCCGCATTCGTGGTCATGATGATGATCACGTTGCGGAAGTCCGCTTTGCGGCCGTTGTTGTCGGTCAGCGTGCCATGGTCCATCACCTGCAGCAGGATGTTGAAAATGTCCGGATGGGCTTTTTCAATCTCGTCCAGCAGCAGCACGGTGTGCGGCTTCTTGGTGATGGCTTCGGTCAGCAGGCCACCCTGGTCGAAGCCCACGTAGCCCGGGGGCGCACCGATCAGGCGCGACACCGCATGGCGTTCCATGTACTCCGACATGTCGAAGCGCACCAGGTCGATGCCCAGGATGAACGCGAGCTGCTTGGCGACCTCGGTCTTGCCGACGCCCGTCGGACCCGAGAACAGGAAGGAGCCGATCGGCTTGTCCTGCTTGCCCAGGCCGGCACGCGCCATCTTGATCGCGGCCGACAGCGCTTCGATCGCCGGGTCTTGCCCGAACACGACGTTGCGCAGATCGCGGTCGATGGTCTGCAGCTTGCTGCGGTCGTCCTGGTTGACCGTTTGCGGTGGAATCCGCGCGATTTTCGCGATGATGTCCTCGATCTCGGTCTTGCCGATGGTTTTCTTCTGCTTCGACTTCGGCAGGATGCGCTGGGCCGCGCCCGCTTCATCGATCACGTCGATCGCCTTGTCGGGCAGGTGACGGTCGTTGATGAAGCGCGCCGCCAGTTCGGCCGCGGTCGAGAGTGCCGACGACGAGTACTTCACGCCGTGGTGCTCTTCGAAGCGCGACTTCAGGCCGCGCAGGATCTGCACGGTCTGTTCGACCGACGGCTCGTTCACGTCCACTTTCTGGAAGCGGCGGGACAGCGCGTGATCCTTCTCGAACACGCCGCGGAATTCCGTGAACGTGGTCGCGCCGATGCACTTCAGCTGGCCGTTGGCCAGGGCCGGTTTCAGCAGGTTGGACGCGTCGAGCGTACCGCCCGAAGCCGAGCCCGCGCCGATGATCGTGTGGATCTCGTCGATGAACAGGATGCCGTTCGGCGTATCCTTCAGCTGCTTGAGCACCGCTTTCAGGCGCTGCTCGAAGTCGCCGCGGTACTTGGTGCCGGCCAGCAGCGCGCCCATGTCCAGCGAATACACGACGGCATTCTGCAGGATCTCGGGCACGTCTTCCTGGACGATGCGCCATGCCAGGCCTTCCGCGATCGCGGTCTTGCCCACGCCGGCCTCACCCACCAGCAGCGGGTTGTTCTTGCGGCGGCGGCACAGGATCTGGATCACGCGGTCGACTTCTTCCTCGCGGCCGATCAGCGGATCGATGCGGCCGTCCGCGGCAGCCTTGTTCAAGTTCTGGGTGAACTGGTCCAATGGGCTTTCCTTGGCCTGGCCTTCGACCTGCGCTTCTTCCACGCCTTCCGACGCCTTCTGGCTGTCGATCTGCTGGTCCTTGCGCACGCCGTGCGAGATGAAATTGACCACGTCGAGGCGGGTCACGCCCTGCTGGTGCAGGTAGTACACGGCATGCGAATCCTTCTCGCCGAAGATAGCCACCAGCACGTTCGCGCCGGTCACTTCCTTCTTGCCGTTGGACGCGGACTGCACGTGCATGATCGCCCGCTGGATCACACGCTGGAAGCCCAGCGTGGGTTGGGTGTCCACCTCGCCGGTGCCCGGCACCGTCGGGGTGTTGTCGCCGATGAAATTCGTCAAGGTCTTGCGCAAATCTTCGATATTGACCGCGCACGCACGCAGGACTTCAGCGGCCGACGGATTGTCGAGCAGCGCCAGCAACAAGTGTTCGACCGTGATGAACTCGTGCCGAGCCTGCCGCGCTTCGACAAAGGCCATGTGTAGAGAGACTTCTAATTCCTGCGCAATCATACTTCCTCCATCACGCACTGCAGGGGATGCCCTGCCTTGCGCGCATGCGTTAATACAAACTCCACTTTGGTACACGCTATATCTTTGGAAAACACACCGCACACCCCTTTGCCATGCCGATGTACGGAAAGCATGATCTGCGTCGCCGTTTCGCGATCCTTGTTGAAGTACTCCTGGATAATGGCGACCACGAACTCCATCGGCGTGTAGTCGTCGTTCAGCAGCGCCACCTGGTACAGGGGGGGTGGCTTAACGGTCTGCCGCTCCAGCAGCTGTTCGGTATCGTGCTTGGTTGCCATAAGGGTATTCTAAAATGCTTTCTGCGTTCGTGCGTACGTTAACAATCAGGGTAATTCCATTTGCTTTCCATCTTACGCGTTTTCGCTTCCGTGCGCAGATGGCGGTTGGATTGCGAAAATCAAGAGCCTGTTTCACAGCACGCATGACAATTTTAACAACACGCGTTCAAAACCGCTTGACTTACAGGATTATTGCACCAACAATGCAGTTATTGACATGTACTTATGTACTTGTTGATAAGAAGTGAGCAGGCTGAGGAGGGGGCAAGAAGCTTCTTGCTTTTATGGCTCGTGTGATTTGTTTTTAATCGAAGGTTATTTTATGGCAACAGGTACTGTGAAGTGGTTCAATGATTCCAAAGGCTTTGGCTTCATCACTCCAGATGACGGCGGCGAGGATTTGTTCGCACACTTCTCCGCAATCAATATGAACGGTTTTAAGACCCTCAAAGAAGGTCAAAAAGTCCAATTCGAAGTCACGCAAGGCCCTAAAGGCAAGCAAGCTTCCAACATCGTGGGCGCGTAAGTTCTCCCTCGGAAGCAAAGACCCCGCTCCGGCGGGGTTTTTTTTGCCCTGGCGCAGCAGGCTCGGCTGCTGCGCCGTCCATCAGGACGCCATGCTCTCCACCATCACCTCGCCGAAGCCCGAGCACGATACCTGGGTCGCACTGTCCATCAGGCGCGCGAAGTCGTAGGTGACGCGCTTGGACTGGATCGCCGTTTCCATCGCGCTGATGATCAGGTCGGCCGCCTCGACCCAGCCCATATGGCGTAGCATCATCTCGGCCGACAGGATGAGGGAACCCGGGTTCACGTAATCCTTGCCGGCATACTTCGGCGCGGTGCCGTGGGTCGCTTCGAACATCGCCACCGAATCCGACATGTTGGCGCCCGGCGCGATGCCGATGCCGCCGACCTGGGCCGCCAGCGCGTCCGAGATATAGTCACCGTTCAGGTTCAGGGTCGCGATCACGCTGTACTCGGCCGGACGCAGCAGGATCTGCTGCAGGAAAGCGTCGGCAATCGAATCCTTGATCATGATGTCCTTGCCGGTCCTGGGATTGCGGAACTTGCACCACGGCCCGCCGTCGATCAACTCGGCACCGAATTCCTTCTGCGCCAGCGCATAGGCCCAATCGCGGAACGCCCCTTCGGTGTACTTCATGATATTGCCCTTGTGGACAATCGTGACCGAGGGCTTGTCGTTGTCGATGGCGTACTGGATCGCCTTGCGCACCAGGCGCTCCGTCCCCTCCTGCGACACGGGCTTGATGCCGATGCCCGAGGTTTCCGGAAAGCGGATCTTGCGCACACCCATTTCGCGCGTCAGGAAGTCGATGACCTTTTTCGCGCCGTCCGAACCGGCGGCCCATTCGACGCCCGCGTAGATGTCTTCGGAATTCTCGCGGAAGATGACCATGTCGGTCTTTTCCGGCTCGCGCAGCGGCGAAGGCACGCCCTTGAAGTAGCGCACCGGGCGCAGGCAGACGTAGAGGTCGAGTTCCTGGCGCAGCGCCACGTTCAGCGAGCGGATGCCGCCGCCGACCGGCGTGGTCAGCGGGCCCTTGATCGAGACCACGTAATCGCGCACCACGTCCAGCGTCTCGGGCGGCAGCCACACGTCCGGGCCATACAGGCGGGTCGACTTTTCGCCGGCATAGATTTCCATCCAGCGGATCCGGCGCTCGCCGCCGTAGGCTTTCGCCACCGCGGCGTCGACCACACGGCGCATGACGGGGGTGATGTCGACGCCGGTGCCGTCGCCCTCGATGAAGGGGATGATCGGCTGGTCGGGCACGTTCAGGGTGAAATCGGCGTTGACGGTGATTTTCTGGCCGTCGGCGGGTACGTTGATATGTTGGTACATCGTCTTCTCCGAAGTGGACGCGGCCGGCCGGGCCGGTGTCCCATTACAATAGCGGCTACGCCGTCGTTCTTGTGCAAGACGCAAGATGGCTGGTTTCATAATTATGCACCAGTATCGTGCCGTGCGTGCTGGCGCTGACCGCCGGCCCATGGCCACCCCTGTTTCCGACTATCCGCTTCATGCCACTCATCCTCTTCAACAAACCCTTCCAGGTCCTGTGCCAGTTCTCGGCCGAGCCGGGCCGCGAATCGCTTGCAGACTATCTCGCCATCCCCAACGTGTATCCGGCCGGCCGGCTCGACGCCGACAGCGAGGGCCTGATGCTGCTCACCGACGACGGCCGCCTGCAGCACCAGATCGCGCATCCGGACCACAAGGAAGCGAAAACCTATCTGGTGCAGGTCGACGGCGTGGCCGATGCCGATGCCCTCGCCCGCCTGCAGGCCCCGCTCGACCTGGGCGACTTCGTCACCAAACCCTGCCGCGCGGTGCGCATCGCCGAGCCGGACTGGCTGTGGCCGCGCAACCCGCCGATCCGGGTACGCCAGGACAAGCCGACCAGCTGGCTCGCGATCACGCTGGAAGAAGGCAAGAACCGCCAGGTGCGGCGCATGACGGCCGCGGTCGGCCTGCCGACGCTGCGCCTGGTACGCTCGAGCATCGGGCCGTTCTCGCTGGCGACGCATCCCTTGATGCCGGGGGAATGGATGGAAGTCCCGGCAGCCGAAGTAGGCGGCAAGAGCAAGCAGCCTTGATCTGAAATAAACCGGGGTCAGAGCCCGGTTTTAGGAAATATCCCGCTAGCCCTTGCCAAAATCCGGGCTC
>CAJYQM010000399.1 GCA_913777025.1 uncultured Massilia sp. | reverse complement strand
TGGCGGGATCGCGCTCCGGCGTGAGCGAGAGGGTCAAGGACCGGCCATCGCGCAGCACGCCCAGCTGCAGCGTGCGCCCGGCCGCCTTGCGCACCGCCATGATCACGTCGATGCCGTCCGCCACCGGCCGGCCGTCGATCGACACCAGCAGGTCGCCGGCGCGCACGCCGGCCTGCGCGGCGGCGCCGCCCGCGATCACCTGCTCGGCGCGCGCGCGCGGCAGCCACATCTGCATGCCGACCTGGGCCATCACGTCGGTCTCGCCGTTCGCGTCCAGGCGCGCCAGCGTGGCCGCCGGCAGCACCGCGCGGTAGGTGCCGCCGCGTTCGCCGCGCATCAGGAGCGCGCAATCGCGCTTGTCCAGCACCGAGCGGACGATTTCCCAGCGCAGGTCGCCCCATGCCCTCACCTGCTTGCCGTTCACTTCGAGCACGGCGTCGCCGGCGCGCATGCCGGCCACGTAGGCCGGCGTTTCGGGCGCCATGGCGCGCAGGCGCGTGCCCGGCTCCTGCTTGCCCGCCATGAGCAGGCCGGCCATCAACACGATCGCCAGCAGGAAGTTAATCGCGGGACCGGCGGCGATGATGGCCATGCGCTTCCACACGTTCTGGCCGGTGAATTCGCGCGCCTCTTCGCTCGCATCCACGGGCGCGGCCGACGGGTCGCGCTTGTCGACCAGCTTGACGTAGCCGCCCAGCGGCAGCGCGGACACCGCCCATTCGGTCTGGTCGGCGCCGAAGCGGCGCGACCACACCACGCGGCCGAAGCCGATCGAGAAGCGGCGCACCTTGACGCCGCACCAGCGCGCGACCCAGTAGTGGCCGAGTTCGTGGATGATGACCAGCGGGCCCAGGCCCACCAGGAAGCCGACCAGAATATACAGGCCCATGGTCAGGCTCCGGCCAGCAGCCCGACGATGCGGTCGGCGGCGCGGCGCGCTTCCTCGTCCTGGACCATCACGGCCTCGATGCTGGAGGCCGCGCCATGCGCGTTCTCGTCCATCACGCGGCGCACCACGCGGTCGATGTCGCGGAAGCCGATGCGGCGCTCGAGGAAGGCTTGCACGGCCACTTCGTTGGCTGCGTTCAGCAGCGCCGGCGCGGTCCCGCCGGCACGCAGCGCATCGAAAGCGAGCGCCAGGCAGGGGAAGCGTTCAAAGTCGGGTTTGTGGAACTGCAGCGCCGACCATTCGGTCAGGTCGAGCTGGGCCACGCCCGACGCGATGCGCTCCGGGAAAGCCAGCGCATGGGCGATCGGCGTACGCATGTCGGGGTTGCCGAGCTGGGCCAGCACCGAGCCGTCCACGTACGAGACCATCGAGTGGATCACGCTCTGCGGATGGATCACGACCTCGATGCGGTCGGCCGGGGCGCCGAACAGCCAGTGGGCCTCGATCACTTCCAGGCCCTTGTTCATCATGGTGGCGGAGTCGACCGAGATCTTGCGGCCCATCGACCAGTTCGGATGCTTGCAGGCTTCTTCCGGCGTGACCTGTTCCAGCGTCTCGACGGCGCGGTTCAGGAAGGGACCGCCGGATGCGGTCAACAGGATCTTCGCCACGCCGGCCGCGTCCGGATTGCGCGCGTAGTGGCTGGGGAGCGACTGGAAGATTGCGTTGTGTTCGCTGTCGATCGGCAGCAGGGTCGCCTTGTGTTCGCGCACGGCGTCCATGAACAGCTGACCGGACATCACCAGCGCTTCCTTGTTCGCCAGCAAGACCTTCTTGCCGGCGCGCGCGGCGGCCAGCGTCGGCGCCAGGCCGGCGGCGCCGACAATGGCCGCCATCACGGTATCGGTGTCGGGGCTGGATGCGATCTCGCACAGGGCCTGCTCGCCGTGGGCGACGTCGATCGGCAAGTCAGCGAGCAATTGTTCCAGGCGGGCGGCGGCTTCGGCCGAGCCGACCACGGCGCGCGCCGGGCGGAAGCGCCGGCACTGCTCGGCCAGCTCGTCGACGCGGCCGTGCGCGGAAAGTGCATATACGCGGTATTGATCGGGATGACGCGCGAGCACGTCCAGGGTCGAGGCGCCGATCGAACCGGTAGCGCCCAGGATAGTGATGCGTTGCATGTTGAGTACTCCTGTGACGTGGCAGTAAGGCCTCCCCGAGGCCATTCTGCCACGTGCTCTTTATTTTATAGCCGCGCGCCGATCAGGGCGGCCAGCGGCAAGACCGGGATCAATGCATCGATCCGGTCGAGTACGCCGCCATGGCCGGGCAGCAGGTTGCTGCTGTCCTTCATCTGGGCGCGGCGCTTGAGCTGGGATTCGAACAGGTCGCCGACCACGCTGGCGGCGCTCATCAGGACCAGGACCGGGACCAGGCCCACCCAGCCGAAGGCTTGCTGGACGCGCACGGCGAAGGTGTCGGCAAAGGCCGGGCCGCCGAACACGACGGTCAGCGAGGCGATCACCAGCACCGCGATGCCGCCGCCGATCGCGCCTTCCCAGGATTTGCCGGGGGAGATCGAGGGCGCCAGCTTGCGCTTGCCGAAGGCCTTGCCGGCGAAGTAGGCGCCGATGTCGGCGATCCACACGATGGCCATGACGGACAGCAGGTACCAGGGCGAATGCGAGAACAGGTCGACGATGGCCGCGAAGCAGCCGACGATGGCGAAGCCGTAGACCAGGCTCAGCAGCGTATTCGAGGGCGTGTGCAATTCCGGCAGGCCGATCTTGAGCGAGGGCGTGAAGCGTGCGATCCACAAGGCCAGGCTGAGCGCGGCCCAGATCGACACGTCCAGGCGGCCTGTGACCACCGCGGCGGCGAAGGCCACCGTCCAGACCAGGGCGATGATGTGCGCGTTCTGGGTGCCCGGATTGAACAGGCGGAAACATTCCCAGATCGCGGCGCCGAAGAACACGGTCGCCACCAGCGCGAAGGCCATGAAGTTGTTGAAATACAGCACAGGCAGCAAGACTGCCAGCAGGACGACGGCGGTGACGACACGGGTTTTCAGCATCAGGGCTCAGCTTTTCTTGGCGTTGTTGGAAACCTGCTCGCCGGTGCGGCCGAAACGGCGTTCGCGGCTCTGGTAGGACGCGATCGCGGTGTCCAGCGACGCGGGCGAGAAATCGGGCCAGAAGGTGTCGGTGAAGTAGAGCTCGGAATACGCGAGCTGCCACAGCAGGAAGTTGGAAATGCGTTCCTCGCCCCCGGTGCGGATGAACAGGTCCGGCTCCGGCGCGTAGGCCATCGCCAGGTGCGGGGCCAGCATCGCTTCGGTGAATTCGGTGGCGCCCGGGTTGGCGGCGACCATCTTGCCGGTGGCCTGCATGATGTCCCAGCGGCCGCCGTAGTTGGCGCAGACGCTGACGGTCAGGCGCGTGTTGCCGGCGGTGCGGCGCTCGGCGTTGGCGATCATGTCGCGCAGCTTGGGGTCGAAACGCGACAGGTCGCCGACCACTTTCAGGCGGATGTTATTGGCGTGCATCTTCGACACTTCGCGCTCGAGCGCGGTGACGAACAGGCCCATCAGGTAGGACACTTCGTCGGCCGGACGGCGCCAGTTTTCCGACGAGAATGCGAACAGGGTCAGGTATTCGACGCCGCGCTCCACGCAGGCCTCGACGATCTTGCGCACGGCGTCCACGCCCTTGACGTGGCCGGCTACGCGCGGCAGCAAGCGTTTCGTTGCCCAACGACCATTGCCATCCATGATGATGGCGATATGGCGCGGCACCGAAGGCGCGTCGGGTACTGCGGTGGTGGAACTTTTGAAAATCATAGATCAGGCCGGCATCGGTCATCTAGCCGGCAAAATAAGCTGCGATATAAAAAGGGAACGGACCGGACGGGATGCCCGGCCGGTCCTTCCCTGGACGGCAAGTCGGGCCGCAATGCATACGGCCCGCACCCGCCATCTTACACCGTCATGATCTCTTTTTCCTTCTCGACAACCATCTTGTCGATGTCGGCGATGGCTTTGTCGGTCAGTTTCTGGACATCTTCCGAGGCGCGGCGCTCGTCGTCTTCCGAGATCGCCTTGTCCTTGACCAGCTTTTTCAGCTGTTCGTTGGCGTCGCGGCGGACGTTGCGCACGGCGATCTTGCCGTCTTCGGCTTCCGATTTGACCAGCTTGACCATTTCCTTGCGGCGCTCTTCGGTCAGGGCCGGGGTCGGCACGCGGACCATTTCGCCGAAGGTCGACGGGTTCAGGCCCAGGTCGGAATCGCGGATCGCCTTTTCGATGGCGTTCAGCATCTTCTTCTCGTAGGGCGTGACGCCGATGGTGCGG
>CAJYQM010000398.1 GCA_913777025.1 uncultured Massilia sp. | reverse complement strand
GTTCGGGATGCGCGGCAGGTTGCTCAGCCAGCTGCTGACCGGCGTTTGTGCCAGCTGGCCTTGCTGCACCGGCTGTTGCTGCACCTGCTGCACCGGTTGTTGCTGCGACGGGTCGGCCGCGAACGGCAGCATGCCGCCGAGCTGCGAGGCGATGCCGCCGATGGTGCTGCCCAGCTGCTGGTTACCGGCCAGGCCGCCGATGAAGCCGCCCAGCGGCTTGCCGATCTGGCCGATGACGTCGCCGAACCAGCCCTGCGGCGCCAGCTGGCCCTGGGTCTGCTGGGCCAGCAGTTGTTGCTGCAGTTGCTGTTGCAGTTGCTGTTGGTATGGATCGGCCGACAGCGGCAGGAAGCCGCCGCCGATACCGCCGGCCATCTGGCCGATCTGGCCACCCAGCTGCGAATTGCCGAGCAAGCCGCCGATGCCGCGGCCGATCAGGCCGCCCAGCGGCGCGCCTAGCATGCTGCCGAAGAAACCTTGTGGCGACAGTTGTTGCTGGGGGAATTGCTGCTGGGGAAACTGCTGTTGAGGAAATTGCTGCCCCGCCTGTTGTCCAACGCCGAGCTGCTGAAATTCATTCATGATCAACTCCTGTGTGGATGCGGCTGACTCGGGTGGCCCGAACGGCCGCGTACGATGGAAGGATCGCCCTGCCGAAGCATGACGACGACGGCGGCAGCTACCGGAGCTGTCCGCTTTTCTACAGGTGGCAGTTGGACAGGACGTCCCCGATGAAGTTTGTGAAAGAATCGTTGGTTCCGCACGATGGATTCATGCCTTGCGATGGCGCAGAGGGTGCGTGGATTGCACCGGATTCGTGCGGGACCGCACCGATGTCGTGCATGCCGGCTTGGGGCAATAGGGTTGGCAGTCTCTTGAACCAACGAAATCCGCTACAATGGCCCGCTTTTCCGCCGCCGCTCTCCCGTTCCCGACCATGTTCCATCAAGACGACCAGCCCATCTCGCTCGCCATCTTCTGCAAGGTGGTCGACAATTTCGGCGACATCGGCATCTGCTGGCGCCTGGCGCGCCAGCTGCGTGGCGAACACGGGATCGAGGTGACGCTGTGGGTCGACGACCTGCACAGCTTCCGCCGCATCGCGCCGGCAGTCGACCCGGATGCGGCCACGCAGACGGTCGAGGGCGTGCGGGTACGCCATTGGGCAGGGCAGGACGGCGTGTTCGCGCCGCGGGACGTGGCCGATATCGTGATCGAATTCTTCGGCGTCGACATCCCGCCCGGCTACATCGCCGCGATGGCCCGGTGCGAGCCGCGTCCGGTCTGGATCAACTACGAGGGCTTGAGCGCCGAAGCCTGGGTCGAAGGCTGCCATGCGCTGCCCTCGATGCATCCGCGCCTGAAGCTGACCAAGCATTTCTTTTTCCCGGGTTTCACGGGCAAGACCGGCGGCCTGCTGCGCGAGCGCGGGCTGGTCGAGGCGCGCGAGCGCTTCCAGGGCGACCCGGCGGCGGTGGCGGGCTTTCTGCGCGGCCTCGGCGTGAGCGACCAGGAGATCGGCGCCTTCAAGGTCAGCCTGTTCTGCTATCCGCATGCGCCGGTGGCCGAACTGTTCGACGCCTGGCGCGAGGACGGACGGCGCATCGCCTGCCTGGTGCCGGAAGGCGTGGCGCGCGAGCAGGTGGCGGCCTTCCTGGGAACCGATCCGGTGGCGGGCGCAGGCGCCACCCGCGGGGCCCTGAGCGTGCGCGTGATCCCCTTCATGCCGCAGCAGGATTACGACCGCCTGCTGTGGGCCTGCGACTTGAACATGGTGCGCGGCGAAGATTCCTGGGTCCGCGCGCAATGGGCTGGGCGGCCCTTCGTCTGGCACATTTATCCGCAGGACGAAAACTTGCATCATGTTAAACTCCGCGCTTTCCTGGAAAAATACACGGGAGAGGCCGGACACCTCCGGGGTCTGGCCGACTTTTCCCTGCGCTGGAATGGCGCGCGGGAAGGATACATGGACGAGCGTGCCGATTGGACGGCACTGTGGTCGTCCCTGCAAGCCGATCTGCCGGCGATTGCGCAGCGTGCCGCGGCATGGCAGGCGTCGATGTTGGCAAACGGCGACTTGGTGAGCAACTTGCTGAATTTCGCCCGGTCGCTCCGGTAGGCGGCAGGCAAGGATCATGGTATGATGCTCGATTACTGCAACTCATTTTTTACCCAAAACTTCCTATGAAACCCGCAAAAGAAATTCGTGTCGGCAACATCATCATGGTCGATGCCAAGCCTTTCATCGTGCTGCGCTCTGACGTCAACGGCTCGAGCCGCACGGGCTTCACCTACAAGTGGAAGATGAAGAATCTTCTGACCAACGCGCCGCTGGAAAACGTGTTCCGCGGCGACGACAAGTTCGACGTGGTCGTGCTGGACAAGAAGCCGGTGACCTACTCGTACTTCGCCGACCCGCTGTACGTCTTCATGGATGAAGAGTACAACCAGTACGAAATCGAAGAAGAGAACCTGGGCGAAGCGCTGAACTACCTGAAAGACGGTATGGAATGCGAAGCCGTGTTCTACGACGGCAAGGCCATCTCGGTCGAACTGCCGATCACCATCGCACGCCAGGTCATCTACACCGAGCCGGCCGTCAAGGGCAACACCTCGGGTAACGTCATGAAGGAAGCGAAGCTGGAAAACGCGATCGAGTCGAAGCAGTTCACCATCCAGGTGCCGCTGTTCGTCAACCAGGACGACGTCATCGAGATCGACACCCGTACCGCCGAGTACAAGAAGGTCGTCCGCAACTAAGCCGGCCTTGCTTCAATATGGAGCGCAAGAAAAACGCTGCCCGAGGGCAGCGTTTTTTTATGCCCATACGCATGGCAGTTCTGCCACGACAGCATGTCACTTATGTTCGATGCATGGCTTTGCTGTTATTCTTTTGTATTATTTGACACGGAGAAATGCATGGATCGCAGGGATTTCGTTCGACTCGGCGTCGCTGCCGGCGCTGCCGCGGGTGTCGCCAGGGGGGCCAGTGCCGCTAACGGCAGCGCAGGCGCCGCCATCCTTGACGCCAGTGCGCTGGAACAGCAGGCCCAGTTGCAGGCGGGCAAGCTGACCTCGAAATCGCTGGTCCAGCAATATCTCGCCCGCATTGCCGCCATCGACAAGGCCGGTCCCACGGTCAATGCCGTGATCGAACTGAACCCGGACGCGCTGCAGATCGCCGACGCGATGGACCGCGAGCGCAAGGCCGGCAAGGTGCGCGGTCCGCTGCACGGCATTCCGGTCCTGATCAAGGACAACATCGCCACCGCCGACAAGATGAGCACCTCGGCCGGTTCGCTCGCGCTGGCCGGCGTGCGCGCCAGCAAGGACGCCTTTGTCGCGCAAAAGCTGCGTGAAGCGGGGGCTGTCATCATCGGCAAGACCAACCTGTCCGAATGGGCGAACATGCGCTCGACGCACTCGGTGAGCGGCTGGAGCGGCCGCGGCGGCCAGACCCGCAATCCCTACGCGCTCGACCGCAACACCAGCGGCTCCAGTTCCGGCTCGGGCGCGGCGATGGCGGCCAGCCTGGCGACGCTGGCGATCGGCACCGAGACCGACGGCTCGATCGTATCGCCTTCCTCGACCTGCGGCATCGTCGGCATCAAGCCGACCCTGGGCCTGGTCAGTCGCAGCGGCATCATCCCGATCGCGCATTCGCAGGACACGGCCGGCCCGATGACGCGCAGTGTGGCCGATGCCGCGCTGCTGCTCAGTGCGATCAGCGGCGCCGATGCGCTCGACGCCGCCACCGCCGACAGCCGCGGCAAATCCACCGATTTCGCCAAAGCCCTGCGCAAGGATGGCCTGCAGGGCAAGCGCCTGGGCGTGGCGCGCAATTTCTTCGGCAGCAGCACGGCGGTCGATGCCCTGATCGAGAAGGAACTGGCGGTGCTGAAAGCCCAGGGCGCGATCCTGGTCGACGTGCAGCTGCCGAACACCGACAAGTACGGGGAGAGCGAACTGGACGTCCTGCTGGGCGAGTTCCGCCCGGACCTGGAAGCGTATCTGTCCGGCTACGCCGCGCATGCGCCGGTCAAGACCATGGCCGACGTGATCGCCTTCAACGACAAGCATGCCGACCGCGAACTGCAGCACTTCGGCCAGGAGCACCTGGTCGCGGCCCAGGCCAAGCCCGGCCTGCAGGACAAGGCCTATCGCGAGGCGCTGGCCAATAACCGTCGTTACGCGCGCGAGGAAGGCATCGACAAGATCATGCGCGAGGAAAAGCTGGACGCGCTGGTGGCGCCGACCGGTGGCGTGGCCTGGCTCACCGACTACATCAACGGCGACCATTATGGCGGCAGCTTCTCGTCGCCGGCCGCGGTGGCGGGCTATCCGCACGTCACGGTGCCGGCCGGCTACGTGCACGGGCTGCCGGTGGGCATCTCCTTCGTCGGCGGCGCCTGGAGCGAGGCGACGCTGATCGCGATGGCCTACGCCTATGAGCAGGCCACCCGCCACCGCCGCGCGCCGACCTTCCCGGCGACGGTCAACGTCAAGGCCTAGGTTCGGCCTTCCTTGCCCGGCCGTACCCAGACGAAGGCGCACACGGCCGCGGCCGCCGCGCTGGCGGCGCACACCGCCAGCGACAGGTGGAAGGCGTGCAGCAGCCGGCTGCCCTGCGTGGTGAGCACGACGCCGAGCAGGGCGGTGGCGATCAGCCCGCCCCCGCGCGCCACCGCGCTGTTGAAGCCGGACGCCACGCCGGTGTGGCTGCCGTCGACCGAGGACAGCACCGCCGTCGTCAGCGGCGAGGCCACGCAGGCCATCCCGGCCGCGATGACGAGCATGGCCGGCAGCACGGTGCCGATGTAGCTGCCGTCGCCGATGCGCATCGCCAGCAGGAAGCCGCCGGCCACGATCAGCGAGCCGATCGACAGTGGCAGGCGCGAGCCGATGTTGCCGGCAAGCCTGCCCATCAGCGGCGAGCCCAGCGCCAGCACGATGGGAAAGGGCAGCAGCGCCGCGCCGGCCTGCTTGGCCGAATAACTCAGCCCCTGGATCAAGACGTAGGGCACCAGCAGCATGAGCGCGCCCAGGGCGCCGTACAACAGGAAGGTCATCAGGTTCAGCCCGGAAAAGCCGCTGTCGGCGAACAGCGCCAGCGGCAGCATGGCGCCTTCGCCCGCGCGCCGCTCGACCCGCAGGAAGGCCAGCAGGACCAGCACGCCGGCCAGCATCGCCAGGCCCGCGGACAAGGTCAGGCCTTTCTCGGCGGAGGCGGCCGACAGGCCCCAGGTCAGGCAGCCCAGGCCCAGGCTGGCCAGCACCGCGCCGCCCGGATCGAAGGCGGCGGGCTTGGCGCTGCCGCTGCCGGATACGCGCACGAAGCGCCAGCCCATGAACAGCGCCAGCGCGGCGACC
>CAJYQM010000397.1 GCA_913777025.1 uncultured Massilia sp. | reverse complement strand
ATGCAGATTTGCTAATGGGAGAGACATGTCGCCGCAGCAGTTAGACCCATCCGCCACGCGTGACCAGGACGCTGTTCCGGTGCCGATGCCCTTGCCCGCCGAAGACCAGGCCCGAGCCGACTTCTATGCGTTGATCGCGCGCCTGCTGCTGGCCCCGCCCGATGCCGGCCTGCTGGGCGCGCTGGCCGGGGCCGAGCCGGTCAGCGCCGCCGGCGAGTTCGCGCTGGAAGACGCCTGGCTGCGCCTGGCCCAGGCCGCGAGCGTCATCGATGCCGAAGCCGCCGCCGACGAATTCTCGCTGCTCTTCCTCAGCATGGGCACGCCGCTGATCAATCCCTTCGGCTCCTTCTACCTCACCGGCCACCTGAACGACGTGCCGCTGGTGCAGCTGCGCCACGACCTGGCGCGCCTGCGCCTGGCGCGCGCGCCCGGCGTCGGCGAATCCGAAGACCATCTGTCGGCACTGTGCGAAACGATGCGCGTGCTGATCCAGGGCGCGCACCACGTGCCGCGCCAGCCGCTGCTGGTGCAGAAACAGTTTTTCGAAGACCACCTGCGGCCCTGGTATGCGGCCTGCCTGGCCGACATCGCCGGGGCCGAGGGGGCGAATTTCTACCGCGTCGTGGCCGCCGTGGCCGACGCTTTCCTGTCGATCGAAGCCCAGGCCTTCGCGGTGCTGGATCCGGCCGACCTGGTTGCTGCATGAGGATGGATATGGACAAAGACCAAAAGCCTGACCTGAAGGGAGAAGGCGTTGCCGGACCGGGGAGACTGGCCGGCAAGCCCGCCGGTCAGCCCGATCCGGCAAGGCGAAGCCTCTTGAAAGCGGCGCCGCTGGGCGCGCTGGCCGTCGCCACGGCGGCAGGCGCACGCGAAGCCGACGTGCCCGCGACGCCCGAGCCGAAGCAGGAAGAGGCCAAGCCGCGCGGCTACCACGAAACCGAACACATCCGCCGTTACTACCGCACGGCCGCCTACTGGTAAGAAGTTAGGAGCAAGCCCATGACCCTGGTGAAGACACCGCGCGACAGCGGCCTCAAGCGCCGCCGCTTCCTGGTCGGTGCCGGCGTGACGGCCGGCGCCGGCGCCCTCGCGCGCCACCTGCCGCTGAACGTGATGCAGCCTGCCCAGGCGGCCGACGCCACATCGACCGAACCGCCCAAGACCGAGATCAAGCATACGGTCTGCAGCCACTGCTCGGTCGGCTGCTCGGTCGAGGCCGTGGTCAGCAACGGCGTCTGGGTGCGCCAGGAAGCGGCCTTCGATTCGCCCATCAACATGGGGGCTCACTGCGCCAAGGGCGCATCGGTGCGCGAGCACGGCTTCGGCGAGCACCGCCTGCGTTATCCGATGAAGCTGGTCAATGGCAAATACGAGCGCATCTCCTGGGACCAGGCCGTGGGCGAGATCGGCGACAAGTTGCTGCACCTGCGCAAGGAGGCCGGCCCGGATGCGCTGATGGTCATCGGCAGCTCCAAGCACAGCAACGAGCAGGCCTACCTGCTTCGCAAATGGGTCTCGATGTGGGGCAGCAACAACTGCGACCACCAGGCGCGCATCTGCCACTCGACCACGGTCGCGGGCGTGGCCCAGACCTTCGGCTATGGCGCGATGACGAACTCGTTCAATGATTTGCACTACAGCAAGGCCGTGCTCTTCATCGGCTCGAACCCGGCCGAGGCCCACCCGATCTCGATGCTGCACTTCCTGCACGCCAAGGAACTCGGCGCCAAGATGATCGTGATCGACCCGCGCTTCACCCGCACCGCGCGCTTCGCCCACCATTACGTGCGCGTGCGCCCGGGCACCGACATCCCGCTGGTGTGGGGCATCGTCTGGCACATCTTCGCCAACGGCTGGGAAGACAAGGCATTCATCGCCGCGCGCACCCACGGCATGGAGGATGTGCGCGCCGAAGTGGCGAAATGGACGCCGGACAAGGTCACTGAAATCACGGGCGTGCCGGAATCGGCGGTGCGCATGGCGGCCGAGATGCTGGCCACCAACCGTCCATCGTCGGTGGTCTGGTGCATGGGCATCACCCAGCACCATGTCGGCACCGCCAACGTGCGCGCGCTGTCGATCCTGCAGCTGGTGCTGGGCAATATCGGCAAGCCGGGCGGCGGCGCCAACATCTACCGCGGCCACGACAACGTGCAGGGCGCAACCGACGTCGGCCCGAACGGCGATTCGCTGCCCGGTTATTTCGGCCTGGCCGAGGGCGCCTGGAAGCACTTTTCCAACGTCTGGGGCGTCGACTACGAATGGATCAAGTCGCGCTTCGGCTCCAAGGAATTGATGGAAAAACCGGGCATCACCGTCTCGCGCTGGTTCGACGCGGTGCTGGAAGATAACAAATACGTCGACCAGCCCAGCAACCTGCGCGCCGTGATGTACTGGGGCCACGCGCCCAACAGCCAGACCCGCCTGCCGGACATGAAGGCGGCCATGCAGAAGCTCGACCTGCTGGTCGTGGTCGACCCCTACCTGAGCATGACGGCGGCCATGCACGGCCGGACCGATGGCGTCTACCTGCTGCCGGCGGCGTCGCAATTCGAATCCTCCGGTTCGGTGACGGCCTCGAACCGCTCGATCCAGTGGCGTGAGCGCGTGATCCAGCCGCTGTTCGAATGCAAGACCGACCACGAGATCATGTACCTGTTCGCACGCAAGTTCGGCTTCGCGGACCAGCTGGTCAAGAACATCAAGGTGGTGCACAACGAGCCGGTCATCGAGGACATCCTGCGCGAGATCAACCGATCGTGCTGGACCATCGGGTACACGGGCTGTTCGCCCGAGCGCCTGAAGCTGCACATGCAGAACAAGCACACCTTCAACCCGACCACGATGCGCGCCGACGACGGCCCGTGCAAGGGCGATTACTACGGCTTACCCTGGCCCTGCTGGGGCACGCCGGAAATGAAACACCCGGGCACGCCGATCCTGTACGACCTGAACAAATCCGTGGCCGAGGGCGGCCTGCCGTTCCGCGCCAACTGGGGCGTCGAGCACAATGGCGAGAGCCTGCTGGCGGCCGACGGTTCGTTTACCAAGGACAGCGAACTCGACACCGGCTACCCGGAATTCGACCACGTGTTCCTGAAAAAGCTGGGCTGGTGGGACGACCTGACGCCGGAAGAGAAGGTCGCGGCCGAGGGCAAGAACTGGAAGACCGACCTGTCGGGCGGCATCCAGCGCGTGGTGATTTCCCACGGCTGCGCGCCCTACGGCAACGCCCGTGCCCGCTGCAACGTCTGGAACTTCCCGGACCCGATCCCGACCCACCGCGAACCGCTGCTGTCGCCGCGGCGCGACCTGGTGGCGAAATACCCGACCTACGACGACAAGGCCGCTTTCTGGCGCCTGCCCACGCTGTACAAGTCGGTGCAGCAGGTCGATTTCTCGAAGGAATATCCGCTGATCATGACCTCCGGCCGCCTGGTCGAGTACGAAGGCGGCGGCGAGGAAACCCGTTCCAACCCCTGGCTGGCCGAGCTGCAGCAGAACATGTTTTGCGAGGTGCATCCGAACAACGCGGCCGAGATCGGCGTCAAGCTGGGCGACTTCATGTGGGTCGAAACCCCGACCGGCGCGCGCCTGAAGCTGATGGCCATGGTCACGCCGCGCGTGCCGGAAGGGGTGGTCTGGATGCCTTTCCACTTCGGCGGCTGGTGGATGGGCGAGGACCTGGAAAAGCACTATCCGGAGGGCGGGGCGCCGAATGTCCGGGGCGAGGCCGTCAACACCGGCTGGACCTATGGCTATGACGCCGTGACGATGATGCAGGAAACCAAGGTATCGCTGTGCCGCCTGGTACGCGCTTGAGGACACTTAACGTCGTCCTCGCGAAGGCGGGGACCCAAGTCGCACGCGTTACCGCGACGCAGGCAGAACCTGGATTCCCGCCTTCGCGGGAATGACGGAGGAAAAGGAGCAGGATATGTCAGCACGAATGAAATTTATCTGTGACACCGAACGCTGCATCGACTGCAACGGTTGCGTCACCGCCTGCAAGAACGAGCACGAGACGCCCTGGGGCGTGAACCGGCGCCGCGTCGTCACGATCAACGACGGCATTCCCGGCGAGCGCTCGGTCTCGGTGGCCTGCATGCACTGCACCGATGCCCCCTGCCTGGCGGTGTGCCCGGTCAACTGCATCTACCATACCGAGGACGGCATCGTGCTGCACTCGAAGGACCAGTGCATCGGCTGCGGCTACTGCTATTACGCCTGCCCCTTCGGCGCGCCGCAATTCCCGTCGACGGGCCTGTTCAACCACCGCGGCAAGATGGACAAGTGCACCTTCTGCGCCGGCGGCCCGGAACCGGATACCTCGGAAGCCGAATTCAAGAAGTACGGCCGCAACCGCATCGCCGAGGGCAAGCTGCCGGCCTGCGCCGAGATGTGCGGCACCAAGGCCCTGCTCGGCGGCGATGCCGACGCGGTCGCCGACATCTACCGCCAGCGCGTCGAGACGCGCGGCTACGGCCCGGAACTGTGGG
>CAJYQM010000396.1 GCA_913777025.1 uncultured Massilia sp. | reverse complement strand
CCGGAGATGATATAGATCACGAACAGCGGCAGCCAGTTCCACGACAGTAGGTTGATGCCGTGTTCCACGAACCAGCCGCGGGCCTGGGCGCCGACGATGTCCGAGAAGTTCAGCGAACCCGACACCATCAGCACCACGACCATCACGAAGCCCATCGGGATTTCGTAGGAGATCATCTGGGCCGAGGCGCGCATCGCACCCATGAACGAGTACTTCGAGTTGGCCGACCAGCCGGCGATGATGATGCCGTACACCTCCATCGAGGTGATCGCGAGCAGCAGCAGCAGGCCGGCGTTGACGTTGGCCAGCGCGGCTTGCGGACCGAAGGGGATCACCGACCAGGCGGCCAGCGCCGGCATGATGGTCATCAGGGGGCCGATGAAAAACAGGCTCGGCGTGGCTTTCGCCGGGGTCACGATTTCCTTCAGCAGCAGCTTCAGGGCGTCGGAGATCGGCTGCAGCAGGCCCAGCGGGCCCACGCGGTTCGGACCCGTGCGGATGTGGATCCAGCCGATCAGCTTGCGCTCCCACAGCACCAGGTAGGCCACCAGGCCCATCAGCGGCAGCAGGACCACCACGATTTTCAGCAGCGTCCACACGAGCGGCCAGGCCATCGGGCCCAGCAGGTTCGCGCCGCCGCTGTTCAGACTATTGATAACATCAGGCATAGACATTGTGGTGTGCCCTCTTACGCTTTGGCTACGGTGATGGCGCCGAACATGTCGCCCAGCACCGAGGTGAGTTCATGGGCGGCGGCCACGCGCACGACGTTCGCCGGCAGGTGGTGATCGACGTTGGTGTTCAGGACGACACTGCCCCGCAGTTCTCCCGTGCTTTGCGAGACCCTGACGGCGTCGCCGGCGTTCACGCCCAGCTGCTCGGCCAGCTTGGCCGAGATGGTCACCAGCGGCGCGTTGGCGTCGGCCGTGCGCAGCAGCGGCTCGGAACGGCGCGCGATGGCGTCGGCGAAGTGGATCGGCACGTTGGCCAGGCGCTCCAGCGCCGAACCATCGCCGAATCTCGCGCCGCTCGGGGCCAGCTTGACGGCGTTGTTCAGCTTGTCCGCATGATCCATCACACCCTTGCCCAGCGCTTCGTCGCGGATGGCTTCCGAGTTGTCGTACTCGAAGCCGGTCAAGCCCAGCAGGTTGCCCAGCACGCGCAGCACTTTCCAGGCCGGACGGGTCTCGCCCAGCGGCTTGACGGTGCCGTTGAAGCTCTGTGCGCGGCCTTCGCAGTTGACGAAGGTACCGGCGGTCTCGCTGAACGGCGAGATCGGCAGCAGCACGTCGGCGTAGTCCATGCCGTGCTTGAAGGCGGACATGGCGACGACCATTTCGGCGCCTTGCAGGGCAGCGATGGCTTGCTGCGTGTTGGCCGCATCCAGTTCCGGCTCGGCGTTCAGCAGCACATAGGCTTTCTTCGGCTGCGCGAACAGGTTCGCCGCGTTCTTCGAGGTCGCGTTGACCAGGTAGCCGCCGACGGTGTTGGCGGCGTCGACGAAGTAACCGAACTTGGCGCCGGTCTGTTCCGCGATCCACTGGGCCGCTGCGTGCAGCTTCGAGGCTTGCGGGTGATACATGGCGGCGTTGCCCAGCAGGACGGCGCCCGGCAGGTCCACACTGTTTTCCACGACCAGGGTCGCGGCGATGCCCTTGGCGACGTCGCCGGCATCGATGCCGTCGAAGCCTGCCGGGGCGGCGATGCCTTTCGCGCTTGCTACCGCAACCACGATTTCCGACAGCGCGGCCAGCCAGTCCGACGGTGCCGCGATCAGGCGGTTGGCGGTCGGGATCAGGTTGTCGTCGCTCGAGCCGTGCACGATCGACAGCTTGGCGCCCGACTTGACGGCGGTACGCAGGCGGGTCGCGGCCAGCGGGTGGTCCTTGCGCAGGAAGGAACCGACGACCAGCACGCGCTTCAGGTTCGACAGTTCGGCGATCGGCATGCCCAGCGACGGGATGACCTGGCCGTCCAGCGCGAAGTCGGTCTGGCGCAGGCGGAAGTCGACGTTCTCGACGCCGAAGCCGCGCATGGCCTTCTGCAGCAGGTACAGTTCTTCCACGGTCGAGTGGGCGGTCGCGACAGCGGCGATGCTATCGGCGCCGTGCTCGTGGCGGATGTTGCGCAGGCCGTGGGCGACGTACTCGAGGGCGGTCTGCCAGTCGGTGTCGATCCACTTGCCGTCCTGCTTCACCATCGGGTTCACCAGGCGCGAAGCATTGTCCAGCGCTTCATACGAGAAGCGGTCCTTGTCCGACAGCCAGCACTCGTTGATGCTTTCGTTTTCCAGCGGCAGCACGCGCATGACCTTGCCGCCCTTGACCTGCACGATCAAATTCGAACCCAGCGAGTCGTGCGGCGACACCGAACGGCGGCGCTGCAGTTCCCACGGACGTGCCGAGTAGCGGAACGGCTTGGAAGTCAGCGCACCGACCGGGCACAAATCGATCATGTTGCCCGACACTTCCGAGTCGACCGACTTGCCGACAAAAGTCGTGATTTCCGAGTGCTCGCCACGGCCGACCATGCCGAATTCCATCTGGCCTGCCACTTCCTGGCCGAAACGCACGCAGCGGGTGCACTGGATGCAGCGGCTCATCTCTTCCATCGAGATCAGCGGGCCGGCTTCCTTCGGCGCCACCACGCGCTTTTCTTCGGCGTAGCGCGATTCGCCCTTGCCGTAGCCGACGGCCAGATCCTGCAGCTGGCATTCGCCGCCCTGGTCGCAGATCGGGCAATCGAGCGGGTGGTTAATCAGCAGGAATTCCATCACGGACTTCTGCGCGTGCACGGCCTTGTCGCTGTGGGTGCGCACGATCATGCCCGGCGAGACCGGGGTGGCGCAGGCCGGCAGCGGCTTCGGTGCCTTTTCCACTTCGACCAGGCACATGCGGCAGTTCGCTGCGATCGACAATTTCTTGTGATAGCAGAAGTGCGGAACATAGGTTCCCAGTTTGTTTGCGGCGTCCATCACCATGGAACCTGGCGGGACTTCGACTTTCTTGCCGTCTAATTCGATTTCTACCATTTTTACGGTACCTGCTTAGAGGTAAGTCGGCACCAAGCAGTGCTTGTGCTCGATGTGATATTCAAATTCTTCGCGGAAGTTCTTGATCATGGCCTGGACCGGCATCGCGGCGGCGTCACCCAGGGCGCAGATGGTGCGGCCCTTGATGTTGTCGGCGATGTTGTTCAGCAGATCCATGTCTTCCGGACGGCCCTGGCCGTTCTCGATACGGTGCACCATGCGGTACATCCAGCCGGTGCCTTCACGGCACGGCGTGCACTGGCCGCAGGATTCCTCGTAGTAGAAGTACGAGAGGCGCAGCAGGGATTTCACCATGCAGCGGGTCTCGTCCATGACGATCACGGCACCGGAACCCAGCATCGAACCGGCTTTCGCGATCGAGTCGTAGTCCAGGTCGGTCTGCATCATGACGTCGCCGCGCACCACCGGTGCCGACGAACCGCCCGGGATCACGGCCTTGATCTTCTTGCCGCCGCGCATGCCACCGGCCAGCTCCATCAGCTTGGCGAACGGGGTGCCCAGCGGGACTTCATAGTTGCCCGGACGCTCGACGTCGCCCGAGATCGAGAAGATCTTGGTGCCGCCGTTGTTCGGCTTGCCGATGCCCATGTAGTTCTCGGCGCCGATGTTCAGGATGAACGGGACGGCCGCGAAGGTCTCGGTGTTGTTGATCGTGGTCGGCTTGCCGTACAGGCCGAACGAGGCCGGGAACGGCGGCTTGAAGCGCGGCTGGCCCTTCTTGCCTTCCAGCGATTCCAGCAGCGCGGTTTCTTCGCCGCAGATGTAGGCGCCGTAGCCGTGGTGGGCGTGCAGCTGGAAGCTGAACTCCGAACCCATGATCTTGTCGCCCAGGAAACCGGCGGCGCGCGCCTCTTCCAGCGCTTCTTCGAAACGCAGGTATTCCTGGAAGATCTCGCCGTGGATGTAGTTGTAGCCCACGGTGATGCCCATCGCGTAAGCGCCGATGGCCATGCCTTCGATCAGCGCATGGGGGTTGTAGCGGATGATGTCGCGGTCCTTGAACGTGCCCGGCTCGCCTTCGTCGGTGTTGCAGACGAGGTATTTCTGGCCCGGGAACTGGCGCGGCATGAAGCTCCACTTCAGGCCGGTCGGGAAACCGGCGCCACCGCGGCCGCGCAGGCCCGAGGCCTTCAGGTCGGCGATGATCTGCTCCGGGGTGATCTTCTCTTCCAGGATCTTGCGCAGGGCGCTGTAGCCGCCACGCTTGACGTAGTCGGCCAGGTGCCAGTTGTCGCCGTTCAGGTCCTTCAGGATCAGCGGATTGATGTGACGGTCGTGCAGGCTGGTCATTTATTCAGTTCCTTCACCAGGGCGTCGATTTTCTCGTCGCTCATGAACGAGCACATGCGGTGGTTATTCACCAGCATCACCGGTGCGTCGCCGCAGGCACCCATGCACTCGCCCTCGACCAGGGTGAACTGGCCGTCTTCGGTGGTCTCGCGGTAGTGGATGCCCAGGATTTCCTGGAGACGCTTGCCGGCCCGCTCGCCGCCCGACAGGGCGCACGGCAGGTTGGTGCAGACGGTGATCTTGTTCTTGCCCACCGGCTTCAGGTTGTACATGTTGTAGAAGGTGGCCACTTCCTGCACGGCGATGGCGGGCATGCCAATGTAGTCGGCAACTTCCTGCATCGTTTCCGGCGACAGCCATCCCTGTTCGACCTGGGCGTGAGCCAGCGAGGCCATCACGGCCGACTGGCGCTGGTCGGCCGGGTATTTCGCCAGCTCGCGGTCAATCTTCTTTAAGCACTGCTCAGATAACATTTTCTTTTCCTTATCAGCCGCTCAGTTGTCCACTTAGCGGTCAATCGAGCCGAACACGATGTCCTGTGTACCGATGATGGTCACGGCGTCGGCGATCATGTGGCCGCGCGCCATTTCATCGAGGCTTTGCAGGTGGACATAGTCCGGGGTACGGATCTTCAGGCGGTAAGGCTTGTTGGCACCGTCGGACACGATGTAGATGCCGAATTCGCCCTTCGGATGCTCGATCGCGGCATACGCTTCGCCCTGCGGGACGTGGAAGCCTTCGGTGAACAGCTTGAAGTGGTGGATCAGCGATTCCATGTTGGTCTTCATGTCCACGCGCGACGGCGGCGCAATCTTGTGATTGCTGGTCATGACGGGACCCGGGTTGTCGCGTAGCCAGGCGACGCACTGCTTGATGATGCGGTTCGACTGGCGCAGTTCTTCCACGCGCACCAGGTAGCGGTCGTAGGAGTCGCCGTTGGTGCCGACCGGGATGTCGAATTCCATCTTGTCGTAGACCGAGTACGGCTGGGTCTTGCGCAAGTCCCAGGCCACGCCCGAGCCGCGCAGCATGGCGCCGGTGAAGCCCATCGCCTTCGCGTCTTCCGGCGACACCACGCCGATGCCGACGGTACGCTGTTTCCAGATACGGTTGTCGGTCAGCAGGGTCTCGTATTCGTCGACGTAGCCGTCGAAGCGCTTGGTGAAGCCGTCGATGAAGTCCAGCACCGAGCCCTGGCGGATCTCGTTCAGTTCGTCCACGGCCTTCTGGCTGCGCACCAGCGAAGGCTTGTGCTGCGGCATGCGGTCCGGCAGGTCGCGGTAGACGCCGCCCGGACGGTAGTAGGCCGCGTGCATGCGCGCGCCCGACACCGCTTCATAGACGTCGAACAGGTCTTCGCGGTCGCGGAAGGCGTACAGGAAGGGACCCATGGCGCCGATGTCCAGCGCGTGCGCGCCCAGCCACATCAGGTGGTTCAGGATGCGGGTGATCTCGTCGAACATCGTGCGGATGTACTGCGCACGGATCGGGGCTTCGATGCCCAGCAGCTTCTCGATGGCCAGCACGTAACCGTGCTCGTTGCACATCATCGAGACGTAGTCCAGGCGGTCCATGTAAGGCACGGACTGCAGGTAGGTGCGGGTTTCCGCCAGCTTTTCGGTGCCGCGGTGCAGCAGGCCGATGTGCGGGTCGGCGCGCTGGATCACTTCGCCGTCCAGCTCCAGCACGAGGCGCAGCACGCCGTGCGCTGCCGGGTGCTGCGGACCAAAGTTCAGGGTGTAATTCTTAAGCTCAGCCATTATTTCATCCCGTAGGTTTCTTCGCGGATCACGCGCGGAATGTTTTCACGCGGTTCGATCGTGACCGGTTGGTAGATCACGCGCTTCTGCTCGGGGTCGTAGCGCATCTCGACATAGCCCGAAATCGGGAAGTCCTTGCGGAACGGGTGGCCGATGAAGCCATAGTCGGTCAGGATGCGGCGCAGGTCGCCGTGGCCTTCGAACAGGATGCCGAACAGGTCGAACGCTTCGCGCTCGAACCAGTTGGCATTGCGCCAGATGCCGGTGATCGACTGCACCAGCGGCATGTCGTCGTCCGGGGCGAACACGCGCACGCGCACGCGCCAGTTGTGCTCGATCGACAGCAGGTGCACGACCACCGCGAAGCGCAGGCCGTCCCAGGTGCCTTCGCCGTAGGAGGAATAGTCGACGCCGCACAGGTCGATCATTTCTTCGAAACGCAATGCCGGATCGTCGCGCAGCTTCTGCATGGAGGCCAGGTATTCCGAGGCCTTCACAACTACCGTTACTTCGCCCAGCGCCACGGTAATGGCAGCGCCCTCGCCCAGAGCATTCTTCAGGGCGAGTTCGAGGGCTTCGATTTTTGTCGTCATGGTGTTTGGGACCGGCTGGATTTAACGCGCGATGGTGTTGGTGCGCTTGATCTTGTTCTGGAGCTGGATGATGCCGTACAACAAAGCTTCCGCGGTCGGCGGGCAGCCCGGGACGTAGACGTCGACCGGCACGATGCGGTCGCAGCCGCGCACCACCGAGTAGGAGTAGTGGTAGTAGCCGCCGCCGTTGGCGCAGGTGCCCATCGAGATGACCCAGCGCGGCTCGGCCATCTGGTCGTACACCTTGCGCAGTGCCGGCGCCATCTTGTTGCACAGGGTACCGGCCACGATCATCACATCGGACTGGCGCGGCGACGGGCGGAACACGACGCCGAAGCGGTCGAGGTCATAACGGGCGGCGCCCGCATGCATCATCTCGACCGCGCAGCATGCCAGGCCGAACGTCATCGGCCACATCGAGCCGGTGCGTGCCCAGTTGATCAGCTTGTCGGCTGTGGTGGTAACAAAACCTTCGTTTAAAACGCCTTCAATAGCCATGGCTCATTCCCAATCAAGGGCACCTTTCTTCCAGATGTACCAGAAACCGACGACGAATTCGGCGATGAAGACCATCATCGTGAGGAACGCCTGCCAGCCCAGTTCGCGCATCGAGACGCCCCAGGGGAAGAAGAATGCCGTTTCCAGATCAAACAAAATAAACAGGATCGCGACCAGGTAGTACCGGACGTCGAACTTCATGCGCGCGTCTTCGAAGGCTTCGAAGCCGCATTCATACGGGGAGAGTTTCGCAGGATCGGGGCGGTGCGGACCGACGACACGGCCGAGCACCTGCGAAGCGACACCGACAATGGTGCCGATCAGCAGGAAGAGTAGGACGGGGAAGTAATTCTCGAGGTTCACGATGAAGCCTTGATTGAACGATCGGTTGATAAACACTGCAGAGACTGCAGTACCACTAATCGCTCCATCCTGGCTTCGATACCATCCACCAGGACCAAGCGACTGGAGACTGTGAATCACCTGCTACGCGTTGCAATCCTGACCTTCGAGGCTCGCCGTTCCCCGGGAGGGGTACGAACTGGGCTTCTCGGGCCTGAATCACCACCGCATCGCGACGGTTCTTCAAAGCCTCCGACAAATCCTCGTAAAAAAGCCAGCTAAGGCAAAAGAGCGTAGCTCATGCGCCCTAACTGGCTTTCTGTATTCTGGTGCCGACGGCGAGACTCGAACTCGCACAGCTTGCGCCACTACCCCCTCAAGATAGCGTGTCTACCAATTTCACCACGTCGGCTGGAGACCAGTATTCTACATCCCCTTACTAGGTTTTATCAATGATCAAATTGACCTAGTACAAGGAAAAATACTGTTTTTCTCAACTTTTTGAATACTGGATTCGCCCTTCGCCGGTTCGGCGAAGTGCTGATGCTGCTACCGGCCTTACATGAGAACAATATGCTCTTTGCAAACCCGGCGCGCGCGGCGGTCGGGGCGCCGTGCTGCACATCGTTGTAGACCAATATTTCTATCTACTGTCTTATATAAGACATCTTATACGGAAGAGGCGCCGTCGGCAAGGTCGCAGGGGCTATGCAACGTGGTTTTTCAGGCCCGGCGCAGGGCGTGGGCCCAATGAAAAAAGGCCGACAACATGAACCGTCGCGGACGGTCTGTTGTCGGCCTTGGGCCTGCCCGGCGGATGGGTTCGCCAGGCTGGCGCCGCGCATGAAGGCGCGGCGCGATCGATGTGGAATTACTTGGCTGGGGCTGCCGGTGCCGGGGCGGTGGCGGCCGGCGCCTGCGGCACGTCCTGGGCCGCTGCCGGGGCCGGAGCAGCCGGTGCTGCGGGGGCGACGGCGCCCGGGACGCCTTCGGCCGGGTTCGGCGCAGCCGGCACGCCCGCGGCCGGAGCAGCAGGGGCAGCCGGGGCCTTGACGCCTTCCATCACGCCGCCGCTGACGGCGGCATGCGGGCGGCTGGTGCCGAAGTAAGCGAGGGCCAGGGTCGAAGCGAAGAAGACCGCGGCGGCGACGGCGGTCGACTTCGACAGGAAGTTCGACGAGCCGCTGGCGCCGAACAGGCTGCCGGATGCGCCGGAGCCGAAGGCGGCGCCCATGTCGGCACCCTTACCGTGCTGGACGAGCACCAGGCCGATGATGGCCAGCGCGGACAGGACCTGCACCACAACGATCAGATTGAACAACACGTTCATTATTTATTCCATTCCAAGGTTTAACTACGTAACAAACTCTTCGCTTCGACACTACTTGCTGCTTAAAACTATGAAGCCCGGGCAGTGGCCCGGGCCCTTTTCCCCATCCCTGCCCTTGTCAGGCGGAATGAATGATGCCCAAGAAATCCTGAGCCTTCAAGGCCGCCCCGCCGATCAGGCCGCCATCGATGTCCGGCTGGGCCAGCAGCGCCTTCGCATTCTCCGGCTTCATGCTGCCGCCGTACAGGATGGGCACCGATTCCGCCGCCTCGGCATTGCGCGCCTTCAGCTGCGCGCGCAGGTGGGCGTGCACGGCCTGGGCCATCTCCGGCGTGGCGTTCTTGCCGGTGCCGATCGCCCACACGGGTTCATAGGCCACGACGATCTTCGCCACGTCGGCCGTGCCCAGCAATTCGAGCACCGCATCCAGCTGGGCGCCGACCACTTGCGCAGTCTGCCCCGCTTCGCGCTCCTCGAGGGTCTCGCCGACGCAGACGATCGGGGTCATCCCTTCCGCCAGCACGGCTTTGGCCTTCTGCGCCACCATCTCGCTGCTCTCCATATGGTAGGCGCGGCGTTCGGAGTGGCCAACGATCACGTAACGGCAAGCGAATTCAGACAACATCTTCGCGCACACTTCGCCGGTAAAGGCACCGAAGCCATGCACCGACACATCCTGCGCACCCCAGGCGATCGGGGTACCCGACAACGCTTCCTCGCATTGCTGCAGGTAGGGCGACGGCACGCACACCGCGCATTGCGCACGCGCGCTATCGAGCCCCGCGGCGATGTCCGCCAGCAGCCTTGCGTTGCCCGCGCGGCTGCCATTCATCTTCCAATTGCCTACGATGAGTTTGGCACGCATCAAAACCCCACGGTCAAATAACCCGCTATTTTAGCGGTCGTTGAAAAAGCGGTCAAACCAAGGCTGAGCTTTGGCGTTGCTTTCATATCAATTCCCTTGCTGAGATGCCACATCGAGCATGATCTTGCCCACGTGCGCGCTGCTTTCCATCAGTGC
>CAJYQM010000395.1 GCA_913777025.1 uncultured Massilia sp. | reverse complement strand
GGTTCAAGTGGGAGGCGTATTCGACCTGGCTGTCGGGCTTCGCGCTGCTTACCATCGTCTATTATTTCAACGCGCAGGCGATGATGGTCGACCGCACGGTGGCCGACCTCTCCAGCGGGCAGGCGATCGGCATCGGCCTGGGCAGCCTGGTGGTGGGCTGGGTGGTGTACGACCTGCTGTGCCGCTCGAAGCTGGGCAAGCACGACCTGGCCTTCGGCGCCGTCATCTTCGCCTTCCTGGTGGCGGCAAGCTGGGTGCTGACCCACTACCTGAGCGGACGCGCGGCCTACATCCACGTCGGCGCGATGATCGGCACCATCATGGTGGCCAACGTGGCGATGGTGATCATTCCCGGTCAGCGCAAGATGGTGAACGCGATGCGCGCGGGCGACAAGCCGGATCCCATCTATGGCATCCGCGGCAAGCAGCGCAGCGTCCACAACAACTATTTCACCTTGCCGGTGCTGTTCATCATGATCAGCAACCACTTCGCCATGACCTACCGCCATGCGCACGCCTGGGCGGTGCTGGGCATGATCATGGCCGCAGGCGTCTTCATCCGCCACTTCTTCAACCTGCGCCACAAGGGCCGCATCGAGTGGAAGTACCCGGCCGTGGGCGTGCTGCTGCTGATTGCCGTGGCCGTGGCGATCGCGCCGCGCGCACCTGCTCCGGTGGCGGCCCAGGCTTCCGGCGCCGGTGTCCAGCATGCACAATTTGCGCAAGTCCAGGGCATCATCGCCCAGCGCTGCGTATCCTGCCATGCGGCGCACCCGACCCAGCCGGGCTTTGCCTCGGCGCCGGCCGGGGTGGCGCTGGACAATGCCCAGGGCATCCAGCAGAACGCCGCGCGCATCTACCAGCAGGCGGTGCAGCTGAAAGCCATGCCGCTGGCGAACATGACCAACATGACGGACGCCGAACGGGCCCAGGTGGCAAGCTGGTTCGAGGGCGGCGCCAGGACTGAATAACATGATGGAACCGACACAAGAAAAACTGCTGGCGTGGATCGACGCCCATTTCGACGAACAGGTCGCCTTTTTGCAGGCCATGATCCGCATCCCGACCGACACCCCGCCCGGCAACAACGCGCCGCATGCGGACGCGGTGGCGGACAAGGTGGCGGCCTGGGGCTGGCAGGCCGAGAAGCACGCGGTGCCGGCGCAGCGCGTGCACGACTACGGCATGGAGAGCATCACCAACCTGATCATCCGCCGCCCCTACGGCGGCGATGGCCCGACCGTGGCCCTGAACGCCCACGGCGACGTGGTGCCGCCGGGCGAGGGCTGGACCCATCCACCGTATGGCGGCGTGGTCGAGGAAGGCTTCATCTACGGGCGCGCCGCGGCCGTGTCCAAGAGCGACTTCGCCACCTATATCTTCGCCACGCGCGCACTCGAAGCGCTGGGCATCCCCTTGAAGGGTGCGCTGGAACTGCACTTCACCTACGACGAGGAATTCGGCGGCCTGCTCGGGCCCGGGTATCTATTGGAACAGGACCTGACCAAGCCCGACTTCGTCATCGCCGCCGGCTTTTCCTACGACATCGTCACCGCCCACAACGCCTGCCTGCAGCTGGAAATCACGGTGCACGGCAAGGCCGGACACGGCGCGATGCCGGAGACGGCAATCGACGCGCTGCAGGCGGCGACGCGCATCCTGAATGCCGTCTACGCCCAGTTGCCCGAGCTGAAGAAGATCAAGTCGAAAGTCCCCGGCATCGATTCGCCGACCATGCTGGTGGGCCGCATCGACGGCGGCACCAACACCAACGTGGTGCCCGGCAAGGTGGTCATGAAGATGGACCGGCGCATGATTCCGGAAGAGGATCCGGTGGCGGTCGAAGCCCAGGTGCGCGCGCTCATCGAGGACGCGGTGCGCGATGCGCCCGGCATCCGGCTCGAGATCAAGCGCCTGCTGCTGTCGCAGGCGCTGCGGCCGCTGCCGGGTTCGGAGAAGCTGGTGGACAGCCTGCAGCGCAACGGCCTGGCCGTGATGGGCGAGGCGCCCCAGGCCAAGGGCACGCCGCTGTATGCCGACGCGCGCCTGTACGGCGAGCGCGGGATTCCGGCGGTGTTGTACGGTGCGGGCCCGCGCACGGTGCCGGAATCGAATGCGAAAAAGGCGGACGAAAAGCTGGCGCTGGACGACTTGCGCAAGGCGACCAAGGTGGTGGCCTTGACCCTGCTGGACTTCCTGGGCGCGCGCGGCGCTTCAGTGTAGCGGCGTCTCGCGGCGCGGTATCGCCAGCTCCTCGATGGGCGCGGCCGTCGGCGCGCTGGGACCGAGTTCCCCGTTCGACCTGACGCTGATGCTGTCACGAAAGCCGCTCGGCGCACCCAGGTCGACCAGCTTCACGCCTTTCAGGAAGATGTTGAGCGCGCCTTGCGGGCAGTTGAACCCGACGTGGACCAGCACGTCGTCTTCGAGCAGGCGGGCGCCGACGCTGGTACCGCCCAGGTCCACGTCCGGACCGTCGCTCCTGCGCAGGACCACGGTCTTGTCCGCCGGTGTGACGATCAACTCGTAGGCCGTCTGCCCGCAGTGCGCGGCGTAGCGCGTCGATGTTTCGGTGGCCGGGGGCAGGTGCGACCCCGTGATCACGCGCACGCGCCGGGTTTGCGCACTGGCGCTGGACAGGAACAGGGCCGCCAGCAGGAGTCCCCATGTGAAAGCGTGCCGCATCGATTCTCTCCGGTTGCATGAAGACGCAGGAATCGCCCTGCGTCTTTCATTGAACGGTGCAACTCGATAAACGGGGTCAAATCCCGATCAGTTTTTCAAGGTGCGCTCGAACAGCTGGTAAATCCTGCGGTATTCGTCATACCAGCTCTCCGGCTGCACGAAGGAGTGGCGTTCCAGCGGGTAGCCGGCCAGTTCCCAGTTGTCCTTCTTCAGTTCGATCAGGCGCTGCGACATGCGCACCGAATCCTGGAAGAACACGTTGTCGTCGACCATGCCGTGGGCGATCAGGAGGTGCCCCTTCAGGTTCTGCGCATACTCGATCGGCGACGAGATTTTATAAGCCTCCGGATCGACGTCGGGCGTATTCAGGATGTTGGCGGTGTAGTCGTGGTTGTAGGTGGTCCAGTCGGTCACCGGGCGCAGGGCGGCGCCGGCCTTGAACACGTCCGGCGCGCGCAGCAGGCCGATCAGGGTCATGAAGCCGCCGTAGCTGCCGCCGTAGATGCCGACGTTTGCCGCATCGCCCTGCTGGTTGGCCACCATCCAGTTCACGCCATCCAGGTAGTCCTCGAGTTCCGGGTGGCCCATCTGGCGGTAGATCGCGCTGCGCCATTTGGCGCCGTAGCCCTTCGAGGCGCGGTAGTCCATGTCGAGCACCACATAGCCCTTCTGCACCAGCAGGTTGTGGAACATCTGCTCGCGGAAGTAGACCGGGTAGCGCGCCGTGGTGTTCTGCAGGTAGCCGGCGCCGTGCACGAACATCACGACCGGGTATTTTTTGCCGGCTTCCAGCTGGGCCGGGCGGTACAGCTTGGCCCAGACCGGGTCCGCGCCGTGGGTCGAGGGCACCGCCACGATCTGCGGCTGGATCCATTCGCGCGCCTTGAAGTCCGGCGTGCGGGTGTCGGTCAGCTTGGCTGCAGTGCCGCCGGTAGAGGGCAGGGTCGCGATCTGCGCCGGCAGGTAGGCGCTGGAGTAGTGCACCAGCAGCTTGCGCTGGTCTGGCGACAGGCGGAAGTCCTCGACGCCGCCTTCCAGGCTGCTGACTTCGCGGGTGGCGCCATCCCTGGCGGACACGGCGCAGACTTCATACAGGGTCGGGTTCTTGCGGTTGCACATGACCCAGGCGGTCTGGCCGTCGCTGGACCAGGCCACGTCCGAGGCTTCCCACTTGCCGCCCGTGAGGGCACGCGCGCGGCCGCTGCCGTTTTCGCCCTGGGTGTACAGGTGCGAGTAGCCGCTTTCCTCGGACAGGTACCACAGCGTGGCGCTGTCCGGTAGCCAGCCGAATTCGTTGTTGTCGTAGTTGACCCAGGCTTGATCCGTCAGGCGGTGCACGGGCTTCAGCGCGGCGCGCGGCAGGTCGACGGTGGCGATCCAGCGGTCCTTGTTGTCGACCGCGCGCAGCATGACGGCCAGGTTGGCGCCGTTCGGGCTCCAGACCACGGCGTCGCCCTGGAAGCCGATGGTGACGGCGCGCTTGCCCTTCAGCGGCTCGAGCTTGTGCTCGGCGCGCAGCGCGGCCAGCGGATCCTCGCCGATGCCGGGCAGGACGTCCAGCGGCACGTCCTTCACTTCGCGCGTGGCCAGGTTGACCAGCTTCAGCGCCTGGCCGCGCGGACTGTTGCGGCCGACGCGGGTGCGCTCGTCCGACGTCTCTTCGTAGCCGCTTTCGGTCACGTAGCGCGGCATCTTGCCGACGCGGCCCTTGTCCGCATCCTTCGCGCCGGTCACGACCAGCAGCCAGCGGCCGTCCGGCGACAAATGGCTGTTCAGGATGGAGAGCTTGTCGCCCAGGTAGATCGGCGCCGGGGCGCGGGTCGGGTCGGCGCGGCGCTCTTCCTCGGCACGCTCGCGCAGGGCGTCGCGCTCGTCCTTCTGGCGCTTCAGGGTGGCGATCAGGCGCAGCTGCATGTCGCGCAACGCGTCGGCGTCCTGCACGTTCGGATCCTTGGCGGCGCGCAGCGAGACCAGCGGCGAGACCAGGCGCTCGGCGCGGTCCCAGCTGAACCACTCGTCGCCGACGCGGAACTGGACGCGGCGCTCGTCGCCGGAATACTGGACGGCGGCGATCCTGTCGCTGCTGCGCGTGACCTGCACCAGCGCGCCGCTCTTCAGGTCGCGCTCGAACAGGTCGCCGTTGCGGATGACGATGGCGCGGGTGCGCTTCTGGTCGTAGACGGTGTTCGGGCTGTCCAGTTTGGCCAGTTCGGCGTCCGTGACCTGGCGCGCCTTGCCATTGCCGCTGCCGACCATCCAGGTGTCGCGCACCGGCGAACCGTTGCGCTTCTGCTTGTACAGGACTTGCTTGCCGTCCCAGCTCCACCAGGCGGTTTCGATCGGCTGGCCGATCCAGTCGGGGTTGGCCATGGCCTGGTCGAGGGTGATGGGCGTGGGGGCGGCCAGCGCGGAGGCGGACAGCGCCAGCAGTGCGGCGAGAACGGTGGGGGCAGGGAATCGCATCGTCAATCGTGGTCAGTAGAACAGGAATGCTGTATCGGCCGGGAATGGCAAAAAGGCATTCTAGCTCAGCCGTTGGCGATGCTGGCGGTATTCTGGCGAAGCGTGGTGATGCTGCGTACGTACGCGGAAATGACAACGCCCGGACAATTCCGGGCGTGTGGAGAGTCGATGTGCCGGCTGCCGGGCAGCCGAAGTACTGCTTAGTGGTGCAGGTGCGGGTACTCGGCAGTCCACAGTTCCGACGGGGTGCTGGCCGACGGGTTGCGGATGAACATGACGATACGGGTAACGATGGCCAGGGCCGAGATGCCGACGGTGACGAATTCAACTGGGGTCATGATAAATATCCTTGTCTTTGACGATTGGCGATTAGTTCGATGCTGCGCTGCGCAGTTTTGCAGCCTGGGCCGAGCGGGCGAAGGCGCCGCTGGCAGGGTGCGCGGCATCGTGGGCGAACCAGCCGCCGTGGGCGGTGTACAGTTCGATCGCGAAGGCGCGGATAGTGCCGGTGATGGCGGCGAATTGGTGGCGCAGTCCCTTGTCCTGCGCCTGGGTGATCGTTGCGGTGTTCATCGAGTTCTCCGTGACGTTTCCTGTGTTGTTGCAGTGCAGTATAGGCAAACGCTCGATATAAATGAACTTTTAGTTTGTGATGTTCATCATGCGTTACATGAATATTTTCCACAAGACAACTGTGCTTGCTCTTTAGGTGAGACATTCTCCTGTTGAATATCTGATGGGATAAGCCGGCACCGAGCTCTGGCCCGGAACTTGCATTATCACGGGCATGAAATTGCCACTCCAGCGCACCCTCCGTATCGTCGTCGTCAATACCGTCCCCGAGAGCGGCACCGGCGGCCAGGCGCAGCAAGCCCTGGACGCCCAGGCGCGGCGCAACGCGGCGCTGCGCATCGGCCTGCTCGAATCGGGCTACGACATCGTCGCCTCGCTGCCGGCCGATATCTTCCTGCCCGAACGGATCGCCCAGATCCAGCCGGACATGATCATCATCGACAGCGAATCGGACGCCCGCGACGTGCTCGAACACATCGTGATCGCCACCCGCGACGAGCCGCGCCCGATCGTGCTGTTTACCGACGACCAGACGCCGTCCAGCGTCGATGCGGCGATCGCGGCCGGGGTCTCGGCGTATATCGTGGCGGGCCTGCACGCCGAACGCGTCAAGCCGGTGCTGGACGTGGCCATGGCCCGCTTCCGGCGCGAACAGAAGCTGCTCGACGAATTGACCGACACCCGCCGCCAGCTGGCCGACCGCAAGCTGATCGAGCGCGCCAAGGGCGTCCTGATGGCGAAGAACAGGCTGAGCGAGGAACAGGCTTACCAGAAGCTGCGCAGCATGGCGATGAACAAGAACCTGCGGCTGGCGGACGTGGCGCAGCGGGTGCTGGATATCGAGGATTTGCTGTGACTAACTATAAGAGGAAGTTCAGATGACAGGCCCCGAAAAGACCGTGATCAAGGTCGGCTTCATGCCATTGACCGACTGCGCATCGCTGGTCATGGCGTCCGTGCTCGGGCTGGACGAGAAATACGGCATCAAGCTGCAACTGAGCCGCGAACATTCCTGGTCGGGCATGCGCGACCGCCTGCTGCGCGGCGAGCTGGATGCCGCGCACGTGCTGTACGGCCTGGTGTATGGGGTCGAGATGGGCATCGGCTGCGCCGCCACGCCGATGGCGGTCCTGATGAATTTGTCGCGCAACGGCCAGGCGATCACGCTGTCGCGCACCCTGGTGGAGCAGGGCGTGACCGACCTCGCCGCGCTGGCCAACCTGGTGCACCGCGGCGGCCGCCGCTTCACCTTCGCCCACACCTTCCCGACCGGGAACCACGCGATGTTCCTGTCCTACTGGCTGGCCGCCGGCGGCATCGATCCGCTGCGCGACGTCCAGCTGGTGACGGTGCCGCCCGGCCAGATGGTGGCGAACCTGGCGGCCGGGCACATGGACGGTTTCTGCGCTGGCGAACCCTGGGGCGCGCGCGGCGTGGCAGACGGCGCCGGCGTCACGGTAGCGGCCAGCCAGGACGTGTGGCCGGATCACCCGGGCAAGGCGCTCGGCGCCCGCGCCGATTTCGTCGACGCCAATCCGCACGCCTGCCGTTCCCTGGTCGCGGCGGTGCTGGAAGCGGGGCGCTGGATCGACGAGTCGGATGCGCACCGCACCGCCGCCGCCGAAGCCCTGACCAGCCCCGCCTATGTCGGCGCCGACCTGGGCATGCGTGCCGCGCGCCTGCGTGGCGAATACGCCAATGGCCTGGGCCGGCACTGGCTCGACCCGGACCCATTGCAATTCCACGCCGGCGGCGAAGCGAACTTTCCCTACCTGTCGGATGGCATGTGGTTCCTGACCCAGCACCGGCGCTGGGGCCTGCTGCGCGAGGAGCCCGATTACCAGGCGGTCGCCGCGCGCGTGAACCGGGTCGGCCTGTACCGCGAAGCGGCCGTGCGGGCCGGCGTGCCGGCACCGTCCAGCCTGCTGCGCAGCTCGGTGCTGATGGACGGCAAGGTCTGGAACGGCCGCGACGCGCGCGCCTACGCTGCCTCATTCGCCATTCACAAGCCTGCACCCGCCGGTGCCTAAACAGTGCGTATTGACGATCGCTGTGCGCCATGTTGGGGCGTTGTGCACTGCAACGAAGCGGAGCACATTCCGGTGCGATCCGCCGCCAGAGCCAGCGGCTTCTGGCACGCATCTTGCGATGACTCCCATCAAGGATCAACGGCGATCTTGATTGAACCGGCCTCTTGAGAGGCCACCCAAAGCTGGTCCAACGGAGGACTGGCACACAGGACAACGGCGTCCGCTGCACCCGGAGACATGTTTTCATGTTTTTGGACAGGCAGCGGGCGCCTTTTTGTTTTTTAGTTCAAGGAGCAAACATGGCCGGCAAAGCAAACAGCATCAAGCTCTTCTCCTTCAACACGCCGCAGATGCGTGCCTTCCACCTGACCTGGGTGGCCTTCTTCGTCTGCTTCTTCGCCTGGTTCGCCTGCGCGCCCTTGATGCCGGTCATCAAGGGCGAGTTCCACCTGAGCGCCAGCCAGATCGCGGACATCAACATCGCCGCAGTCGCCATCACGATCCTGGTGCGCCTGCTGGTCGGCCCGCTGTGCGACCGCTTCGGTCCGCGCAAGACCTACACCGGCCTGCTGGCGCTGGGTGCCATCCCCGTGCTGGGCGTGGCCATGGCCCAGAGCTACGAAAGCTTCCTGCTGTTCCGCCTCGGCATCGGCGCGGTCGGCGCCAGCTTCGTGATCACCCAGTACCACACCTCCGTCATGTTCGGCCCGAACGTGGTCGGCACCGCCAACGCGGCGGCGGCCGGCTGGGGCAACAGCGGCGGTGGCGTGGCCCAGGCCACCATGCCCCTGTTGATGGGCGCCGTGATCATGCTGGGCGTGAGCGAGACCATGGGCTGGCGCGTGGCCTTGCTGGTGCCGGGCGTGCTGATGCTCGTCATGGCCGTGCTCTACTGGAAGTTCACCCAGGATTGCCCGGAAGGTAATTTCAAGGAACTGCGCGCCGCCGGCATCCCCTTCGAAGCGGCCGGCAAGGGCGGCTGGTCCAGCTTCGTCCAGGCCTGCGGCAACTACCGGGCCTGGCTGCTGTTCGTGACCTACGGCGCCTGCTTCGGCATCGAGCTCTTCATCCACAACACCGCCGCCGTCTACTACGTCGATCACTTCGGCCTGTCCCTGAAGGCCGCCGGCATGGCCGCCGGCAGCTTCGGCCTGCTGGCGCTGTTCGCCCGTGCGCTGGGCGGCTGGCTGTCCGACAAGGCCGCCGCCCGCGGTGACCTCAACAGCCGCGTCAACCTGCTGTTCGTCCTGATGGTGGGCGAGGGCCTGGGCCTGCTGTGGTTCTCGAACACCACCAGCGTGATGTTCGCGATCGTGGCCATGCTCGCCTTCGGCCTGTGCACCCACATGGCTTGCGGCGCCACCTATGCGCTGGTGCCTTTTGTCAACCGCAAGGCGCTGGGCGGCGTGGCCGGCATCGTCGGCGCGGGCGGCAACGTCGGCGCGGTGCTGGCCGGCTTCCTGATGAAGGCTACCTCCGACGTGCGCCAGACCCTGTTCATCCTGGGCGGCGCGGTCCTGCTCTCGGCCCTGTGCGCCATCGGTGTGCGCTTCAAATCCACCGCGCTGGAAACCCCGGCCCCGGCTGCAGCCTGAGTCAACCAAGAAGGAAGGCATCATGAAACTCATCGTCATCGGCCACGGCATGGTCGGCCACAAGTTCCTGGAAACCCTGCTGGCGGACACCGGCGCAGCCGCGTTCGACGTGACCGTGCTGTGCGAAGAACCGCGCCCGGCCTACGACCGCGTGCACCTGTCCGAATTCTTTGCCGGGAAGTCGGCCGACGATTTGTCGCTGGTGGCACCTAGCTTCTTCGAGCGCGGCAACGTGACGCTCAAGCTGGATGCCAAGGCCGCCGCGGTCGACCGCGCCGCACGCACCGTGACCCTGGAAGATGGCGACGTGCTGGGCTACGACAAGCTGGTGTTCGCCACCGGTTCCTACCCCTTCGTGCCGCCGGTCCCGGGCAAGGAACGCAAGGACTGCTTCGTCTACCGCACCATCGAAGACCTGGAAGCGATGCTGGCGTGTGGGTCGCGCGCCAAATCCGGCGTGGTGATCGGCGGCGGCCTGCTCGGCCTGGAATGCGCCAAGGCCCTGCGCGACATGAAGCTGGACACCCACGTGGTCGAATTCGCGCCGCGCCTGATGGCGGTGCAGGTCGACGACCTGGGCGGGCGCATGCTGCGCTCGAAGATCGAGGAACTGGGCGTGACCGTGCACACGCAAAAGAACACGCTGCGCATCGTCGACGGCGAGGGCGCCACCCACCGCATGGAATTCGCCGACGGCAGTGTGCTGGAGACCGACATGATCGTGTTCTCCGCCGGCATCCGCCCGCGCGACGAACTGGCACGCGCCTGCGGCCTGAGCTTGGGTGCGCGCGGCGGCATCGCCATCGACGACGCCTGCCTGACCTCGGACCCGGACGTCTACGCGATCGGCGAATGCGCTGCGTGGAATGGCCAGACTTTCGGCCTGGTCGCCCCCGGCTACGACATGGCGCGCACGGTGGCGAAAGCGCTGCTGGGCCAGGAAGGCACCTTTGCCGGCGCCGACATGAGCACGAAACTGAAACTGATGGGCGTGGACGTGGCCTCGATCGGCGACGCCCACGCCACCACCCCGGGCGCGCGCAGCTTCCAGTTCACCGACGAGCGCAAGCAGGTGTACAAGAAGATCGTCGTGTCCGATTGCGGCAAGCGCCTGCTGGGTGCCGTGCTGGTCGGCGACGCCACTGAGTACGGCAGCCTGCTGCAGACCGTACTGAATGGTATCGCCCTGCCGGAAGCGCCGGAATTCCTGATCCTGCCCCAAAGCGACGGCAAGGCCAGGCCGGGCATCGGCGTCGATGCGCTGCCGGCCGCGGCCCAGGTCTGCTCCTGTAACGCCGTCAGCAAAGGCGATATTTGCGACGCGGTGGCGAACGGCGCCTGCGATATTGGCGCGGTGAAGTCGTGCACCAGCGCCGGCACCTCCTGCGGCGGCTGCGTGCCCCTGGTCACCCAGATCATGAAGGCCGAGATGAAGAAGCAGGGCATGGCGGTGAACAACCACCTGTGCGAACACTTTCCGTACTCGCGCCAGGAACTGCACCACCTGGTGCGCGTCGGTGGCATCAAGAGCTTCCAGGATCTGCTGCACAAGCATGGCCGTGGCCTGGGCTGCGACATCTGCAAGCCGGTCGCCGCCAACATCCTGGCCTCGACCTGGAACGACTTCGTGCTCAAGCCGAAGCACGCCAGCCTGCAGGATTCGAACGATTACTTCCTCGGCAACATCCAGAAGGACGGCACCTATTCCGTGGTGCCGCGCATGCCGGGCGGCGAGGTCACGCCGGACGGCCTGATCGCGGTGGGCATGGTCGCGAAAAAATACGGCCTGTACACCAAGATCACCGGCGGCGCCCGCGTCGACATGTTCGGCGCCCGCCTGGAGCAGCTGCCGCAGATCTGGGAAGAGCTGATCGCGGCCGGCTTCGAGTCCGGCCACGCCTACGGCAAGTCGCTGCGCACCGTCAAATCCTGCGTCGGCTCGACCTGGTGCCGCTACGGCGTCGGCGATTCGGTCGGCTTCGCGATCGCGCTGGAAAACCGCTACAAGGGCTTGCGCGCGCCGCACAAGATCAAATTCGGCGTGTCCGGCTGCACCCGCGAATGCGCGGAAGCCCAGGGCAAGGACGTCGGCCTGATCGCCACGGACAAGGGCTGGAACCTGTACGTGTGCGGCAACGGTGGCATGAAGCCGCGCCATGCCGAACTGCTGGCATCCGACCTGGACCAGGAGACGGTCGTGAAGCTGGTCGACCGCTTCCTGATGTTCTACGTGCGCACGGCGGACCGCCTGCAGCGCACCAGCACCTGGCGCGAGAACCTCGAGGGTGGCCTGGACTACCTGAAGCAGGTCATCGTCGACGACAAGCTGGGCATAGCCGCCGAACTGGAAGCCGACATGCAGCGCGTGGTCGACACCTATGCCGACGAGTGGAAGAACGCGCTCGAGGACCCGGCCGTGCGCCAGCGCTTCCGCACCTTCGTCAACAGCGACGCCGGCGACGACAACGTCGTCTTCATGCCGGAACGCGGTCAGGTGCGTCCTGCCACCTTCGAAGAACGCAAGCGCGTGATTCCGATTGCCGTCCACAGCGCCTGACCCAACGCATCCAAAGGAGAACAACATGCATCGCGATATCCAGCTGAACCAGTGGAATGCCGTCTGCAGCATCGACCAGATCGTGCCGGACACCGGCGTGTGCGCCCTGTTGAACGGGCGCCAGGTGGCCGTGTTCCGCGTCGGCGACGGCGCCGGCACCGACGCGCCGCGCCTGTTCGCGATCGATAACTACGACCCGAATTCGCAGGCCGCCGTGCTGTCGCGCGGCCTGGTCGGCAGCATCGGCGAGCGCATCGTGGTCGCTTCGCCGATCTATAAGCAGCACTTCGACCTGCAGACCGGCGAATGCCTGGAAGCGCCGCACAACAGCGTGTCCAGCTACCCGGTGCGGGTCGAGGACGGCAAGGTCTGGGTCGGCGCATGACTACCCGAGAGCGTTCCTCGCTGGTCGTGATCGGCAACGGCATGGCCGGCATGCGCACGGTCGAGGAGTTGCTCAAGTTTGAGCCGGACATGTACCGGATCACCGTGTTCGGCGCCGAGCCGCACGGGAACTACAACCGCATCCTGCTGTCTCCCGTGCTGTCGGGCGAGAAGACGGTCGAGGACATCATGCTGCACACGCGCGAGTGGTACGCGGCCAACGGTATCGCCCTGCACGCCGGCGATCCGGTGCTGCGCATCGACCGCAAGCGGCGCATCGTGCATGCGCGCTCGGGCTTGCAGGTGGCGTATGACCGTTTGCTGATCGCCACCGGTTCGAAACCCTTCATCGTGCCGGTGCCGGGCCACGGCTTGCCGGGCGTGATCGGTTTCCGCGAACTGCACGACGTCGATGCCATGCTGGCGGCGGCACGCACGGGTGGCAAGGCTGTCGTCATCGGCGGCGGCCTGCTCGGCCTGGAAGCGGCCAACGGCCTGCTGCGCCGGGGCATGGAGGTCAGCGTCGTCCACGTGACCGGCAGCCTGATGAACCAGCAGCTCGATCCGCCCGCGGCCGAGCTGCTGCGCGCGGCGCTGGAACGGCGCGGGCTGCGCATCCTGCTGAACCGCCAGACGGCCGCCATCGAAGGCGGCGGGCGCGTCCAGGGCGTGCGCTTTGCCGATGGCGAGACGATCGATGCCGACCTGGTCGTGATGGCGGCCGGCGTGCGTCCGAACGTCGAGCTGGCCAAGGCGGCCGGCCTGCACGTCGAGCGCGCCATCGTGGTGGACGACACGCTGCAGACCTACGACCCGCGCGTCTATGCGGTGGGCGAGTGCGTGCAGCACCGCCGCTCGACCTTCGGCCTGGTGGCGCCGATCTGGGACCAGGCGCGCGTTTGCGCCGCCCACCTGGCAGGCGCCGGCCACCGCCGCTACGTGCAGCAGGCCACGGCCACCAAGCTGAAGGTGACCGGCGTCGACCTGTACTCGGCCGGCGACATCGTCGGCGGCGAAGGCAGCGAAGACCTGGTGCTGCGCGACCGCCGCGGCGGCGTGTACAAACGCCTGGTGGTGACCGGTAACCGGCTCACCGGCGTGGTGCTGTACGGGGACGTGACGGATGGTCCCTGGTATTTCGACCTGATCCAGAAGCGCACGAGCATCGCCTCGCTGCGCGACCAGTTGTTGTTCGGGCAGGCGCATTGCGCGCAGGCCGCCTAGGTGGGCACGGGGTGCCCACCCTACCAGGAGTTGTCCATGAAGCCGTCCGCCATTCCCACCACGGTCAAGACCACCTGTCCCTACTGCGGCGTCGGCTGCGGCGTGAAGGCGCAGGTGGGCGCGGATGGCGCGCTGGCCATCGCCGGCGATGCTGACCACCCGGCCAGCCAGGGCCGCCTGTGCGTCAAGGGTTCGGCGCTGGGCGAGACCGTCGGCCTGCAAGGCCGGCTGCTCGCGCCCATGCTGCGCGAGGAGGGCGTACTCCGCGAGGCGTCCTGGGACGAAGCCGTGGGCCGCGTCGCCGACGGCTTCGCGCGCATCGTCGCCGAGCACGGGCCGGATGCGGTGGCGCTGTACGTGTCGGGCCAGCTGCTGACCGAGGATTACTACGTCGCCAACAAGTTCATGAAGGGCTTCATCGGCAGCGCCAACATCGACACCAACTCGCGCCTGTGCATGTCCTCGGCCGTGGCCGGCCACAAGCGCGCCTTCGGCGAAGACCTGGTGCCGGGCTGCTACGAAGACTTCGAACTGGCCGACCTGGTCGTGCTGGTCGGCTCGAACGCGGCCTGGTGCCATCCGACGCTGTACCAGCGCCTCGTGCGTGCGAAGGAAGCGCGTCCGCAGATGAAGGTCGTCGTGATCGACCCGCGCCGCACCGCCACCTGCGACATCGCCGACCTGCACCTGCCGATCAAGCCGGGCACCGACGTCTGGCTGTTCAACGGCTTGCTGGCCTACCTGGTGCAGCAAAAGGCGGTGGACAGCCGTTTCATCGCCGAACATACGGCCGGGCTGGACGACGCGCTGGCCGCCGCGGCGCAGGGCGGCAATCTGCTGGACGTGGCCAGGACCTGCCGCGTCGATCCGCAGCAGCTGCTGGCCTTCTATGAACTGTTCGCGCGCACCGAACAAGTCGTGAGCGCCTTTACCATGGGCGTGAACCAGTCGAGCAGCGGCGCCGACAAGGTCAACAGCATCATCAACTGCCACCTGGCGACGGGCCGCATCGGCCGCCCCGGCATGGGCCCGTTCTCGCTGACCGGCCAGCCGAACGCGATGGGCGGGCGCGAAGTCGGCGGCCTGGCCAACATGCTGGCCGCGCACATGGAACTCGATGACGCGGGCCAGCGCGCGCTGTTGCAGGCGTTTTGGGCTGCGCCGCGCATGGCCGACAAACCGGGCCTGAAGGCGGTCGACCTGTTCCAGGCGATCGAGGCCGGCAAGGTCAAGGCGGTCTGGATCATGGCGACCAATCCGCTGGTCAGCCTGCCGGACGCCGACCAGGCCCGCAGGGCCTTGGAGAAATGCGAACTGGTGGTGGCCTCCGACATCGTGCTCGGCACCGATACCAATGCGAGCGCCCACGTGCTGCTGCCGGCACTGGGCTGGGGCGAAAAGGATGGCACGGTCACCAATTCCGAGCGCTGCATCTCGCGACAGCGCGCCTTTCTCGCGGCCCCGGGCCAGGCGCGGCCTGACTGGCGCATCATCTGCGACGTCGCCCGGCGCATGGGCTTCCGAGACTTCGATTTCGACGGTCCGCATGCGATCTTCGACGAGCATGCGCGGCTGAGCGGGTACGGGAATGGCGTCGACGGCGGACGCCGCCGCGCCTTCGACATCCGGGGCCTGGCCGGCATGCCGCGCGCCGGCTACGATGCGCTGGACCCGGTGCAGTGGCCGGTACGCAGCCGCGGCGAACCTACGGTACGCCTGTTCGCCGACGGCCGCTTCGCCCATCCGGATGGCCGCGCGCGCTTCGTGCCCACGCTCGCCCGCGCGCCCGCGCATGCGCTAGATGCCGAATTCCCGCTGGTGCTGAACACGGGCCGCGTGCGCGACCAGTGGCACACCATGACGCGCACCGGCCGCGCGCCCACGCTGGCCCAGCACGTCCCGGAGCCCTTCATCGACATGCACCCGCAGGACGCGCTGCTGTGGGGCGTGAAGGCCGGGGAACTGGCGCGCGTGACCAGCCGCTGGGGCGCCGTGGTGGCGCGTGTCCAGCACGGCGGCGGCATCGCGCGCGGCAGCGTCTTCATGCCGATCCACTGGAGCGGCCAGACGGCGTCCGATGCGCGTGTCGGCGCCGTGGTGAACCCGGCGGTCGATCCGGTCTCGGGCGAGCCCGAATTCAAGCACACGCCGGTGCGCGTCGAGCCTTTTGGGGTGAACTGGTACGGTTTCATCCTCAGCCGCGTGGCGTTGCCGCTGCTGGAGGCGGCGCACTGGACCCGTGTCCAGGGCAATGGCTTCATCCGCTATGAACTGGCCGGGCGCACGCCGGCGGCCCAGGCCGCCGATTGGGGCCGCGCGCTGCTGCGGGTGGAGGACGAGGAAGCGGACTGGATCGAGGTCGAAGACAGGAACGGGGGCATGTACCGCGCCGCCCACCTGGTGGACGGCCGCATCGAGGCTTGCCTGTTCGTGTCGCGGCGCCAGGACCTGCCGGCGCGCGCCTGGCTGGCCGGGATGTTCGCGAAAGAGGCGCTGGGGCAGGGCGACCGCCTGCAACTGCTGTCCGGCCGCGCGAAGGAGCCGGGACTGGATGCGGGACCCACCGTGTGCTCGTGCTTCGGCGTCGGCCGCAAGACCATCGAGATCGCGATCCGCCGGCATGGCTTGAAGGAGGCGCCGCAGGTGACGGCCTGCATCAAGGCGGGCGGGAATTGCGGGTCGTGCGTGCCGGAGATCCGGGCCTTGCTGGCCGAGGCCGCGCTGCCCGCCTAGCCCGGTGCGGTAATGCCGAACGCCTGCGGCACCGCCACCCGCATGATGTCGATGAAACGCCGCAGCCGCGCCGGGTAGAAGCGCGCCGGCGGGTAGATCAAATGGATCGGCAGCGGCGATGCTTGCCAGTCAGGCGACAGCTGCACCAGCCGGCCGGTATCCAGCTCTTCGCGCACGGCCCAGGACGAGACCACCGCCGCGCCCACGCCCAGCAGGACGGCATTGCGCAGCGCATACAGGTTGTCGGTGTACAGGCGGGGCTGGATCGCCATGCGCACGGTCTCGCCGGTGGCGGCATGGGTCAGCACGATCTCGTCGCGGTAGAAACTGCTGGCCGCGAGCCAGGGCAGCCGGGCCAGCTGGTCCGGATGCGCGGGGATGGCGCCGCCGTCGAGGATGCCAGGGGCGCCGACGACGATGCGCGGCACCGCGCCCAGCGGGATCGCCACCACCGACGAATCGGTCAGCGTGCCGACCTGGATCGCGCAATCGATGCCTTCGGCAATGAAATCCGGTGTGCGGTCGTGCAGCGTCCATTCCACCTTCATTTTCGGGTAGCGCGCCAGGTAGTCGGCCAGTGGCGCCACCAGCTGCTGCTGGCCGAAAGCGTGCGGGGCGATCACGCGCAAGAGGCCCACCGGCTCGTCGCCGGCGCCGCGGATCTCGCTCTCGAAGGCTTGCCAGCCCGCGATCAGCTCCCTGGCGCGCGTGTAGCAGCGCATGCCGTCGTCGGTCAGCGTCATCGCGTGGGTCGAGCGCTGCAGCAGGCGCACGCCGAGCGACTTTTCCAGCGCTTTCAGGCGCCGGCTGATGGTCGGCTGGGTGGTTTCCAGCAGGCGCGCGGCGGCGGACAAACTGCCCGCATCGACGATACGGACAAAGGTTTCCACGAGCATCATACGGTCGGCGGTGGAAACATCGGGTGTCGATTCGAGATTCATACGCGCATCGTATAACAGTTCGACGTGCGCGGCGGCTACCGTCAAGCTGGCAGACTTCGGATAATGCGCTCCAACGTCACATTCCGCCAACAGGAGCCGAACATGAGCACCGCCCCCATGACCGTCAATACAACCGTCCACCCCACACTCTCCCCCGCACTGACCTTCCTGCTCGCCGGCGGCACCGGCCTGACCGTCGCCGCCTTGTACTACAGCCAGCCGACCCTCGGCGTGCTGGCCGGCGACCTGCACGCCAGCAGCCGCGGCGTCGGCTGGATCCCGACGCTGACCCAGCTCGGGTATGCGATCGGCCTGCTGCTGCTGGCGCCCCTGGGCGACCGCTACGACCGCCGCAACATCATCCTCGTCAAGGCCGTGATCCTGAGCGCGGCGCTGCTGCTGACCGGTTTCGCGCCGGGCCTGGGCGTGCTGCTGGCGGCCAGCCTGCTGGTCGGCCTGTTCGCCACCGTGGCCCAGGACATCGTGCCGGCCGCCGCCACGCTGGCGCCGCCCGAGCACCGGGGCAAGGTGGTGGGCACGGTGATGACCGGACTGTTACTGGGTATTTTGCTGTCGCGCGTGGTAAGCGGCTTCGTGGCCGAGCACTTCGGCTGGCGTAGCGTGTTCGTCGCCGCTGCCGCCAGCGTGCTGCTGCTGGCAGCCGTGATGGCCAGGGGCTTGCCTCGCTTTGTGCCAACCACCACGCAATCCTATCCGGCCCTGCTGCAGTCGCTCGCCAGCCTGTGGCGCGCGCACCGCAAGCTGCGCCTGGCGGCGCTGGCCCAGGGGCTGCTGGCGCTCGGTTTCTCGGCTTTCTGGTCGACGCTGGCCGTGATGCTGCACGCCGCACCCTTCCACCTGGGTTCGGCCGTCGCCGGCTCCTTCGGCCTGGCCGGTGCCGTCGGCGCGCTGGCGGCGCCGTTTGCCGGCCGCCTGTCCGACCGCCGCGGCGCCGAGTGGGTGACGCGCATCGCCGCGACCATCACCGTGGTGTCGTTCGCGCTGATGCTGGCCATGCCGCTGCTGTCGACCGGTGCGCAACTGGCGCTGCTGGCGCTGGCCACCGTCGGCTTCGACCTGGGCGTGCAGGCCAGCCTGATCTCGCACCAGACCATCATCTACGGCATCGCGCCGGAAGCGCGCAGCCGTTTGAATGCGCTGCTCATGACCAGCGTGTTCGTCGGCATGGCGGCCGGTGGTTTGCTGGGTGCCCAGTCGCTGGCGGCCCTGGGCTGGATGGGGGTGGTTGGGGTGGCGGTGATTGCCAGTGTTGGGGCGTTGCTGGTGCGCATGCGTGCGGCATCCACGAGGGATTGATCAGGTCCGCTTGGCCGGCTTCGACGTCACCAGGCTGGCCACCACCGAAATCGCCAGAATCAAGGCCACCGCGCCCAGCGCGATCCCGGTCGGGATCTTGTAGATGTCCAGCAGCAGCATCTTGACGCCGATGAACACCAGGATCGCCGCCAGCCCGTACTTCAGCAAATGGAAGCGCTGCGCCATGTCGGCCAGCAGGAAGTACATGGCGCGCAGGCCCAGGATGGCGAAGATGTTCGAGGTGAACACGATGAATGGATCGCCCGTCACGGCAAAGATGGCGGGGATCGAATCGACGGCGAAGATCACGTCCGTGATCTCGACCAGCACCAGCACCACGAACATCGGCGTCGCGTAGCGCAGGCCTTGCTGCACCACGAAGAAGCGGTCCTGGTGATAGGCGTCGGTGATGCGGATGTGATTGCGCATCCAGCGCAGGATGCGGTTGTCGGCCAGGTCCGGTTCGTCGTCGGCCGCGCGCACCATGTGCACGCCCGTGTACAGCAAAAAGGCGCCGAACACGTAGAGGATCCAGTGGAACCGGGCCAGCAGCAGGGCGCCGACCCCGATCAGGATCGCGCGCAGCACGATCGCGCCCAGCACGCCGTACAGCAGCACGCGCTTCTGGTACTGCGGCGGCACGGCGAAAAAGTTGAACAGCGTGATCCAGACGAACACGTTGTCGACCGCCAGCGACTTCTCGATCAGGTAGCCCGTCAGGTACTCCAGCGCGCGCGTGCGCGCCACCTCCTCGCCGACGATACCCCGCAAATACCACCAGAACCACACCCCGAAGGCCAGCGCGATCGAGACCCAGATCAGCGACCAGATGGCCGCTTCGCGCGTGCTGACCCGGTGCTCGCCCTCCTGTTTGAGGATGAAGAAATCGACCGCCAGCAAGATCGCCACCAACAGCGAAAAGGAGAGATAGAGCCCGGGTGTGCCGATCGAATCGATCATTCTTCGCTCCCGCGATGTATTTACGATGAGTGTAGACGAGGCAGGGTGCGGGTGGCGCGCGCGATGTCAGCCGGGCGCGTATGCGGTCTGCATCGAGGCCCGGGCGAGCACCCTGCATATGTGAAAAATGTGCAACATTTTTGTTTACTAAACACAGCTAAACTGCATCGGAAACCTGGAATTTTATTGAGCGCTCGTAATTTCCTTTGTATAACTTGGCTTTGTTGGAATTGAAATGTACTGACATAAAACCGGTTGCTCCATCCGTTTAGTAAATTCTCTCCAAATTTCACGAACGCAATAAAAATGAGCCCTTCCGTGGGCAAGGATCAGGAGACTTAAATGACGCACAGAATCCATCTCAAACCCATCGCCATGGCGGTCGGCATCGCTTTGCTGGCCATCGGCGGCGCCCACGCGCAGGAGCAGGCCGCGCCTGCCGGCGCAACGGCCGCCGCGCCCCAGGGCGCCCCCCAGGGCGACGCCAACAAGGTCGTCGTGACCGGCTACCGCTACTCGATCGAGAAAAGCCTCGACCAGAAGCGCGACGCCAACTCGATCGTCGAAGTGGTGACCGCCGAAGACATCGGTAAATTCCCGGACAAGAACGTCGCCGACGCGCTGCAGCGCGTGCCGGGCGTGATCGTCAGCCGCGAAGGCGGCGAAGGCAAGAACGTCAGCGTGCGCGGCCTGTCGTCGGAACTGACGCTGACCCAGCTGAACGGCAACTACATCGCGACCGCCGAATCGAACGGCGATCCGACCCGTTCCTTCAACTACATGCTGATGCCGTCGAACATGCTGGGCAGCGCCGAGCTGTTCAAGACGCCGGAAGCGCGCATCGACGAGGGCGGCATCGGCGGCACCGTGATCCTGCACACCCGCCGTCCGCTGGACGTGCCGTCGGGCAGCGGCTTCGTCAACGCCGAAGGTACCTGGGCCGACACGACCAAGAAGGGCGACGGCCAGTTCTCCGGCCAGTATGCCTGGCACGACAAGACCAACCGCTTCGGCATCCTGGTCGGCTACACCCAGCAGAAGCGCACCACGCGCACCATGAGCACCAACGCCGACGGCTGGCAGTGGTACGCTGACGACTACAAGGCCCACCCGGCGACCGACGTGAACGGCAACCCGAGTGGCTTGAGCTCGAAGTGGTGGGGCGAATCCGGCTTCAATGACCAGAACGGCAAGTACTACACCAACTTCATGATGCCGACCACGGTCAGCGCCAACGTCGAGGAAGAGGAGCGCAAGCGCAAGGGCGGCCAGGTGACCCTGCAGTTCAAGCCGGCCCGCAACCTGAACCTGGTGGCCAACTACTTCCGCTTCGACCTGGCCCAGAATTCCCAACGCAACTCGCTGGTGGTGCCGGAATGGAGCCTGGCGCGCTACAAACCCGACGGCAACTGGGCGGGCGGCCGCACGCTCGATGGCCTGACCTTCGACAAGAGCGGCACCATCGTCACCGGCGCCGACTACAGCCTGCACCCGGGCAAGGCCTACTACTGCAGCGAAGCGCAGGCGGCCGCCGCGGGCCAGAAGCCGGGCGGCTGGGGGCCGGACGACTGCACCATGCCGACCCCGTGGCTGAACGGCAGCTACAACAAGGAGAAATCGCTGTCCCAGACCTTCGACTTTGCCGTCGAATGGCGCGGCGAATCGATCGATGCCAGCTTCCAGGCCGGCCGTACCTGGGCCAATGGCGGCCCGTCGCTGCAGTTCGGCATGCCGGTCAAGCCGCGCCGCCAGAACGCGGACGGCAGCTGGACCAACGGTAACACCGCCAGCTCGTGGAACCTGCTCGGCACGCCGTCGATCAACTTCTCGCCGGAGGTGATGCAGAACCTGCAGAAGGGCATCGGCGAGATCGACCTGGGCTCGACCGGCTCCTCGTGGACCCACAACAGCAACAAGCAGAACTACGGCCAGGCCGACTTCACCTGGCACACCGACTACAAGTGGATCGATTCGATCCAGTTCGGCGCCAAGTACCGCGACGGCGGGATCCGCCGCAGCACCGGCAACAACTACTGGACCTGCGCGGGCAGCGACGGCAGCTACGACAGCCGCTTCCAGAACGGCTGCGATCCGTCCGCCAACAAGTTCGACCCGTCCTACGTGTACGCAGGCTCGCTGGACAACCTGGGCGGGGCCTTCAATACCACCGCTTTCCCGGCGATTAACTACCCGGCCTACATCGACCACCTGAACAAGACCTACGGCGCGATGAAGACCCGCGATGAAGACAACTTCATCTACAACGTCAAGGAAAAGATCTCGTCGTTCTACCTGCAGGCGAACTACAAGACCGACCGCCTGCGTGGCAACCTCGGCATGCGCGTGGTGAAGACCAAGCAGCACGCCGACTCCACCGACCAGGTCGATTACTACAACGACTACGCCTTCGACGGCCCCGACGGCAAGGCGGCACCCTGCTTGCCGGGCAACCTGCCGGCCGCCGGCGCCCCGGCCGGCTCGGGCTGCATCAGCGGCATCACCGTGCTGCCGGACAGCCAGACCAACCCGGCGACGTACCACGTCTCGACTTTCGTGGTCAGCCAGCTGGACCGCAGCTACACCGACGTGCTGCCGAGCTTCAACCTGGCCTTCGACATCACCGACAGCCTGCTGCTGCGCGCCGCCGCGTCGAAAGCCATCTCGCGTCCGGGCTACGGCGACATCGCCTCGCCGGGCAGCCTGCGTTACTACAGCCCGGAATACGTCGACGACCGCCGCCTGATCGGTGGCGGCGACCAGCAGGGCTGGTACGGTTCGGGCAGCAACAAGAGCCTGGAGCCGTACAAGGCCACCATGTTCGACCTGGGCCTGGAGTGGTACTTCCAGCGCGGTTCGGTGCTGGGCCTGGGCCTGTTCCGCAAGAACGTCGAGAACTTCTCGGTGCCGGTGGTGCGTGACCTCAACCTGAACGTCGGCGGCGACCAGGTGCTGGTGCAGAACTACTCGACCACCGCCGGCGGCCGCGACGCGGTGTCGCAGGGTGCCGAGTTCTACGTGCAGCACACGCTGAAGAACGGCCTCGGCTTCCAGTTCAACTACACGTACAACAAAACCAACCAGGCGGCGATCACGCTGGAAGACGGCACCGAGATCGGCAAGTCGCCGCTGATCGGCAGCGCCCGCAACCAGGCCAACCTGACGGTGTTCTATGAAACCGACAAGCTCCTGCTGCGCGGTTCGTACAACCGCCGCGGCGAAGTCGTGCAGGGCCTGGTCAACAACCTGAACGTGTACCAGGAACCGTACACCCAGGTCGACCTGAACGCCGCCTACAACTTCACCAAGGAACTGAGCCTCACCGCCTCGGTGCTGAACGCGACCAAGCAGAAAACCCGTTCCCACCTCGGCAACGACACCAAGGACCGCTTCTACTCGAACGGTTATGCGGGCCGCGTGGCTTACATGGGCCTGAACTACAAGTTCTGAGCGCATAGCGGATAGGTTCTCAGTGCCTTCAACGGCAGTTGCGCTGGTCCGGGCAACTGCCGTCTTTTTTTGGAGGTCGGAATGGAGGTCACCATGCATGACCGGATCAGCAGTATCACCATCGTCGGCGGCGGCAGCGCGGGCTGGATGGCCGCGGCGACGCTGGCCACCTACCTGGGCCGCGGCGCCTCGATCCGCCTGGTCGAGTCCGAGGAAATCGGCATCGTCGGCGTAGGGGAGGCGAGCGTCCCGCACATCAGGGCGTTCAACGGCCAGTGGCTCGGCATCGACGAGACCGAATTCGTCAGGCGCACCCAGGCCACCGTCAAGCTGGGCATCGAATTCAAGGACTGGAGCCGCATCGGCGACAGCTACATCCACGGCTTCGGCGCCATCGGCCGCTCGCTCGGGCCGCTGCCTTTCCACCAGTTCTGGCTCAAGCGCCACCTGGCGGGCCAGGCCGCGCCGATCGGCGCCTATTCGCCCCAGACCGTGATGGCGCCGCTCGGCAAGTTCGCGCCCGGCGATCGCAATGCGCCGCCCGGCTCGCCGTTGGCCGACATCGCCTACGCCTACCACTTCGACGCCACCCTGTACGCGCGCTACCTGCGCGAACTGGCCGAGCAGCGCGGCGTGCGCCGCATCGAAGGCAAGATCGTCAAGGTCAAGCAGCGCGCGGCCGATGGCTTCGTCGAATCGGTACAGCTGGAAAGCGGACAGGTCGTGGACGGCGAACTGTTCATCGACTGCTCGGGCTTCCGCGGCCTGCTGATCGAGGAGACGCTCAAGACCGGCTACGCCGACTGGAGCGAGTATCTGCCCTGCGACCGCGCGCTGGCCGTCCCGAGCGAGCGCCTGGACAGGATCCCCCCTTGCACGCGCGCCAGCGCACGCGCGGCCGGCTGGCAGTGGCGCATCCCGCTGCAGCACCGCACCGGCAACGGCTACGTGTATTCGAGCCGCCACCTCAGCGACGACGAAGCCGCCGCCACGCTGCTGGCCAACCTCGACGGCAAGGCGCTGGCCGAGCCGCGCAGGCTGGCCTTCACCACCGGCATGCGCAAGCAATCCTGGAACGGGAACGTGGTGGCGCTGGGCCTGGCCGGCGGCTTCCTGGAGCCGCTGGAATCGACCAGCATCTACCTGGCGCAATCCGCCATCACCCGCCTGCTGACCCTGTTCCCGCGTCGCGACTTCAACCCGCAACTGATCGAGCGCTACAACCGCGACACGGCGTTCGAGTACGAGCGCATCCGCGATTTCCTGGTCCTGCACTACCACGCGACCGAGCGCGACGACACGCCGTTCTGGAACGCCTGCCGCACGATGGCGATCCCGGACACGCTGCGCGAGACCATCGACCTGTTCCGTGCCGACGGGCGCTACTTCCGCAACGGCGAGGATTTCTTCGCGCTGCCGAACTGGGTGCAGGTGATGCTGGGCCAGCGCATCGTGCCGCGCGCCTACCACCCGCTGGTCGACGAGATGCCGGAAGAGCGGCTGGCCGAACAGGTCGACGGCGTGCGCGCAATGCTGGCGCAGGCCGTCGCCACGATGCCGGCGCATGAGGAATGGCTGGATCGCTACTGGAAGGCACCCGCAGCATGAACAAATCTTTATTGATACGCTGGGCCGCGCGGCTGCTGCCCGGACTCGCCTTTATCCTGGCTACCGGCACGGCCATGGCGGCCGCGCCGGAGCAGGTTGCCATCGACGGCGGCTGGACCTTCCGGCTGGCGCCCGGCCATGCCGAGGGCGGAAAGCATCCGGAAGCGTCCGCCTGGCACGCGGCCAGGGTGCCGGGCACCGTGCATACCGACCTGTTCGCGAGCAAGTTGATTGCCGACCCCTACGTCGGCGCGCCCGAGGCCGGCCTGCAATGGATCGGCCTGGCCGACTGGGAATACCGCACCACCTTCAACGCCCCCGCCACGGCCCTGCGCAGCGCGCGCAGCGACCTGGTGTTCGAGGGGCTGGACACCTTTGCCGAAGTCTGGCTGAACGGCGCCAGGGTGCTCGACGCCGACAACGCCTTCCGCACCTGGCGCGTGCCGGTGCAGGGCAAGCTGCGCGCGGCCGGCAACGAGTTGCGCATCGTTTTCCATTCGCCGATCGCCAGGCTGCTGCCGCAAGTGCAGGCCATGCCGAACAAGCTGGCCGGGAACTACCCGTCCCCGTACGGCGACGAGCCGAAGGACGCCATGACCGGCAACTTCGTGCGCAAGCCCGGTTACCACTATGGCTGGGATTGGGGCCCGCGCTACGTCACCGCCGGCATCTCGAAGCCGGTCGTGCTGCAGAGCTGGGACGCGGCGCGCATCGACAACCTGCAGCTGCGCCAGGACCGTGTCGACGCCGATCGTGCCGACATCAAGGCCGTCGCCGCGGTCGACGCCGTGCGCGCGGGCGCGTTCACGCTGCGCCTGTGGCAGACGGCGCCGGATGGCAAGCGTACGCTGGCGGCGCGGCAGAAGGCAGCGCTGCACGCCGGCGCCAACCGCATCGAACTGCCGGTGCGCGTCGAGCATCCACAGCGCTGGTTCCCGAACGGCTATGGCGCCCAGCCGCTGTACCGCTACGAACTCGAACTGGATGACGGCAAGGCGAGCGTCGCCAGCGCCAGCGCCCGCACCGGCCTGCGCAGCATCGAATTGCGGCGCGAGCCGGACGCCCAGGGCAAGAGTTTCTACTTCGTCGTCAACGGCATCCCGGTGTTCGCCAAGGGCGCCAACACCATCCCCTTCGACATGTTCCAGCCGCGCGTCGACAAGGCGCAGCTGCGCCGCGCGCTGGAGTCGGCGCGGGACGCCAACATGAACATGCTGCGCAGCTGGGGCGGCGGCTATTACGAAAGCGACGATTTCTTCGACCTGGCCGACGAACTGGGCCTGCTGGTCTGGCAGGACTTCATGTTCGGCGGCGGCATGCAGCCGGCCTATGACGACGCTTTCCGCGCCAACGTGGTGGCGGAAGCCCGCGACCAGGTGCGGCGCCTGCGCAATCACCCTAGCCTGGCCCTCTGGTGCGGCAACAACGAGGAAGAGATCGCGTGGAAGTACTGGGGCCACGGCAAGACCATGAAGGAAGCCGACCCCGCCTTCGCCGACAAGGTCTGGAAGGGCTACGTCCAGCTGTTCGGCAGCGACCTGCGCAAGGTGGTGCAGGAAGAGGGCGGCGGCGTCCAGTACTGGGCCAGCTCGCCCGGCGACGACCTGGCGGAAGTGGCCAACACGCCGGCCAGCGGCGACATGCATTACTGGGAAGTCTGGGGCAACCCGGCTTACCCGCCCACCCAATACCTGGAGATCACGCCGCGCTTCATGTCCGAGTATGGGCTGCAGGCCTGGCCGGAACAGCGCACCATCGACGCCTTCGCCAAGCGCGACGAGCAGGGCATCGCCACGCCGGTCATCGAGGCGCACCAGAAGTTCCTGGCGGGGAAGGGCAACGAACGCCTGATGAAATACGTGGCCGGGGAATTCGGCGAACCGCTCGACTTTGCCGGTTTCGTCTACCTGAGCCAGGTCGTGCAAGCCGAGGGCATCGAACTGGCGGCGCTGCACCACCGTGCCAGCCGTCCGTTCACGATGGGCTCCCTGTACTGGCAGTTGAACGACGTGTGGCCGGGCGCCTCGTGGTCCAGCGTCGACTGGTTCGGGCGCTGGAAGGCGCTGCAGTTCCACGCGCGCCGCTTCTATGCGCCGGTGGCCGTCGCCGCCCTGCGCGACGCCAAAGGGCATACCAGCGTCAGCCTGCTCAACGACCGCACCCATGCCGTGCGCGGCGAGCTGCGCCTGCGTGTGATGGACCTGGGCGGCAAGCTGCTGCGCGAAGAGAAAAAGGCCGTCGAACTGGCGCCGCTGTCTTCGGCGCAAGCCGGCGCCTACGTCGATGCCGACCTGCTGGGCAAGGCCGATCCGGCCTCCACCGTCGCCGTGTTCGACCTGCGGGTCGAAGGCGAGCCGGCATCGCGCGGCGTCGTGTATTTCGCGCCGGCGAAGCAGGTGGCCTGGAACCGGCCCGGCCTGCACGCCGAACTGCGGCGCGACGGCGATGGCTACGCCGTCGCGCTCTCGGCAACGCGGCTGGCCCGCGGCGTCTGGATCGACTTCGGCGACCTCGACGCCGGGCTGTCCGACAACGCCCTGACCCTGCTGCCGGGCGAGCGCGTCGTGCTGCGCGTGACGTCCGCCGCCACCGAAGGCGCCTTGCGCGCCGCCCTGCACATCCGTTCGCTGGCCGACGCCGTGCGGACCCGATAACGATTCAAACAGGAGACACCATGAACCACGCCCCGATCTTCCATCACCGCCTGCGCGGCATCGCCCTGCACGTGTCGAGCGCCATGCTGCTGCTCGCCGCCGCGGCCTCCGCCGGCGCGGCCGATGTGCGCTTTGCAAGCTCGTTCGAATCCAGCGACCCCATTCCCGCCACCCTGGCAGGGGCGGGCGTGCGCGTGGAACTGGGCAGCGGCCCGGAACGCCCGTACACGGCCAAGCCGAAGGCCGCCTACAGCGGCCAGCGCGCCCTGCATTACGCCGCCGACGGCAACGGCGGCCGCCTGCAGCTGTTCCCGGTCGACATCGAGGTCAAGGACGACACCACACTGTCCTGGATGGTGCTGCCGGAGATCGTCGGCAGCGACACGGCCGCCTCCACCGGCGTCTCGCTCGACCTGGTGCTCGACGACGGCCAGCGCGTGTCGGCCACGGCGGTGGTCGACAACCACGGCGTGCGCCTCGGCGCGGCCGCCCAGGCGCAATCGAAGACGCTGTATCCGCAGCAGTGGGCACACAAGGCGGTCCGCCTCGGCCAGCTGAAAGGCCGCCGCATCAAGGCGATCGAGCTCGACGTGAAACCGGGTACGGGCGGCAGCGCCAGCGGCTGGCTGGACGACATCAGGATCGGCGAGCAGGCGCGCCTGGCGGTGTCGCGGCCGTCGGACTACGTGCTGACCACGCGCGGCACCCAGGCCAACGGCAACTTCTCGCGCGGGAACAACATCCCGGCCGTGACCATGCCGCACGGCTTCAACTTCTGGACCCCGGCCACCGATGCCGGCTCGCTCAGCTGGCTGTACAGCTGGAACGAAAAGAACGGTCCGGACAACCGCCCGCGCCTGCAGGCCCTGAACCTCAGCCACGAACCGAGCCCCTGGATGGGCGACCGCCAGACCTTCCAGGTCATGCCTTCCAGCGCTTCCGGCCGTCCGGACCCGGACCGCCAGAAGCGCGCGCTGGCCTTCTCGCACGAGAACGAAGTCGCGCGTCCCTACACCTACCGCGTCGACTTCGACAACGGCATGCGCGCCGAGATCGCGCCGACCGACCACGCGGCCGTGTTCCGCTTCCGCTTCCCGCGCGGCGCCGACGCCAACCTCATCTTCGACAACGTCGACAACCGCGGCGGCTTGACGCTGGACGCGGCCAGCCAGACCCTGAGCGGCTACACCGACACCCGCAGCGGCCTGTCGAACGGCGCCTCGCGCATGTTCGTGTTCGCGCGCTTCGACCAGGTTTGGCGCGACAGCAGCGCGCTGCAGACCGGCCGCCCGACCGGGTACGTCAAGTTCGACACGCCGGACGGCGAAGTGCGCATGCGCATCGCCACCTCGCTGATCTCGGTCGAGCAGGCCAAGCGCAACCTGGACATGGAAGTGGGCGACGCCGGCTTCGATGCCGTGCGCGAACGCGCCCAGGCGGCCTGGGACGCCCAGCTCGGCCGCGTGGCGGTGCAGGGCGCCAGCGACGACCAGCTGACCACCCTGTATTCCAACCTGTACCGCCTGTTCATGTACCCGAACATGGCGCACGAAAACGTCGGCACCGCGGATAAAGCCGACTGGCGCCACGCCGACCAGAGCGGCTGGTCCAAGGACAACACGGGCGGCGACGCGCTGAAGACCTCGGCCCCGGTCCGCCCCGGCAAGACCTACGTCAACAACGGCTTCTGGGACACCTTCCGCACCAGCTGGCCGGCCTACGCGCTGTTCACGCCCAAGCAGGCCGGCGAGATGGTCGACGGCTTCCTGCAGCAGTACCGCGACGGCGGCTGGGTCGCGCGCTGGTCGTCGCCGGGCTATGCGGACCTGATGGTCGGCACCAGCTCCGACGTCGCCTTCACCGACGCCTGGCTGAAGGGCGTGCGCGGCTTCGATGGGCGCACCGCCTACGAGGCCGCGCTGAAGAACGCCACCGCCATCCCGCCGGTCGGGAATGTCGGCCGCAAGGGCCTGGCGCAATCGATGTACCGCGGCTATGCGGACAACTCGGTGCACGAGGGCCTGTCCTGGACGCTGGAAGGCGCGCTCAACGACTTCAGCCTGGCCCAGCTCGGCCGATCGCTGGCGGCCGAGGAACGCGACCCGGCCCGCGCGCGCCGCTACCGCGAGGAGGCCGGCTACTTCCAGG
>CAJYQM010000394.1 GCA_913777025.1 uncultured Massilia sp. | reverse complement strand
CTGTTCGGTAATCTATCGTAGCCGATAATTCCCGTCATCCCCGCCTTCGCGGGGATGACGTTCATGCGCTAACGATCCATCACAAATCGAACTGCGCCGACACCCTGAACGTCCGCGGCGCGCCCGGCAGCAGATAGCCGCCCAGCGCCGGCGTCACATCGCGCCAGTAGAACTTGTCGAACAGGTTGTCCACCCGCGCGCGCACGGTCACCGCCGTGGCGCCCAGCTTCAGGCCATAAGAGGCGCCCGCGCCGAACACGTGGTAGTCCGGCACGAACACGCGGTTCTCGGGGTCGAAGGCCTTCTCGCCCGCGTACTGCCAGGTGCCGTCGACCTTCATGCCCGGCACCGCCGCCACCGCATACTCCAGCCAGGCGGTCGACTTGAAGGCCGGGACGTCGGTCACGCGCTTGCCGTCGATGCTGGCCAAGCCGGTGCCGTCCTGGCGCGTGTTCAGTCCCATCAGCGAGACGCTGTAGCGCAGCGCGTCGCTCAGCTTGCCGTCGGCCGAGAACTCGATGCCGCGGTGGGTCTCGCGCCCGCTGCGCACGTAGGGATGCCGGCCGCCGATGGTCTGGTAGGGGTCTTCGAACTCGAGGCCCTGGCGGATCTGGAACAGCGCCGCCGACAGGTTCACGCCGTTCGCCAGCACGGCCTTGGTGCCGAATTCCACCTGGCGCGAGCGGCCCGGGGCAAGCATGGACGCTTCGTTGCTGGTGCCCATCGGCGCGATGCCGCCATGCTGCAGGCCGTGGCTGAACGAGCCGTACACGTTCCAGTCGCGCGACAGGCCCCAGACCAGGGCCAGGCTGGGCAGCGTGAAATGGTCGTCGCCATGCACGTAGCCACCCAGGTCGTCGTCGTATTCGCTGCGCTCGATCTTCACGTAGCGCAGGCCGCCGTGCAGGGTCAGGTTCGGCGCGAGGTTGACGATGTCCTGTGCGAACAGCGCGCTTTCCTGGTCGCTGCGGCGCTCGAACACGGGGCCGGTGACGCGGTCGGCCGCCACCTGCGGGGTGGTGAGCGGCTGCCAGATATTGCTGTAGCCGACGTAGTCGTAGACGTAGTCGCCGAAGCTGTCGTGGCGCTCGGCGTAGGAAGTCCCGACGGTGAGCGCGTGACGCAGCGCCCCGGTGTCGAACTTGCCCTGCACCATGGCTTGCACGCCCCATGGCGTCTTGCGCTCGCCCACGCTCTGGTAGTCGTAGACGTCGTAGTCGCCATTCGAGCAGAAGCCCGGATAGTAGCCTTCGCCTTCGTTGCTGCAGCCGTAGGGGAAGGCGGTGTAGTCGTCGCGCTTGAACCAGTGCTTGTTGCCCGACACGGTGGCGAGCCAGCCCGGGGCCAGCTTGACCTCGAAGCGCAGGCCGAGGTTGGTGTCGCGGGTGTCGACGGGGCGGGTCCAGGGCTGGTCGTTCAGCAGCTGCTTGCTCGACACGCCGGTCGGCAGCACTTCATTGCGCAGCAGCTGGAAGCCGGGCGCCGTGATCTGGGCCTTGTGCTGGTAGTCGAAGTCCAGCTGCAGGAGCGCATCCGGGGTGATCTGCCAGTCGAAGGCGCCGGAGACGAACTGGCGGTCGCCGTTGGCGCCGCGCACGTAGGAATGCAGGTCGGCGGCGGCGGCGTTGATGCGGTAGCCGAAGCGGCGGTCCTCGAAGCGGCCGCCCAGGTCGACGGTGCCGTAGAGCGTGCCGCGCTCGCTGACTTCGACGGTGGCTGAGCGCAAAGGCTTGTCGGTCGGACGCTTGGTCACGTAGTTGACGATGCCGCCCGGGGTGGCGATGCCGGCGGTGAGGCCGGACAGGCCCTTCAGCACTTCGATGCGCTCCTTGTTCTCGAGCGGGATCTGGGTGTCGCCGGGGATCGCGAAACCGTCCTTGCGGTAGCTGTAGTTGTTGTCGAGGGCGAAGCCGCGGATCGAGAACTGCTCGGCATAGCCGACCGCGTTGTAGGCATCGCTGACCGAGGCGTCGAAGCGCAGCGCTTCGGTGGTCGAGCGGATCGACAGGTCCTGCATCTGGGTGCGGCCGATGGCGGTGATCGAGGCCGGGGTGTCGAACAGCGCGGTTTCGCCGAAGCCGCCGACGCTGGCGCGGTCGGTGGCGATGAAGCGGTTGCCGGTCACCACGACTTCGCTCACCGGTTGGGCGCCCTGGTCCTGGGCATGCGCGGAAAAGGCCTGCAGCAGCGCGCCGGCCAGGATGGAGTACTTCAAGGTTGGATTCATGTGTTTGCTCGTCTTGCGCGCCGCCTTGGCTGCGCTGCTTTCTACAAAGCCGGAGCCAACGGGGGGAAGGGCAAACAAAATCGGAACTGCTTTGCGCTTTCCTTCGCTGGCATTATCCAGATCAGGTACGAAGGGTATCTCTCACCCGGAAGCGAACTTCCAGGACCCCTAGCGAAGGCGCGAGTGTAACACGAGCGCGCGCCTGTGTGGTACGTATGTCAATAGACGCGCGGTGGAAGGAAAGGTTCCGTGGCCGCTTCGGTGACCGCGGGCGCGGCCACGGGGGTTCAGATCTGCGCCGGCGACAGCACCGGTGCCGGATGCTCGACATGGGCGCGCGCATGCAGCAGGTGGCGCTGCAGCACCGAGCGTGCCGATTCGCCTATGACGCGCCAGTGCTCGCGCCGCTGGGCAGCGCGCTTGCGGTGCTTGGACGGCATGTCGGACAGCGGCTTGACGTAGAAGGGCAGGTCGATCAGGTAGCTCTTGCCGCCGGACATTTCCACGCCGCCGAGGATCTTCCAGAAGCCGTCGTAGGCATTGGCGAAATGCTTTTCCGGATCGGGATCGTAGGCGACGTGGGCCTGGCTCCCGATCGCGACCACCTTGTCGATGCCGACCGATTGCGCGATGCCCTGCATGGCGGCGAAGCAGAAGAAGCTCGGCGAGTTGTTCGGGAAGACGCGTTCGAAGGCGTCGAAGGCGGCGCCGGAATCGACCCAGCGGCCCTGGTTGCGCGCGATGAAGGGCACGGCCGGCATGTCCACCCCGGCCATGCCGCCCTCCAGCCAGCTGAAGGACAGGCGGTGCAGGCATTTGCCGTCGGCGACCAGCGCCACGGTGAGGTCGCCCTCGGCATTGCTGCGCGAAGCCATCTCAAGCTGGATCATGAAGGTGCTGCCGCCTTCGGCATCCGCGTGCTGCCACAGCGGCAGGCAGCGCTGGCCGTAGACCGCCTGCAGGTAGGCGTCGTTGAAGGTGGTTTCCTCGAAGCGGTAGTGGCTCAGGACCGCCTGCACGCGCCGGCGCGCGGGGAGTCCCTTGATGAGGTAGTCCCGGTGGCTCAGGTGGTGGAAGGGATCGTCGTTCGAGAGCGCCGCGACGTGGTTGCGGTAGACCCCGAGCCGGCACAGGGCGCGGTGGTCGCGGTAGAAGAGCAGTACGCGCAGGCTGCGCGCGATGCACAGGAGCCAGGAGGCGAGGCTGTACCCGCGCCGTCGGGCCATCCAGTGCTTGGCAAGGTGAGCGAAAATCATGGTGCGCTCCGGACTGAAGTTATCGGATGATTCGTATCTTGTCGCACTCGCCATCACGGCAAAGTGAGGTTGCTCAAGGGAAACAATTCGTTCATTCAGTCAAGGTCACGCCATCGATCAGCCATCCCATGGGGTTTTTTTGTTGTGAACATGTCTCTAGTTATTGATTTTTTGTCAGGCGTTGTTGCCAGACGCAAGACTAGCACGATTGCCGCGCCGAACAATGCCATTCCTGATGAATAATTGAGTCAAACCGAACAACAGAAGGAGTGAGGAATGGCGTACGAACTTTTTTACTGGCCCACGATCCAGGGCCGCGGTGAATTCGTGCGTCTGGCGCTGGAGGAGGCCGGCGTGCCCTACGTCGACGTGGCGCGCGAGCCGGGCGGCATGGCGAAGATGATCGCGGCGATGGACGGCGCCGACCATCCGTCCTTCGCGCCGCCTTTCCTGAAGGCGGGCGAGGTGATGGTGGGCCAGACTTCCACCATCCTGCTGTTCCTGGGCGACCGCCACGGCCTGGCGCCGCAGGACGAGCAGGGCAGGCTGTGGGTGCAGCAAATCCAGATGACGATCGCCGACATGGTGGCCGAGACCCACGACACCCACCATCCGATCGCGACCTCGCTGTACTACGAAGACCAGCGCCCGGAAGCCAAGCGCCGCACGGCGGACTTCCTCGAGACCCGCATTCCGAAGTTCTTCGACTGGTTCGAGGGCATCCTGGGCCGTCCCGAGCCCAAGGACTACCTGCTGGGCGACCGGATCAGCTACGCCGACCTGTCGCTGTTCCAGCTGATCGAGGGCCTGCGCTACGCCTTCCCGAAGTCGCTGGCGCGGCTGGACGCCGGCTATCCGCTGCTGGCCGCGCTGCACGACCGTGTGGCGAAGCGCCCGCGCATCGCGGCCTACCTGGCGTCGGCGCGGCGCCTGCCCTTCAACGAGGAGGGCATCTTCCGCCACTACAAGGAACTGGACGACGGACTCAATCCCGGCGCGCGGCAAAGTCGGGATTGACCAGGCGTTCGCCGCGCGCTGCCGTCGTGGCCGGCCATTTTCCGCCGGACGGCGCGGCGCCCAGGGGCTATTCGCACCCGCTGTGCCCGGACGGCTGCCCGCGTGCCAGCTACCTGCTGGGACGCCTGTCGCGCATGCCGTTCGAGGACCCGGCCGCCGCCATCGTTGCGCTGTGAGTCGAGGAAGGCGAGCGGCGCGGCATGCAGCCGGACCTGGACCTGGCGCTGTCGGCCATGCAACTGGCCTTCGGCCGGCTGGATCGCGCATGCGGCCGAGCAGGCGGCGCAGGCACTGTCCATCCGGCCGCGTGCCCGCTACGTGGGCCAATTCGAGGCGGCATATTCTGAAACGAATTGATGTCTGAAATGATTGTTGGCTTGGTCACTCTACGGTTGCATCGGTGGCTTGCATCGCCATCCATTCATCCATCGAGGGTCCATGAAACAACGCCGCGATTTCCTGATCAATGCCCCGCTCGGCCTGCTGGCCGTGAGCGGCGCCGTCCGTGCCGAAGCGCTGCCGCAGGCGGGCGACAAGCCCGCGCCCGCGATGACGCCCGACGTAGCGACGCCCGGTGCCCCGCCCACCTTCGGCGCCACCCAGGGCTTCGGCCCCGCCGTCGCGCCCGCCACCTTTGCCGAAGCCGAAAAGCTGATGCAGGTGACCTATACGCCGGCCCAGCGCGCGATGATGGCCGGCAGCTGGCGCGTCTCGCTGTCCTCGACCATGGAGCGGCGCACCGGTCCGCGCAAGGTGGCGCTGGCGCCGGACGTGGCGCCGGCCACCGTCTGGCGTCCGCTGGCGGCGGCCCCGGGCGCGAGCCTGCCGGTGCGCGAACGCTTCGTGCGCAGCCGCGTCAACCCGGGCCCATTGCCGGAGCGCGATGAAGACGTGGCTTTCGCACCGGTCACGAAGCTGGCGCGCTGGATCGAGACCCGCGCCATCACGTCCGAACGCCTGACCCGCATCTATATCGAGCGCATCAAGCGCCTGGACGGCAAGCTGCGCAGCGTGATCACGCTGACCGAGGAGCACGCGCTGGCCCGGGCGCGCCAGGCCGACCGCGAGATCGCCGCCGGCAAATACCGCGGTCCGCTGCACGGCATCCCCTACGGCGTGAAGGACTTGCTCGACACCGCCGGCATCCGCACCACCTGGGGCGCCGAGTTTTACCGCGACCGCGTGCCCCAGCAGGACTCGACCGTGGTAGCCAGGCTCACGGCCGCCGGCGCCGTGCTGGTCGCGAAGCTGAGCCTGGGCGCGCTGGCCCTGAACGACATCTGGTTCGGCGGCCAGACCATGAATCCGTGGCTGCCGGAAGAGGGCGCGTCCGGCTCCAGCGCGGGCTCGGGCGCGGCCACGGCGGCGGCGCTGGTCGCGTTCTCGATCGGCAGCGAGACCGGCGGCAGCATCGTCAGCCCGTCGATGCGCTGCGGCGTGACCGGCCTGCGCCCGACCTATGGCCGCGTCGGCCGCAGCGGCGCGATGACGCTGTGCTGGTCGCTCGACAAGCTGGGACCGATGACGCGCGGCGTCGAGGATGCGATGCTGGTGCTGCAGGCGATCTCGGGATCCGATGCCGGCGACGCCGCCAGCGTCCCCGCGAAGCTGGACTTCGATGCCAACGCCACGGTGGCGGGCCTGAAGGTCGGTTACTTCCCCGGCTGGATGAAGGAAGCGCCCGCCACCGACGTCGACCGCGCCGCGCTGGAATCCTTGCAAAAGCTGGGCCTCAAGGCGGTGCCGGTCGCGCTGCCCGACTGGCCCTGGCAGTCGCTCAACACCGTGCTGTTCGCCGAAGCCGCCGCCGCGTTCGAAGAGATCACGCTCGACGGCCGCGTCGACCAGCTCAAGGCGCAGGTGCCTGACGCCTGGCCGAACCTGTTCCACGAGGCGCGCTTCCTGTCGGCCGTCGACTTCGTCCAGTCCGACCGCCTGCGCCGCAAGACGGCGCTGGAGATGGCGCGCATCTTCCGCGAGGTCGACCTGCTGCTGGTGCCCTCGCTGCGCGACGAGATGCTGACCATCTCGAACAACACCGGCCACCCGTCGCTGACGCTGCGCACCGGCACGGTGGAGGTGGGGCAGGCGCGCAGCGACTGGGCGCCGAATCCGGCCCAGCCGCTGCCGGCCTTCAACCCGCCGCGCCGCGTGCCGCATGGCGTGACGCTGATCGGCCGCCTGTTCGACGAAGGCACGATCGCGCGCGTCGGCCTGGCGCTGGAAAAAGCCGCGGGCGTGGCGGCGGAGCGGCCGCCGGGGTTCTGAGCGGAGAAGATCAGGCGGACTCCAGCCGGCCTTCGCGCTGGAGCCGCTTGTAGTACACCAGCGAATACCCGGCCGGCACCAGAACGCCGGCCAGCAGCAGCGCGGTCCCGGTCCATGCCGGCCACCCGGCCAGCGCCATGCCGATCATCAGGAGCCCGCTCCCCACCATGGTCTTGCCGGCCAGGCGATGCGTGGCATACCAGACGCGCTCATTGGCCAGGGTCCAGGGCGTGCGGATGCCGAGCCAGAAATTGCGCCGCACCTTGCCCATCACATTCCCCAGCAGCAGGATGAAGACGCCCAGGCCGCCACCGAGCGCACGCCCGACGTCGATGCCGGCCCCCGACGCGGCAGCCAGCAGCATGGCCTGGATGTAGGCGAGCAGGGCGAGCACCGCCATGCCGCCGAACCACCAGGTGTCTTCGAAGCCTTCGACTTCGAAGCGCTTTGGCGAGATCCCGGGCAGCACCAGCCACAGGAAAGCCACGCCCAGCATGATGGCCGGCTCCGTGAAGATCGAGGCGCGCGGCCCCCAGGCGTCGACCTGGCCGGCCGCGTTCCAGTGCGAGGGGATGCGCGCGGGCAGCGCGCCGTACAGCCAGAGCGTGGCGCCCACGGTCGCCAGCAGCACCACCAAGGCCCACAGTTTGAAACGCGTCTTCATGTCTTGTCTCCCCCGGCGCCGCGCGCCATGTCCATGGTCCAGGCCAGCACGTCTTCCAGGACCGTCGTGTTCAGCGCGTACCAGATGGTCTGGCCCTCGCGCCGGCTGGTGATGAGTTCAGCCTCCTTGAGCACCGCGAAGTGGTGCGACATGGTGGGCTTGGTCATGTCGAAGTGCGCGGCCAGTTCGCCCGCGTTCATTTCTTCCCTGCGCAGCAGGCGCAGGATTTCGCGCCGCGTCGGGTCGGCGATTGCCTTGAAGGCAGTGTTGAGCTTGCCGGTCATGTTTTGAAGCCGTTCTAATTAGATATCCATCTAAATATTAGGATGCAAGCCTTGCCCCGTCAAGTAAAATGATCTTTTATCCTCGACAGGAGCCAACCGTGAGCCGAACCGAGCCGTCAATCGACACCGACACCATCCTGCGCATCGCCGCCTTTTCCGACGGCGACGTGGGCGGCAACCCGGCCGGCGTCTGGATCGGTCCGCAGCTGCCGCCGGCCGACGAGATGCAGCGCCTGGCGCACGCGGTCGGCTTTTCCGAAACCGCGTTCGCGGCGCCGCTGGGCGAGGGTAGCGGCAACTGGCGCGTGCGCTACTTTTCGCCCGCGTCCGAAGTGCCGTTCTGCGGCCACGCCACCATCGCACTGGGCTCGGCGCTGGCGCGGGCACATGGCGACGGCGTCTACGCCCTGTCCCTGAACCAGGCCGCAATTACCGTCCAGGGACAAACGGTCGAAGGCCGGGCAGAAGACAGCCTGGTCAGCGCCGCGCTGCAATCGCCGCCGACCTTCAGCCGTCCCGCGGCGCCGGAACTGGTGGCCGGGGCGCTGGCCCTGTTCGGCTACCGCGAGGCCGACCTCGACCCGCGCATCCCGCCCGGTTTCGCCCACGCAGGCGCCAATCACCTGGTGCTGGCGCTGGCCAGCCGCGACTTGCTGGCGGCGATGCGCTACGAACTCGAAGCGGGGCGCGCGCTGATGGCCGCGCACGACCTGACCACCATCGTGCTGGCCTGGGCCGAAGGGCCACGCCTGTTCCACACTCGTAATCCATTCGCCATTGGCGGCGTCTACGAAGACCCGGCCACCGGCGCCGGCACCGCCGCGCTGGCCGGCTACCTGCGTGACATCAGCTGGCCGCACGGCGGCGCCATCGACGTGGTGCAGGGCGAGGACATGGGCATGCGCTCGCGCCTGCATGCGGCGATCGGCGCGGCCACAGGCGGCTCGATCCGGGTTGCGGGAACGGCTCGCTTCATGCGCGAAGCGGCTTGAGCATCGCGCCGCCCGGTGCGGCCTGCCTGCCCGGCAAGTTGCGCCCGCGCCACAAAGATCACGATGCCATGCGCATCGGGTGCCGTTCGCGGGGTGTTCCCGCCCCAGGCCCTGATCAGTTGAAGATATTGCATGACGGCACTATTGGCAGCCTGTATGCTTGAGGGCTCATTGCCTCGATACGTCCATGTTCCAGCCATTCCAGCCGCCCCGGTCAACCTCGCCCTCGATCCTTGCAGCAGCGCATCGCGTCATCGAAGCGGCGATGCGGGTGCTGTCGGTGTACCTGGTGCCGGCCGGCGTGGCGCTGGTGTCCGCACTGGTGCTGATGCTGTGGAACAGCCATTTCGTCACCGGCGGCGGCCAGCCGCTGGCCTTCAGCACCACCGTCGAACTCGATGGGCCGCTGACGCCCGCCGCGGCCCTGCGCGAACTGGCGCGCGCCCACCCGGTCGATACCTACGACAGCCATCTTTCCGAAGCCCCGCTCTGGTTCACGCTGCACGGGCGTGACATTCCCGGCGCCGACGTCGTCGAATTCCCCTCGCGCCATGCGGTGTCGCTGCGCTGCTGGGACAGCGCCACCCTGCAGCCGCTGGGCAGCGCCTCGCGCGGCGCCGCCGAGGGTGCCATGACGGCGGTCAAGTCCGGCTTCGCGCTGCACCTGCCGCGGCCCCAGACCGACGTGCTGTGCCGCGCCGTGTTTTCCGGCCCGGCCCATATGACGGCGCTGCAGTGGAATGGCGACCGGCTGGCCCTGTCCCACCAGCAGTTCATCCGCCAGTCGGGCCTGCTCGACGGCGGCATGATCGTGCTCAGCCT
>CAJYQM010000393.1 GCA_913777025.1 uncultured Massilia sp. | reverse complement strand
GACTGGAGTTCAGACGTGTGCTCTTCCGATCTGGCCAGGCCTGGCCGCAAGGGCACGAAATGGCAGGCTTCCAGCGTTTCGCTGGTCCATTCCGAGGTGCCCGTCCGGATGATGCGCTGCAGGTGCTGCACCTGCGCGCCAAGCGGCGCCACCAGGCGGGCGCCGATGGCCATCTGCTCGAGCAGCGCGCGCGGCACCTCGAGTCCGGCCGCCGCAAGGATGATGGCATCGAAAGGCGCGACCTGCGGCAGCCCTAGCATACCATCTCCGTACTGCAAGCGCAGATTGGCGATGCGCAACGGTCTCAGGTTGGCCTTCGCCAGCTCGTGCAGCGGCTTGATGCGCTCGATCGAATACACTTCCTGCGCGACGCAGGACAGGACCGCCGCCTGGTAGCCGCAGCCGGTGCCGATCTCGAGCACGCGGCGCAGCGGATGGCCACTGCCCTTGAGCAATTCGATCATCCGCGCCACGATATAAGGCTGCGAAATCGTCTGGTTCTGGCCGATCGGCAGCGAGATGTCGCTGTACGCCTGGCCCGACATCGCGGGCTCGAGGAACATGTGGCGCGGCACGGTTTCCAGCGCCGCCAATACCTGCGGGTCCTTCACGCCCTGGCGCGCCACCCGTGCCGCCATCGCGCGGCGCGGCGCCTCGGTGGCCATCAGGTCGGAGCGCGCCAGCGTCTGTTGGGGCTGGGCCTGGGCCGGCGCCGGCGCCTTCTGGCCGGGCGCCGCATAGGCCGGGGCGCGCGTGCCGGCGACCGGCGCCTGGCTGTTGCTGCGCGCATTCTGGGTCGCCGTCTGCGGGGTCGCGACCGGCGCCGGCGCCGCCGGTTTGCGCGTGACCGGCCCCGTCACCGAGGACAGCGGCAAGGGGAAGTTGCTGCGCTTCTCATTCATTGCAGGCTGTCCCGCAAAAGTTGCAGCTGCTCGCGATGGGTCAGGTCCACCTGCAGCGGGGTAAGCGACACCTGGCCCTGGGCGGTGGCATGGAAATCGGTGCCCTCGCCGGCATCGCGGCAGGCGCCGGGCGCGCCGATCCAGAAGATCTCGCGGCCGCGCGGGTCCTGGGCGCGGATCACCGGCTCGGACTGGTGGCGCCGGCCCAGGCGGGTCGGCGTGAGCGGGCCCATCTGCTCATACGGCAGGTTCGGGATGTTCACGTTCAAGAGGAAAGGCGACTCCAGCGCATCCAGGCGGCGCAGCACGATATCGCGCGCGACCCGGGCCGCGGACTCGATCTCGGACCAGCCCGAATGGACCTGGGAAAACGCAATCGCCGGGATGCCGAACAGGAAAGCTTCGGTCGCGGCGGCCACGGTGCCCGAATACAGGGTGTCGTCACCCATGTTCTGGCCGTTGTTGATGCCGGATACGACCAGGTCCGGGCGCGTGTCGAGCATCCCCGTCAGCGCGATGTGCACGCAGTCCGTCGGGGTGCCGTTGACAAAATAAAAACCGTTCGCAGCCTTCGTGACCGACAGCGGGCGGTCCAGCGACAAGGAATTGGACGCGCCCGAGCGGTTGCTGTCGGGAGCAACCACCACAATGTCGGCAACCGTGGCGAGCGCTTCGGCCAGGGCATTGATGCCGGGGGCGAGATAGCCGTCGTCGTTACTGATAAGGATACGCATGCCGCGATTTTACCTGAAGCAACGGCCAGATCGATCTACCCGGCTGCACATTTTTTGTTCAACCCGGGACCAGCGGCCGTCCTCCCGCAGCCTGGATCAGCGCCCCTTCGAGCGAGGACACTTCGTCCTGCGTGAATGCCAGCAGGGCGTCCTTGTCGCCTTCCTGAAGATAGACCTGTTTGATCATCGCCGCACCGCGGCGCCGTAGCGGATGCGCCACACTTGGACGCAGGATGCTGCTGCGCAGGCTGTCCGCCAGCGCCCTCGCCTCGCGCGGACTGCGATTGTCGATCAACTCTTGCAAGCGTGACAACTTGTCATCCAGCGCATCGGCCAGTGCGCCCCAGGCCTCGCCATGGCGGCGCAGGCCGGCATGGCCGCGCTTGCCCTCCTCCATCGCGTGCAAGCCTTCTTCCAGCGCGATCACGTGCTGTTCGATGCGGCGCGCCGCTTCCAGCTCGCCCTGCTGCCCTAGGTAGGACTGGCCGAGCCGCACCAGTTCGCGCACCAGTGCCGGCGCTTGCGGATCGCCGGCGCGCTCGTTGAGCGCCTCGACGGCCTGCACCAGGCGCACCTCGGCCAGTGGACGCCAGGGGAAATGCCCGGGTTCCAGCCATTCGAGCAGGGCTTCGATGCTGCGTACCGGCCCCAGGCGGCCGCAGGCCCCGGCCTGGATGCGTCCCGACGGCAGCGGCGCGCCCACCAGGCCGGCCTGCGGCAATTGCACCTCGTCCAGGTAGCTGTCGAGCGAAACGCTGGACACGCCGTAACAATCGCCCAGCAGGGTTTCCAGCGCCGCCTGGTAGCCGGCGTCGCCCGGCACGGCGGGTCCGGCCTCGCGTTCGCGGTGCTGCCCATCGCCGAAGCGCCAGCGCAGACGCCCCTCGCCGGCCGCATCGACCGGACTGGGCAGCGGATAGAACAGCAGCGGGCGCTGCTCGTCCTCGTGGCTGCAGCGGTAGTCGAGCGCGCGCGTGACGACGCCCTGCAGGCCGTCCAGGCTGCGCGGATCGGGCGTGAACAAGCCCACCATCTTGTCCGGCAACAGCGCGGTGCAGACGCTGGCCGCCGCCGAACGGCCGCTGCGGCAATCGATCAGGACGTGGGCGAAGCGCCGCTTCAGGCAGGCGGCGAAACTGCGGAACAGGGCCGGGCAGGCGCAGAACAGCGCGTCCCAGTCGATCCGGTCGGCGCGTTCGCCGTAGCTGTCGTCGAAGCGGCCGGCGCGCATCAGGTACAGCGGCCGCACGTCGTCGACGCGCTCGATATGCGCATCCCAGTCGACCGCGTCGAGCACGCGCGCCGCCAGCGCTTCGGCGTCCTCGGCCGGCGCGCGGCCGAGGACGCGCAGGTGCTCGCGGCAGCCCTCGAACAGTTCCAGCAGGCCTTCGCGCGGGCCGGCGTGATCCTGGGGCCGCCGCGGGAAATAATGGTGCAGGCCCGGGCCTTCGAGGTCCCAGTCGATCATCAGTACCGCCGTCTTCGCATGCCTGCGCCCTGCCAG
>CAJYQM010000392.1 GCA_913777025.1 uncultured Massilia sp. | reverse complement strand
CGCGGGCGGTAATGGGGCGAAGGCAGGAGTGTCACTTTGGCGACGAAAAATGGAATATGCGTTCGAGCCTCCCATATTACACTGGCAAGCTCTTGTCCATTCCTCCAGCTTCCATGACCACACCGTCGACCTCGTCCGCGCCGGCGCGCGGCTCCGCCAGCGGCACGGTATTGCAGATCCTGTTCTCCGTCGCCTTCGTCCACCTGCTGAACGATTGCGTGCAGGCGGTGCTGCCCGCCATCTATCCGCTGCTCAAGCAGGAGTTTTCGCTCAGCTTCGCCCAGGTCGGCCTGATCACGCTGACCTTCCAGTGCACGGCCTCGCTGCTGCAACCCTGGATCGGCCTGTACACCGACAAGCACCCCATTCCCTTCCTGCTGCCGGTCGGCATGTGCGTGACCCTGGCCGGCGTCGGCCTGCTGGCGGTGTCGACCAGCTACCCGATGCTGCTGGTGGCGGCCGGCATGATCGGTGTCGGTTCCTCGACCTTCCACCCGGAAGCCTCGCGCGTGGCGCGCCTGGCCTCGGGCGGGCGCTTCGGCTTCGCCCAGTCGCTGTTCCAGGTCGGCGGCAACCTCGGCTCGGCGCTGGGACCGCTGCTGGCGGCTGCCATCATCGTCGGCCGCGGCCAGGGCCGGATCGGATGGTTCTCGCTGCTCATCCTGCTGGCCGTGATCGTGCTGGTCGGCGTCAGCCGCTGGTATGGCAGCCATCTCAGGAATGCCGTGAAGAAATCGGCCGCGCATGCCGTCTCGCCGCTGCCACGTGCCAAGGTGTTCCAGGCACTGGCGGTGCTGTCGATGCTGGTATTCTCCAAGTACATCTACATGGCCAGCCTGTCGAGCTACTACACGTTCTACCTGATCGAGAAGTTCCAGGTGCCGGTCGGCACCGCGCAGATGTATCTGTTCGTGTTCCTGGCCGCAGTCGCCGCCGGCACCTTCGCCGGCGGCCCCATCGGCGACCGTATCGGCCGCAAGCGCGTGATCTGGGTCTCGATCCTGGGCGCGGCGCCGTTCACGCTGGCCCTGCCCTACGCCGACCTGTTCTGGACCGGCGTGCTGTCGGTCGTGATCGGCCTGGTGATGTCGTCCGCCTTTTCCGCCATCGTCGTGTTCGCACAGGAACTGGTGCCGGGCAAGGTCGGCATGATCGCCGGTATTTTCTTCGGCCTGATGTTCGGCGTCAGCGGCATCGGCGCGGCGGCCATGGGCCATATCGCCGACGTGGCCGGCATCGAGCAGGTGTACCGCATCGCGTCCTTCCTGCCCTTGCTCGGCATCCTGGCGGCGCTGCTGCCGCGCATGGAACAGCCGAAGCACTGACGGGGCGGTTCAGGCCGGGTTGATGCTGCCCGGCCCCGGCGCCACCGCCGCTGCGCGCCCGGCCTGGCGTGCGCGCAGCCAGTCGTCGACCCGTGCCGCCGCCCCGGGCGGCACATGCAGGCCGAGCTTGGTACGGCGCCACAGCACGTCCTCGGCGGCGAGCACCCATTCATGGCGTCGCAGGTAATCCAGTTCCACCTCGAACAGCCCGGGCACGATTTCTTCGCCGAGGTCGGCGCGCGTGCGGCAATGCCCCAGCAGCGTGCCCAGCCGCGTGCCGTAGGCGCGCGCATAGCGTTGCAACAGCGCCGGCGCCAGCCAGGCGTATTGCTGCTGGCGCGTGCGCAGCCAGGCGTCGAATTCCAGCACCCCGCGCGCATCCGGCGCCTTGCCGAACAAATCGCCGCCAGGCAGACAGGCGTGCGCGGTCCAGCCGGCCGCGCGCCGCCCGAGCGCCGGCGCAATCCAGTCGACCGCCTGCTCGGCCAGCCGGCGGAAGGTCGTCACCTTGCCGCCGTACACGGACAGCATGGGCGCGCCGTGGGTGTCGGTCTCGAGCCGGTAGTCGCGGCTGGCGCTCGACGCGCTGGCGCCGCCATCGCCACCGATCAGGGGACGTACGCCTGCAAAGCTCCACACCACGTCCTCGGGCCCGATACGGCGCTCGAAGCAGCGGTTGACGGCGTCGCACAGGTAGGCGGTCTCGGCGGCGCTGATCGCCACGCGGTCGAGGTCGCCGGTGTATTCGACGTCGGTGGTGCCGACCAGCGTGAAGGCCTCTTCATAGGGCAGCGCGAACACGATGCGCCCATCCGGCTGCTGCAGCAGGTAGGCCTGGCCATGCGTAAACAAGCGCGGCACGACGATGTGGCTGCCCTTGATGAGGCGCAGCGTGCGGTTTCCCGCCGGGCTCACGGTACCGCCCGCCTCGTGCGGGAAGTGCGCCGCCCACGGGCCGGTCGCGTTCACCAGGCAGCGCGCCTGCACCAGCAGCTCGCCCTTCGGCCCGGACAGCGTGGCCGACCAGCGCGCGGCTTCGCGCCGCAGCACGCTGCAGCGCATACGAGTGAGGACGGTGGCGCCGCGTTCGCGCGCGTCCATGGCGGCCAGCACCACCAGCCGCGCATCGTCGACCCAGGCGTCGGAATACACGAAGGCGCGCGCGAAGCGCCGCTGCAGCACGGCACCGGCCGGGTCGGCGCGCAGGTCGATGCTGCCGGACGGGGGAAGAAAATCGCGCCTTGACAGATGATCGTACAGGAACAGGCCGGCGCGTATCATCCAGGCCGGCCGCTGGCCTGTCGCCTCCCCGGACGGGCCAGCGGCGGTACGCTGGGGCATCACGAAGCGAAGCGGATGCATGATGTGGGGCGCGCTCTTGAGCAGCACCTCGCGCTCGGCCAGCGCCTTGCGCACCAGGCCGAATTCGTAATGCTCGAGATAGCGCAGGCCACCGTGGATCAGTTTGCTGGACGCGGACGAGGTGTGCGCCGCCAGGTCGTCCTTTTCGCACAGCACCACGCGCAAGCCACGTCCGGCGGCGTCGCGCGCGATCCCGGCGCCGTTGATGCCGCCGCCCACCACCAGCACGTCGCAATCGATGCGTTTCGGAACCTCAGCCATGGGTCACCCTATGTATGTGCGCAGTCCAGTGTAGTGCGCTGGGCGGTGCGGGATTTCGGCCATATCAATCTCGTGGGGTGGACAGGCGCCAGTGTGTAAAATTCGCGCATGAGCTCTCTCCCCATGCGCGCCTGGGTCCGCATGCCGTCCGGCAAGCGGCTCGACCTGTTGAATCCGACACCCTTCGACTGGGACGACGCCGACCTGGCGCTGGGCCTGGCCCGTACTTACCGCTGGGGCGGCCACACGGCCTGGCCACTGCCGCTGTCCGTGGCCCAGCATTCGATTTCCGTGATGCTGCTGCGCCGCGCCGCCTCGCCCACGCCCTTGCCGCCCGTCATTGAACTTCGCGAACTGCTGCACGACGCCGAGGAAGGCCTGCTCGGCTTCGACGCGGTCTCGCCCATCAAGCCCTTTCTCGGCGAGGGCTTCCGCGCCCTCACCCTGCGCCTGGAGCAAGCCGTGTTCCTGCGCTACGGCTTGCCGGCCTGGACACCGGCCGAGCACGAGCGCCACAAACGCGCCGACCGCATCGCCGCTGCCAGCGAGGCCGTGCACGTGGCCGGCTGGTCGGAAAAGGAAGTACGCGACACGCTCAAGATCCGCTCGGCCGTGCTGCAGGACGACCCGCTGGCGGCGGCCTACGGCTGCCGGCCCTGGGAACCGTGGCCGCCGCTGGTGGCCGCCGAACGCTTCCTTGCCGAGCTTGAAACCTTGCAGCGCCGCATCGACGCGCCTTGATCACCCCGGCGTCAGCACCACCGAAAAGAATACGTGCTTCGGGCCGTTCGACAGCTTCAGCAGCAGGCGGTTGACGCCCTTGTGGAAATGCACGAGACGCCTGGCCTCGGTCATGTTCCAGTCCCGGATCAAGCCGTCCTGGCCGGCGCCGTGCACCTGGGCGAAGAACCACCGCTTGTCGTCCCTGGCCCCCGCATAGACGAGCTCGTCGTTGACCCGGAGTTGCGCATGGTCGTCGGCACCCAGCCAGACCCACAGGGCGCGGTCCCGGTCCAGC
>CAJYQM010000391.1 GCA_913777025.1 uncultured Massilia sp. | reverse complement strand
CATGCGTAACTCCTGTTCGAAAGAAAGCGTGACGCCATCTTTTCAGAACAGGACAGGACCCGTAGGACTAATTTCCCTCGTTTCTGGACATCAGGCGTGGCCAGCGCCCAGCATCGCCTGCTCGCGCGCGGCGCGCTTGATCGCCTGCGGCGGCTGGCCGAAGGCGCGCAGGAAGGCGCGCCGCATGCGCTCGGGATCCGAGAAGCCGGTCTCGCGCGCGACCACGTCGATCGAATGGTTGCTGCCCTCGATCATGGCGCGCGCCGCCTCCACCCGCAGCACCTCGATGGCGCGCGCCGGCGATTGCCCGGTCTCGATGCGGAAGGTACGGCTGAACTGGCGCGTGCTGAGGTTGGCGGCTTCGGCCAGTTCGTCGACGGACAAGGGTTTGCGCAGGTGGCGCTTGGCGTAGCTCAGGGCTTGCTGGATGCGGTCGGACTTGGGCTCGAGTTCCAGCAGCGCCGAGAACTGCGACTGACCGCCGCTGCGGCGGTGGTAGACCACCAGCTTGCGCGCGATGTTGCGCGCCAGTTCGGGACCGTGGTCGTTCTCGACCATGGCCAGGCACAGGTCGACGCAGGCTGTCATGCCGGCCGAGGTCCAGACCTTGCCCTCGTTGATGTAGATGCGGTCTTCCTCCACGCGCAGCTTCGGGTAGGCGCGCTGCAGGTCGCGCGCCAGCGCCCAGTGCGTGGTCGCGCGCTTGCCGTCCAGCAGGCCGGCCTCGGCCAGCAGGAAGGCGCCGGTGCAGATGCTGGCCACGCGCCGCGCATGGATGCCGGCCTGGCGCAGGATCGCGACGAAACCGGGGGCGGACGGCGTGCCCGGCACCATCTGCCCCGCCACCAGCAAGGTGTCGTAGTCGTGGCGCTCGACGGCTTCGGTGAGCACGGCCACGCCCGATGAGCTGCGCATGACGCCGCCGTGTTCCGACAGCAGCGCCACCTCGTACAGGGCGGCGCCGCTCAGGCCGTTGGCCAGCTCGTAGACCGTGGTGGCCATGAAATCCAGGGCCTGGAAGCCCGGTGGAAGGAGGAGTCCGATTCTTGCTGTCATGTTGTCCTCGAATGAATGCGCGGCCGGCGGGCCGCTGCAGGCGTCGGCGGAATGATACGGCAGCGCTTTGCCGCCCGTGCAGACAACTGGCACAACAGATAGGCCGCCAGCTTGCTCATGCATATCAGCTTGTCCGAAATCGAGGGATATTCGACGTATCGGACAAGCCAGCAAGCGCGATGATACGCCTCACCAACACACAAGCACAGGAGAACATCATGCAACTGACCAATAACACCATCTTCATCACCGGCGGCACCTCGGGCATCGGCCGCGGCCTGGCCGAAGCCTTCCACAAGCTCGGCAACCTGGTCATCATCGGCGGCCGCCGCAAGCATTTGCTGGACGAAGTCACCCGCGCCAATCCGGGCATGCATGCGGTCGAGCTCGACATCGCCGACCCGGACAGCATCCGCCGCGCGGCAGCCACGCTGGTCGAGACCTGGCCGACGCTGAACGTCCTGATCAACAATGCGGGCATCATGCCCTTCGACGACGCGGCCGGCAGCATTGACGACGCCACCGCGCTGGCGACGATCGGGACCAACCTGCTCGGCCCGATCCGCATGAGCTCGGCCCTGATCGCGCACCTGAAAGCCCAGCCGCGCGCGACCATCGTCAACAACACCTCGGTGCTGGCCTATGTGCCGCTGGCAAACACCGCCGTGTATTCGGCCACCAAGGCCGCGCTGCATTCCTATACGCTGTCGCAGCGCTTCATGCTGCGCGACACCTCGGTGACGGTGCAGGAAATCGCCCCGCCCTGGGTGAATACCGACCTGGTCCACAAGAGCGACGACCCGCGCGCCATGCCGCTCGACGCTTTCATCGCCCAGACCATGCAGGCGCTGGCGAGCGGGCGCGAAGAAGCGCTGGTCGATATCGCGGTCCCGATGCGCAACAATGCCGGGCCGGACGAGCACGCGCTGGTGAACGCCTTCAACGCCCAGGTGGCGGCCAATCCGATCCCGGTCGCTCCCTGAGAAGGCCAGCCCGGCCCCGTATCGCAGGCGCGCCAGCCCTGCTACCATGTCGGCATGACAATCCGACTCCTGTCGTTCCTGCTGGCGGCCTGCCTGGCCGCCTGCAGTCCCAAATACAACTGGCGCGACTATGCCAGTCCGGACGCGCGCTACCGCGTCACCTTCCCCGCCAAGCCCGCCAGCGCCACCCGTACGATCGACCTCGACGGCATGCGGGTCGACATGACCATGACCGCGGCCGAGGTCGACGGCGTCACCTTTGCGGTCGGCTCGGCCAAGGCGCCGGATGCGGCGCGTGCGCAGGCCGCGCTCGATGCGATGAAGCTGGCGCTGCTGCGCAACATCGGCGCCGATCCTGCCCGCTTGAATACCGCATCCGCATCGGCTTCGAACGACAGCGCCAGCCGCAGGGCCATCGATGTCGATGCGACCGGCCCGGTCCAGGGTGCTGGCCAGCAGATGCGCCTGGTCGGCCACTTCGAGGCGCGCGGCACCCGGTTTTACCAGGTGATCGTGGTCGGGCGCGACAAGGCCGTGCCGCCCGAACAGATCGAGCAATTCTTCACTTCGTTCACTCTTCAGTGACCTTCCTCCATTGACCTCCATGACCAGCGACACCCCTGCCCTCGAGCTGCGCGGCCTGCGCAAGGATTTCGGCCGCCCGGCCGTCGACCACCTCCACCTGAGCGTCAGGCGCGGCGAGCTGTACGCGCTGCTCGGCCCGAACGGCGCCGGCAAGACCACGACGCTGCGCATGGTCACCGGCCTGCTGGCGCCCGACGCCGGCCACATCGAGGTGCTGGGCGTGGACATGGCGCGCGACCCGGCCGGCGCCAAGCGCCGCATGGCCTACCTGCCCGACGATCCGATGCTGTACGGGAAGCTCAAGCCGACCGAGTACCTGGAATTCGTCGCCGGCCTGTGGGGCTTGCGCCCCGAAGAAGCCGAGGCGCGCGGACGCCACCTGCTCGACTGGCTCGACCTGTCCAAGCATGCGCACGAGCTGACCGAAGGGTTTTCGCGCGGCATGAAGCAGAAGCTGGCGCTGGCCGGTGCGCTGATCCACGAGCCGGAACTCCTGATCCTCGACGAGCCGCTGACCGGCCTGGACGCGGCCGCGGCGCGCCAGGTCAAGGATCTGCTGCTGTCGCACGTGGCCAAGGGCGGCACGGTGATCCTGACCACCCACATCCTCGAAGTGGCCGAGCGGCTCGCCCAGCGCATCGGCATCATCCGCCAGGGCCGCCTGATCGCCGAAGGCACATTGGCCGAGCTGCGCGAACGCACGCTGGGCGGCAGCCTGGAAGACGTGTTCCTGCAGCTGACGGAGCAGGCGTGAACGCGGCGCCCGGCAGTATCCTGTGGCTGCTCCGCCATGAGCTGCGGCTGGCCTGGTATGGCGTGTCGCGGACGACCGCCGGCACCAGGAAGCGCTTCGGCATGAGCGGCATCGTCGTCCTCACGCTGGGCTGGCTGCTGTTTCACGGATTGGCGTTCGTGATGTTGCGCGCGATCGGCAGCGAGCACCTGCGCGATCCCTTGATGAGCATCCTGGCCGGCGGCGTGCTGCTGGTGTGCGCGACCTTCATGCTGTCCGGCGGACTCAAGGCCTGCGTGACGGCCCTGTTCGAGCGAGGCGACCTGGACCTGCTGCTGTCCTCGCCCCTGCCTTCGCGCAGCATCTTCGCGGTGCGCCTGATGGGCGTGGTGGTCACGACCGCGCTGTCCTTCGTGTATTTGTTCTCGCCGTTCGCCAACGTCGCCGTCTTCTTTGGCCAGCCGGGTTGGCTCGCCATCTACCCGGCCGTGTTGTCCATGGCCGCGCTCGGCGCTTGCGCCGCCATGCTGCTGACGCTGGCATTGGTGCGCGTATTGGGGGCGCGCCGCACGCGCGTGGTGGGCCAGGTCGTGGCGGCCGTCGCCGGCGCGCTGCTGTTCCTGACGATGCAGGCCTACAACTTCGTGTCCCACGGCAGCGGTCGCGCCGCCACCGAGGAGACCGTGCACAAGCTGGCGCAATATGGCGTGTTTTCTCCGACCAGTGCGCTGTGGCTGCCGGGACGGGCGGCGCTGGGCGAAGGCTTGCCGCTGCTCGGCCTGGCGGCCCTGGCACTGGTGGCCTGCATGCTGACGGTCGGCTTCACCCACCGCTTCTTCGTGCATGGCTTGCAGCAGGCCGCCGGCATGGGACGCGCCGCATCGAGGCCGGCCGGCAGCCTGCGCTTCCGCTTCCGCAGCAGCCTGTTCGACACGGTCGTCGTCAAGGAATGGCGCCTGATCAGGCGCGACCCACACCTGATCTCCCAGGTGCTGCTGCAGATGATCTACCTGGTGCCGCTACTGTTCCTGATCCTGCGCGACAGCGGCGCGGCGGGGCCGGCGGTCGGCGTCGCGCTCACCTTGCTGTGCAGCTCCATGACCGGCGGCCTGGCCTGGATCGTCATCTCGGCCGAGGATGCGCCCGACCTCTTGCGCGGCGCACCGGTGGCGATGCGCACCATCCGCCTGGCAAAGCTGGCGGCCGCCACCATGCCGCCGCTGCTGCTGACCGCGCTGCCGCTGCTGTGGCTGGTCGTGCGTTCGCCCTTGCTCGGTATCCTGGCGGCGTTCACCGTCACCGGGGCGGTGCTGGGTGCGGGCTTGATCGTGCTCTGGGTCGGACGGCCGGCGCCGCGCAGCAATTTCAAGACGCGGGGCAAGGAAAACGGCCTGTGCACGGCGCTGGAGATGATCAATACGATCGGCTGGGGCGGTTCCGCATGGTGCCTGCTGGCCCTGGCCGGCCAGGCATCGACTTGGCTGCCGCTGGCGGCGGCCGCCGCGCTCGCCCTGGCGCTGGGCAACCTGCTGCTGGCATGGCTGCTGAGGCGCAATCCCGGCTGACAGGTGCGGGGGCGCACCGACGCGGCCTTGAGAGACGTGTTATCGTTAGATCACGAATGGTTAGACGAGACAACTATGCTGATTACTTTTAAAACCAAAGCCTACCCCAATGTCATGATGTACCAGGAGCATGCGAAGCGCATCCTCGACCTGCTGAACAAGGATGCGGACGCGGAACGTGGCGTCATCACCTCTGCCGAAGCCGAGCAGGCAGTCGGCGTGCTCGAGCGCGAAATCGAGGAAAGCCGCAAGCACCAGGCGACCGATGAGATGGAGCAGGACGTCAAGGCGCATGACCGGGACAATGAAGACGCCGAGCACGAAGCGGCCCAGGCGGTCAGTTTTTCCACGCGCGCCTACCCGCTGCTGGAAATGCTGCGCGCGGCGCGCGACCAGGGCAGCGATATCCTGTGGGGCGTCTGAGCCCGGCGCTTTAGTACCGCCCTGGCGCAGCCCTCGGCGGGCTGTCAGGGCAAGGCGGTTTCGAGATCGTCTTCGGAAATCGCGACGCGGTTCTTGCCCTTGCGCTTGGCCTCGTACATCGCCCGGTCGGCCCGGGCCAGCAGCCGGGTCGGATCCTGGGCCTGGCCTGGCCAGTGCAGGGCCAGCCCGATGCTTGCGCCGACCTGGACGCTCGCGCCGCCCAGCAGGAAGGGACGGCCCAGCTGGGCGAGCAGGAAGCGCGCCTTGTCTTCGGCTTCCTCGAGGCCGTTGACGATATCGAGGATGACCACGAATTCGTCGCCGGCCAGGCGCACCGCGAGATCCGTTTCGCGGATGTTGTGCAGGATGCGCGCGCCGAACTGGCGCAGCAACTTGTCCCCTTCCGCATGGCCGCGGGTGTCGTTGACGGCCTTGAAGCCATCCATGTCCAGGAACATCACGGCACACGGCCGTCCGAGACTGGCCGCATGCGTCATCACCTCGGGCAGCGCCTGCATCAGCGCGCGGCGGTTCGGCAAGCCCGTCAATACGTCCCGCATCAACAATTCCTGCAATTCGGCGGTGCGCGCCGCCACGGTTTCCTCCAGCTGCGCATTCATATGCTCAAGGGCTTCCCGATGCGCGCGCTCGCTGCGCATCAGTTCGCGCAGCGCGGCCGACAGCACCTGCGCCTCATGAAAGCTGCCGACCTGGGGGATCGCCACGGGTGCCGTCTTGGCCCGCTCGTGGACAATATCTTCGATCGCAAGGCTCAATATGTTCAGCGGGCGGACGATACGGCGCGCCAGCAGGGCCACGGACACCGCCAGCAGCATGGCCAGGCCCAGGCTGAACCAGAAAGCGCGCCGCTCGAAAGCATGGGCCGAGGCCATGGCCGCGTCTTCGGTCTGGCGCACCAGCACCGCCCAGTGCAGGGTGGCGCGCCCGCCGCTGCGCCCGCTCAGGCTGTAGCCTGTCATATAGGATTTACCATCCGGCCAGCGCTCCAGCACTGCTCCGGTCCTGCCCTGCATGGCCAGGCGCAGGCTGTCGGTGGCGATGCGTTTTTCCACGATGTCATCGGGGCCGAGCAGGACCAGGCCATCGGCACGCACGACGACGATCTCGGCGCCATAGTCGCGCAGCGCCGGGGTCAGCAGGGTCCGCGCCAGGGAACGCGCCCAGTCCCAGCTCAGGTGGATCGCCAATACGCCGAGCAGCTTGCCGTCGTCGGCGCGGATCGGTCCCGCCAGGTCCACGAAACGCCAGGGATCGGCTGCCGGCGGCAGCAGTTTGCCGAGCATGACAGCCGGATGGTAGTCCTCGGCAATTACTTCGCGTTGACCGGCGTGGAACCAGGGACGCAGCGTGACGTCGCGATCTTCGAGCATGCCGCGGGTAGCGGCCACGATCTTGCCGTCGGGCTTGGCGATACCGATCCAGGCATAGTCTGCATAGTGGCTCTGCAGCTTGTCGATGATCTGGCGCGACGCGGCGGGATTGTCGATGCGGCGGATCGACGGCAATGAAGACAACAGGCTTACGTCGCGCGCCGTCTGCTCCAGGGTGCGGTCGAGCGAATCGCGCATCTGCCAGGACAGTTGTTCCAGGCGCAGCCGGGCTTCGTCAGTGGCGTGTGCGATGGCGAAATGATCGACCAGTGTCAACTGCAGCAGTGCCGTAATGGCGACTGTCAAGCAGGCAAAAGACACCATCAGCGTAGCGAGGCGCATGGGTTTTGCGCGGCTGGACTGGATGGATGTGTCGCTGTCGGCAGTCATGGGCTGGGGTTGAAACGATAAAGACCATGATGCTATCGTAACTATTAGTTGATCTCTATAGAAATGTTTCCGTAAAGAGACATTCTATGGTGAAAAATTGTAAAGCTGGAAGGAGGCTAAAAGCAAAAAACCCCGCCGGGCGATAGCCGGGCGGGGTTTTTTGGTCTTGCTCTACTACTTATTAATTAGCCTGACGATAACCTACTTTCACACTGGTTGCAGCACTATCATCGGCGCAAAGTCGTTTCACGGTCCTGTTCGGGATGGGAAGGGGTGGTACCGACTTGCT